>NZ_DAISXZ010000009.1:0-41780 GCF_036825565.1 Tepidimonas sp. | reverse complement strand
GCCGCAATCTCGAGCACGGCCGTCACGATGCGCTCGCTTGGGCCGCCGGTGCCGACGTGGTCCGTGAAGCGCTTGTCGATCTTGAGCTCGTCCACCGGCGTGCGCAGCAGGTAGGCCAAGCTTGAATACCCGGTGCCGAAGTCGTCCAGCGCCACCAGAGCGCCGCGTTCGCGCACCCGCTGCAGCCAGCTCAGGGTCGAGGGGCTGTCGGCCATCCAGACGGATTCGGTCACCTCGATGGTCAGGTGGGGCAGGGCCGCGCCGTGCTCGTCCAGCCATTCGCGCAAGGCGCTGTCACCAAACTGCGTGGCCGAGACGTTGACCGACAACCGAAAATCATCGCCCCAACGCGCCGCGGCCTCCAACGCGGCGCGGGCCGTTTCGCGCAGCACCCAGGCGCCGATGCGGCGGATCTGGCCGCTGGATTCGGCCACACCGATGAACTCGGCCGGGGACACGAGGCCCCGCTCCGGGTGGCGCCAGCGCAGCAGCACCTCGGCCCCCCGCACCTGGCGCTGCGGCAGGGTGACCATGGGCTGGTAGTGCAGTTCGAACTGGCCCTGGGTCAGCGCCTGCTCCAGGCCTGCCTTGATTTCCGCCAGGCGCCGGGTGCGGCTCTCCATCTGCGGCGAGTAAAACCGCATCCGGTCGCGGCCGCCGTTCTTGGCCGCGTACATGGCCGTGTCGGCCATGCGCAGCAGCTCTTCGGGCGTTTCGCCGTCGGAGGGGTGGGCGGCGATGCCGACACTGCCGCTCAGCCGCAGGGTCTGGTCGCCCACATGGAAAGGCTGGCGCAGCGACTGCAGCACGGTGTCGGCGATTCGCTCGACCACCAGGGGCGACTCCGCCCCGTCGATCAGCATCACGAACTCGTCGCCGCCAAAGCGCGCGATGGTGTCGTTCGGCCGCAGGGTCCGGCGGATGCGCGACGCCGTCTCGACGAGGACGGCGTCGCCCATCTCGTGCCCATGCACATCGTTGACCTCTTTGAAGCCGTCCAGGTCGCAGAACATGACGTAGACCGGATGGCCGTCGCGTTGCGCCCGCAGCAGCGCCTGCTCCAGCCGGTCCCGGTACAGGCGGCGGTTGGGCAGCCCGGTCAGGGCGTCGTAGTTGGCCTGGCGAAAGATGGTCTGCTCGCGCAGCTTGGCTTCTTCGATGTTCTCGAGCAAGACCACCACCAGATCGCCCGATCCCAGCGCGGATCGGGCCAGCGACAGGTGTTGCCGCGTCCAGCGCTGGGCGCCTTCGCGGGTGTGCAGGCGTTGCTCCAGCGGCGGCGGCGAGCGCCCGCTGAGCAGCGAGCGCCATTGCACCTGCATGGCGCCCCGGTCGTCGACGTCCACCCAGTCGATCCAGCGGGTGCCGCGCAGCTCGGCATCGGTGGCGCCCAGCCGCAGGGTCAGCGCGCCGTTGCATTCGATGACCACGCCGCTGCCGTCGCACACGGCGATGCCGACGCTGGGGTTGTCCCAAACGGCCTGCAGCCGCGCGTGGGCGCTGCGCTCGCGTTGCTCGAGCTGGACCATCTCCGTCACATCCAGCAGCGACGCGGCAATCAGTGTGGTTTGGCCGTCGCTGGCGGTGATGCGGCTGGCGCGCTCCTGCAGGTGGCGCCAGCCGCCATCGCGCGTTTGCACGCGGTAGCGCTGCGTCCATTGCGGGACCGTGTCGTCGCGCCATCGGTCGATGACACGGGCGCGTTCGTCGCTGGCGATGGCGTCGATCCACGCCCCGAGCTTGGGCGGCGTCGGGGTGGCGTCGGCCGGGCCGAACCAGTCCTGATAGCGGTGGGAGGCGTAGATCAACCGCTCGTTGCGGGGATCGAACAGCAGGACCGCCTCGTGCAGTGCCTCGGTCAGGGCGCTGAGCCGGGTCTGGAGTTCCAGTCGGGCTTTCTCGGCGCTTTGCAGCTCCGTCAGGTCGGTGACGGAGAGGACGTAGCCGGTGCGTGCGTCGTGGGTTTGCCACGGCACCAACTGCACCAGATAGCGCGCCTGGGCCAGCTCGATCTGGCCCTGCCAGGGGCCGGGCGCCCCCTTGGCCACATGCTCCACCAGTTCCCCCGGCCAGGGAAAGTGCCGGTCGTCGAAGGTCCAGGGCAGGCCAGTTGCGCCTCGCGCAGCACGAGCATGTCCTGCGCCGGCCGGTTGTAGCGCAGCAAGCGCCGCTCGTGGTCCAGCACGGCGAGGGCGGTGCCGGCGCTTTCCTGCACGGCGTGCAGCAGGTCGTTGAGCTGTTGCTGCTCGCGCAGCGAGCGGTCCAGCTCTTCGTTGAGGGTGCGCAGCTCCTCGTTGGAGGCTTCCAGCTCTTCGTTGGAGGCTTCCAGCTCCTCGGAGGTGACGCTCAACGCCTCGTTGACCTGCTGCAACTTGCTCTGGCTGTGCTCCAGCGCCTCGATCAGGCTTTGCAGGCGTTCCTCGTGCAGTCCATGCGGCTCGTCGGGCGCGGGCGGCGGCTGCCCAGACCCGTCCGTGTTCGCGCTGGGCGGACGGCCGAAACTGAAGATCAGATACGTGTCCTGCCCCTGGTCGAGCCGGGCGGCTTCGAGCACGTAGGCGGGCCGCTCCGCGATGGGCGGCAAGGGCACGCGCACGGCGGCCTCTTGCGTGATCAGCAGGCGGTGCTGCGCCAACTGCACATCGCGCCGCCACGCGGCCGGCACCAGGTTGGGCAGGGTCAATTCCGCCGTCGGGCCGGCCGGCCAATGCATCAGGCCTTCCATGGGGCCGACCACGTGCAGGGGGTGGCCCTCGCGGTCGACCAGCACGGTAGGCGCGGCATAGCGGCCGATCAGGTAGCTCAGCAGGCGTTCGCGCAGGTCGTTTTCCAGCCGGTCCACTGGGCGCAACTGCGGCGGCGTCGCGGGGTGCAGGGGGGCGACCATGCCGCGCCTGGGGTGGCGCCGCCCCAGCCCCGGCAGCGGCTGGCGGGCGCTGGCATCGCTGCGCTTGCGCCACAGGTGCTCCTGGACGGAGACAGCCTGGAACCAGGGGTGGACGCGGCTGGACAGGTCTTCGGAGCGCCCCAGCATCAGCAAGCCATCGGGCACCAGGGCGTAGTGCAAACGGCTCAGAACCTCGTCCTTGGCTTGGCCCTTGAAGTAGATCAGCACATTGCGGCAGGCGACCAAGTCCATGCGCATGAACGGCAGATCCTGTAAGACGTCGTGGTGGGCGAACATGCAGCGCCGGCGCAAGTCCTGCTGTACCCGCAGCGTGTGCCCGATGCGGGTGAAGTACCGCTCGCGCCATGCCGGCGGCAGGCCATGGACGCTGTCCTCGTCGAACACCCCGTTGCGCGCCTGTTCCAGGGCCGGGTCGCTGACGTCCGAGCCCAGCACCACCCAGTCCATGCTGCAGCCCAGCTCGGCAAGGACATCGTCGGTCAGCATGGCCAGACCATAGACTTCCTCGCCGGTCGAGCACCCCACCGACCACAGGCGCAGGGTCGTCGCGCCCGCGGAGTAGCGGGCCCGGATGTATTCCCGCCACGCCAGGCGCAGCGAATTGAACGCCGACGGGTTGCGCAGCCATTCGGTCACGCCGATGGTCAGCGATTGCAGCAACGCTTGCACGAGCTGGGGGTCGTTCTGCGCGTCCTGGGCGAGTTGCGCCAGGCTGGACGCGCCATGCTGGCGCATCACGCGCTCGAAAAGGCGGCGCAGCGTGGCTTCCTGGTATTGGCCCAGATCCAGGCCGGAACGGCTGCCCAGGCGCTCGACCAGTGCGTGAAAGGCCGCCCGTTCGCCCGCCATGTCGGCCTTGCCGTGCATGGGCACAGAGCCGTCGATCCAGTCGCCCAGTCGTCGTCCCAGCGCCACGGCGCTGGCGACGTGGTCTGCCAGCCCCCGGTCGATCAGGGCTTGCGGCATGCTGGCAAACGGGGCCTTGCTGGGCTGTTCGGTCCAGACCGCGCCACCGGCCTCGCGCACGACGCGCGCGCCCGCCGCCCCGTCCTGACCCGTGCCGGACAGAACGATGGCCAGCGCATGCCGTCCGAGTGCCCGTGCGGCGGAGCTGAATAGGCGGTCCAGCGAGGGCACGGACGCCGGGCCGGACTTAGCGGCATAGAGCCGCAGCACGCGGCCGTCGATTTCGACGTGGTGTCCGGGCGGGGTGACATATAGCCGGCCGCCGCGCAAGGGCATGCCGTCTGCGATGGGCTGCACGGGGATGCGCGTGACTGCCTGCAGCAGCCGTACCAGGGCCGACGGTTCGTTGCCGGCGAGGTGCTGGGCCACGATGGCCGCCATGCGCGGGTCGTGCGGCATCGCGGCCACCAGCTCGCGCAGCGGCTCCAATCCTCCGGCGGAAGCGCCGATCAGGGCGACGAGGCGCGGCGACGCTGCATTCAATTGGTGACCCCTTCGACCGGACCATTGTAGGAGGAATGCGTACACTGCGCCCATGAAAATCTTGGGGATCGAATCGTCGTGTGACGAAACCGGTGTCGCCCTGGTCGAGGCGGCGCCGCAGGGCGTGCCGCGCCTGTTGGGGGCCGCGCTGCACAGCCAGGTGGCCATGCACCGGGACTACGGCGGGGTCGTGCCGGAGCTGGCCAGTCGCGACCACATTCGCCGCGTGCTGCCGCTGACCGAGGCCGCGTTGGCCCAGACCGCGGTGGCGCTGCACGCCATCGATGCCGTCGCCTACACCCGTGGCCCGGGCCTGGCTGGTGCGCTGCTGGTGGGGGCGGGTGTGGCTTGCGCCTTGGCGGCCGCGTTGGGCGTGCCCGCGGTCGGTGTGCACCATTTGGAAGGGCATCTGCTGTCGCCCTTTCTGAGTGCCGATCCACCGGCCTTTCCCTTCGTCGCCTTGCTCGTGTCGGGCGGGCACACGCAGCTGATGCGCGTGGACGGCGTGGGGCGCTACCACCTGCTGGGCGAGACCATCGACGACGCCGCCGGGGAGGCGTTCGACAAATCGGCCAAGGTGCTGGGGCTGGGCTACCCGGGCGGCCCGGCCTTGTCGCGCCTCGCCGAGCAGGGCGACCCCGCCTCCTTTGCGCTGCCCCGGCCGCTGCTGCACAGCGGCGATCTGGATTTTTCGTTCGCCGGGCTCAAGACGGCGGTGCTGACCCAGGCGCGCAAGCTGGGCCCGGCGCTCGAGGCGCGCAAGGCGGACCTGGCTGCGGCGACCGAGGCGGCCATCGTGGATGTGCTGGTGCACAAGGCGCGTGCGGCGCTGAAGGCCACGGGCTTGAACCGTCTGGTCGTTGCCGGCGGGGTGGGCGCCAACCGCCGTCTGCGCGCCCAACTGGGCGAAGCGGCCACGCGCCACGGCTGGCGGCTGCATTACCCCGAGGTTGCCTTGTGCACCGACAACGGGGCCATGATCGCGCTGGCCGCCGCGATGCGCTGGCAAGTGGGTGCGTGGTCGGCCGCGGATCGGGCGTGGGCTTTCGACGTCCTGCCTCGCTGGCCGCTGGAGGCCGTGGCCCTCGCCCCCGACGCGGTTGCCGAGTAGCCGCCCCGGGGGCAGCTCGCTCGCGGCAGGCGCCGTCCGACGGGCGGCGCGACCCGACGATGACCGCTGTCGGCAATGCTTCGTAATTATGAATTACGACCGGGTTTTCCCGCTAGAATCCGTCCCGCAGCGGAGAGCGATGCGCGGGGGCAAGCCCGCGCCGCGATCCGGCGAATACGGCACAAAGAAAGGAATCGAACGTATGACGCAGGCATGGGACGCGGGACGGCGGCAATGGTTGGTGCGCGCCGGCGCACTGGGGTTGGCGGGGTGGATGGGGGCAGTGTCTGCCCAGTCCGCGGCGGGGCGCGGGGACGGGGCCATCCGGCTGGCGCTGATCGAAACGCTGTCCGGCCCGTTCGGCAACACCGGCGAGGCGGTGTTTCGCAACCTGGTCTGGGCGGCCGAGCGCGTCAACGCCCGGGGCGGCATCGAAGTCGCCCCCGGGGTGCGCCGGCCGCTGCAGATCGTGCGCTACGACAGCAAGGGGCAGCCGCAGGAGGCGCTGTCCGCGCTGCAAGCCGCGCTCGACGATGGCATCACCCTGATTGCCCAGGGCAACTCGTCCGCGGTGGCGGCGGCCTTGATCGAGGCCATCAACCGCCACAACGAGCGCGAGCCGCAGCGGCAGGTGCTGTTCCTCAACTACTCGGCGGTGGACCCCATTCTGACCAACGAGCGCTGCAGCTACTGGCACTTCCGCTTCGACGCGCACGCGGACATGCGCATGGCGGCGCTGATGAGCGTGCTCAAGGCCGACAGCGAGGTGCGCAGCGTCTACCTGATCGGGCAGGACTACAGCTTTGGCCAGGCGGTGCTGCGCGAGGCTCGGCGCCAACTCGCCCTGCAGCGCCCCGATGTGCGCATCGCGGGGGAGGAGCTGCACCCGATGGCGCGCATCAAGGATTTTTTGCCCTATGTCACCAAGATCAAGGCCAGCGGTGCCCAGGCGGTCATCACGGGCAACTGGGGCAATGACCTGACGCTGCTGGTGCGCGCCGCGCGCGAGGTGGGCTTCGAAGGCAAGTTCTACACCTTCTACGGCAATGCGCTGGGGGCACCCGCCGCCATCGGCGACGCGGGCATCGGCAAGGTGATTGCGGTGGCGGACTGGTTCCCCAACGCGCCGGGCGCGGAGTCGCGCCGCTTCTACGAGGCTTTTCGCCAGCGCTTCCCCAACCCCGCGGACGACTATTTGCACATGCGCATGCAGCTCATGGTCGAGGCGCTGGCCCAGGCCATCGAATCCGCTGCTCGCACGGGGGGCGCAGCGGGCGGTGCGGCTACACTGCCGGGGGCGGCGCGCATCGCGCGGGCGCTGGAGCAGGCGGACGTCGCCTTGGCCGGGCAGCGCCTGCGCATGCGGGCGGCCGACCACCAGGCCCAGCAGCCGTTGATGGTCGCCGTCATGGACCGGCAGGGCGCCCCCGGCGTGCCGTTCGACGTCGAGGGGTCGGGGTATGGTTTTCGGGTGCTGCAGCGGCTGGACGCCGCCGCGGCCGAGCAACCCCACACCTGCCGGATGACCCGTCCCTGAAGCCGGGCCGCGCGCGGCCCGAAGGAGTTTGTTCGCCATGCGTTCCGTCGTCGCCGCGCTCGAAGAATCCCGCATCCGGGAAGTGGCCAACGCCGGCTTGGGCCGCCCCGTTGTGCTGCGCTTCTGGTTTGGCGAGAGCGACGAGGTCACGCCCGAGGTCGTGCGCGCCGCGGCCATCGCGTCGTTGCAGGCGGGCGAGACCTTTTATGCCCACAACCTGGGGTTGCCGGAACTGCGCGAAGCGATTGCCGCCTATATGGCGCACACCCATCCGGCCCAGTCGCGTCAGGCCGCCGATTGGTTTGGCCGGATCGCGGTCACGTCCGGCGGCGTCAACGGGCTGATGCTGGCGGCCCAGGCGCTGGTCGATGCGGGTGACGAGGTGGTCGTCGTCGAGCCGGCCTGGCCCAATCTGGTCGCCCAGCCGCGCATTCTGGGGGCGCGGGTGCGCACCGTGTCGCTGGCGCCGGACGCGTACGGCCACTGGCGGCTGGACCTGTCCGCGCTGCTGGGCGCCATCACCCCGGCGACCCGGCTGCTGGTCGTCAACTCGCCCAACAACCCCACGGGCTGGACGCTCGATGCCCGCGAGCAGGCGGCGATTCTGGCCCACTGTCGCGGCACCGGGACATGGATCGTGGCCGACGAGGTGTACGAGCGTTTGTACTACCCCGATGGCGAAGGCGCCGGCGACGCCGCCTGTGCGCCGAGCTTTCTCGATCTGGCCCAACCCGAGGATCGGCTGATCGTCGCGCACAGCTTCTCCAAGAGCTTTTTGATGACGGGCTGGCGCCTGGGCTGGCTGGTGCTGCCGCCCTCGTTGACCCACGCGCTGGGCAAGCTGGTCGAGTACAACACGAGCTGCGCGCCGGTGTTCGTCCAGCGGGGGGCGCTGGCGGCCTTGCAACAGGCGCACGAGCGGGTGCCGCCGCTGGTGGCGCGCTTTCGGCAGGGGCGAGACACCCTGCTGGCGGCGTTGACGGCGCTGCCCGGTGTGCAGGTGGCGCCGCCCCCGGGGGGCATGTATGTGTTTTTCCGCTTGGCCGGGCAGGGGGACGATGATCTGGCCTTGGCCAAGCAACTTGTGCGGGAGGCGGGCCTGGGTCTGGCGCCGGGCAGCGCCTTCGGCGACGCCGGCCGGGGGTGGCTGCGCTGGTGCTTTGCCAGCCGCGACCCGGCGCGCTTGCAGCAGGGCGTCGACCGCCTGCGGGAGTGGTTGCGGCTATAATGCGCGGCTGCCCTGCGTCATGCAGGGTGCATCACGCCCGCTGCGGCAACGCGTCGTTCCATGGTTGGATTGGCGCTCACCTGCGGCAGGACGCATGTTCATCCGAGGTATCCATGATTGCTTCCGACGTCAAAGCCAAAGTCATCGCCGACAACGCCCGCGGCCCCAACGACACGGGCAGCCCCGAGGTCCAGGTCGCGCTGCTGACGGCCCGCATCAACGAGCTGACCCCCCACTTCAAGACCCACGCCAAGGACCACCACGGCCGCCGCGGCCTGCTCAAGCTGGTGAGCCGCCGCCGCAAGCTGCTCGACTACCTGAAGGCCAAGGACGCCGACCGCTACGTCGCGCTGATCCAGAAGCTGGGCCTGCGCAAGTAATCGGCGATCGACCACGCCACCGGGTGTATGCCCGCCATGCACGCCAAGCGCCCGGGGCCGGCCGTCGGTCCAGGGCGCTTTTTGTCGCATCATGACCATTTTTTCCGCCTGACGGCCGATCCGGCCTGAGGGCATTGCGGCCTCAGCGGCCCAGAGCGAAGCTGTGTCATTCCACTGCCGTCCCGTCTTCGGGGGCCGCCATGGAATGGCATCGTGTTCTGACGCTGGCGGCCTTCCACTCCAGGAGTTGCATCCATGAGCCTGTTTCAGAAACACACCAAGACCTTCCAGTGGGGCCGTCACACGGTCACGATGGAAACCGGCGAGATCGCCCGCCAGGCCACCGGCGCGGTGCTGCTCGACATGGACGGCACCGTCGTGCTGGCCACCGTCGTTGCCCGCCCCGAGGCCAAGCCCGGCCAGGACTTCTTCCCGCTGACAGTCGATTACGTCGAAAAGGCGTATGCCGCCGGCAAGATTCCGGGCAGCTTTTTCAAGCGCGAGGGCCGTCCGAGCGAGTACGAGACGCTGACCAGCCGCCTGATCGACCGCCCGATCCGGCCGCTGTTTCCGGACGGCTTTTTCAACGAGGTGCAGATCGTCGTCCACACACTGTCGCTCAACCCGGACGTCGATGCCGACATCCCGGCGATGATCGCCTCCAGCGCCGCGCTGGCCATCAGCGGCATCCCGTTCAACGGCCCGATCGGCGCCGCGCGCGTCGGCTACATCAACGGCGAGTACGTGCTCAACCCCAGCCCGGCGGACAAGGCCAATTCGCGCCTGGATCTGGTCGTGGCGGGCACCGAGTCGGCGGTGCTGATGGTGGAGTCCGAGGCCGACCAACTCACCGAAGAAGTGATGCTGGGCGCGGTCGTCTTCGGCCACGAGCAGGGCAACATCGCGATTGCCGCCATCAACGACCTGGTGCGTGCGGCCGGCAAGCCGGCCTGGAGCTGGCAGCCGCCGGCGCGCGACGAGGCGCTGATCGCCAAGGTCACCGAGCTGGGCGAAGAGCGGCTGCGTGCGGCCTACCAGATCCGCAACAAGCAGGCGCGCACCCAGGCCTGCCGCGAGGCCTACGCCACCGTCAAGGCGGGCCTTGCCGAGCAGGGCATGGCGTTTGACGAGGTCAAGGTCGACGGCCTGCTGTTCGAGATCGAGGCGCGCATCGTGCGCCAGCAGATCCTGAACGGCGAGCCGCGCATTGACGGCCGCGACACGCGCACCGTGCGCCCGATCGAGATCCGCACCGGCGTGTTGCCGCGTACGCATGGCTCGGCGCTGTTCACGCGCGGCGAGACGCAGGCGCTGGTGATCGCCACCCTGGGTACCGAGCGCGACGCGCAGATCATCGACGCGCTGTCGGGCGAGTACCAGGACCGCTTCATGCTGCACTACAACATGCCACCGTTCGCCACCGGCGAGACGGGGCGCGTCGGTGCGCCGAAGCGGCGCGAGATCGGCCACGGCCGCCTGGCTAAGCGGGCGTTGGTGGCCTGCCTGCCGAGCAAGGACGAGTTCCCCTACACCATCCGCGTCGTCTCCGAGGTGACCGAGTCCAACGGCTCCTCCTCGATGGCCACCGTCTGCGGCGGGTGCCTGGCGCTGATGGACGCCGGCGTGCCGATGAAGGCGCACGTGGCCGGCATCGCCATGGGTCTGATCAAGGAGGGCAACAAGTTCGCGGTGCTGACCGACATTCTGGGTGACGAGGACCACCTGGGCGACATGGACTTCAAGGTCGCCGGCACCACGCAGGGCGTCACGGCACTGCAGATGGACATCAAGATCCAGGGCATCACCAAGGAGATCATGCAGGTGGCGCTGGCGCAGGCCAAGGAGGCGCGCCTGCACATCCTGGACAAGATGCAAGGCGCCATCGCCGGCGCGCGCGCGGACATTTCGGCCTACGCGCCGCGCCTGTACACCATGAAGATCAACCCGGAGAAGATCCGCGACGTGATCGGCAAGGGCGGCGCCACCATCCGCGCGCTGACCGAAGAGACCGGCACGACGATCGACATCGCCGAGGACGGCACCATCACCATCGCCTCCACCGACGCCGATCGCGCGGCCGAGGCGCGCCGCCGCATCGAGGAGATCACCGCCGAGGTGGAGGTCGGTCAGATCTACGAAGGCCCGGTGACCAAGATCCTGGACTTCGGCGCCCTGGTCAACATTCTGCCCGGCAAGGACGGGCTGTTGCACATCAGCCAGATCGCGCACCAGCGTGTCGAGAAGGTGTCGGACTTCTTGCAGGAAGGACAGATCGTCAAGGTCAAGGTGCTGGAGACCGACGACAAGGGCCGCATCAAGCTGTCGATGAAGGCCTTGCTGGACCGTGGCGAGTCAGCCGCCCAGCAGCAGCAACAGCAACAGCAACAGCAGTGAGCCGGGTTTGACCGGCAGGAGGTGTCCCGTGGCCCCGCTGATGCACGCGATCGAGATCTCCGCCTACGGCGCGCCGGACGTGCTGCGCCTGGTGCAGCGTCCGCGTCCGGAGGCAGGTGAGGGCGAGGTGCGCATCCGCGTCAGCGCCTCGGGTGTCAACCGGCCCGATGTGCTGCAGCGCCGCGGCCAGTACGCCCCGCCGCCCGGCGCGCCCGATCTGCCGGGGCTGGAGGTGGCGGGTACCATCGACAGCGGTGACGTCGAGGCGATGGAGACCGCGGGTTTGCGCATCGGCGACCGCGTCTGCGCGCTGGTTGCTGGTGGAGGCTACGCCGAGTATTGCGTCGCCCCGATCGGCCAGTGCCTGCCCATTCCGCGCGGCTGGAGCGATGTCGAGGCCGCGGGCATTCCGGAAACCTTCTTCACCGTCTGGAGCAACGTCTTCGACCGCGGCCGCCTGCAGGCCGGGGAGGTCCTGCTGGTGCAGGGGGGCTCCAGCGGCATCGGCGTGACGGCCATCCAGATGGCGCGCGCCATGGGCGCTCGCGTTCTGGTGACGGTCGGCTCGGCCGAAAAGGCCGAGGCGTGTGTGCGCCTGGGCGCCGACCAAGCCATCCTCTACCGCAGCCAGGACTTCGTGGCCGAGGTGGCGCGCCTGACGGGCGGGCGGGGCGTCGATGTGATCCTCGACATGGTCGCGGGCCCCTATGTTGCGCGGGAGATCGACTGCCTGGCCGAGGACGGCCGGCTGGTCATCATCGCGGTGCAGGGCGGCACCGAGGCAGCGTTCGACGCGGGCAAGGTGCTGCGCCGGCGCCTGACCATCACCGGCTCCACCCTGCGCCCGCGGTCGGTCGCGTTCAAGGCCGCCATCGCGCGCGAACTGCGCCAGCACGTCTGGCCGCTCATCGAACGCGGGGCCATCCGTCCGGTGGTGCACCGCGTCTTTCCGGCCGGGCAGGCGGCGCACGCCCATGCCCTCATGGAGAGCAACCAGCACATCGGCAAGATCGTGCTCGACTGGTCGGGTGCCGCGGCTTGACGCCGCGCAGGAGGATTGGAGTGCGTAAACTGATCGCAGGCAACTGGAAAATGCACGGCAACCTGGCCGACAACGATGCGCTGCTGCGCGCGTTGCGCGACGGGTTGGCGGCCGATGCGCGCGCCGATGTGGCCGTGTGCGTGCCGGCACCGTATCTGGCGCAGGCGCAGGCGCTGTGTGCCGGCGGCCCCGTGACCTGGGGGGCACAGGACGTCTCGGTGCACGAGGCCGGCCCTTACACCGGCGAGGTGAGCGCGACGATGCTGCGCGACTTCGGCTGCCGTTGGGTCATCGTTGGCCATTCCGAGCGACGCCAGTACCACGGCGAAACGGACGAGACCGTGGCGCGCAAGGCGCAGCGCGCGCTGGCCTGCGGTATCACCCCCATCGTGTGCGTCGGCGAGACCGAGGCCCAGCGCGCGCAGGGCGACACCGAACTGGTTGTCAAGCGCCAACTCGCCGCGGTCATCCATGCGGTGGGTCATTGCGTCACCGAAATCGTGGTCGCCTACGAGCCGGTGTGGGCCATCGGCACGGGGCGCACCGCCACGCCCGAGCAGGCCCAGGCGGTCCACGCCGTGCTGCGCGCACAACTGCGCGCGGCGGCCTCCAGTGAGCGGCGGGTGCGCATCCTCTACGGCGGCAGCATGAACGCGGGCAACGCCGCCGCGCTGCTGGCCCAGCCCGACATCGACGGGGGACTCATCGGCAGCGCCTCACTCAAGGCCCGTGAGTTCCTCCACATCATCGCGGCAGCGCCCTGAGTGGGGCGCGCCGATCGGATCGCTTGTCGACTTTCAGGAGTGCTCATGAACGTGCTGTTCACGTTGTTGATGGTGGTGCAAGTGCTGTCCGCGCTGGCCATGATCGGGCTGGTGCTGGTGCAGCACGGCAAAGGCGCCGACGCCGGCGCAGCGTTTGGGGGTGGGGCATCGGCCAGCCTGTTCGGTGCGTCGGGTGGCGCCAATTTCCTGTCGCGCAGCACGGCCGTGCTGGCGACGGTCTTCCTCGCCGCGACGTTGGCGCTGGCCTTCATGGGCTACCAGCGCCCCAAGGCCGCCGGCTCCGGCAGCGTGCTCGAAAGCGTTCCGGCGGTCCCGCTGGCACCGACCGCGCCGGCCGCCCCCGCCGCTTCGGGCGCCGCCCCGGCGCAGTCGCCGGCAGTCGGCGCCGCGCAGATTCCGGGACAGTGAGGCCGCGGCCGCGGGCTGCCGCGCCCGCGTGCCCCGGAAAGGGGAACTTTTCCGGGTACAATCCTCGACATCGTCGATGCACGATTCGCAGCTGGGGCGGTGCAGCCAAATCCAGCGTTCGACGATGCCCCATTGCCGACGTGGTGAAATTGGTAGACACGCTATCTTGAGGGGGTAGTGGCGAAAGCTGTGCGAGTTCGAGTCTCGCCGTCGGCACCAGTCCAGATATCGATAAAGCGCCCGCAGGGCGCTTTTTTCCGGAGGCGCCCGTGAGCCTTGAGCAGTACCTTCCCGTATTTCTGTTCATTCTGGTGGGCTTGGGTGTTGGGGTACTCCCGCAGGTATTTGGCTACCTGCTGGGCCCCAATCGTCCGGATCCCGAGAAAAACTCCCCCTACGAATGCGGCTTCGAGGCCTTCGAGGACGCGCGCATGAAGTTCGATGTGCGCTACTACCTCGTGGCCATCCTGTTCATCCTGTTCGATCTGGAAATCGCCTTTTTGATTCCCTGGGCGGTGGCGTTTGCCGACATCGGCGCAACGGGCTTCTGGGCGGGTGTGATGTTCCTGATGATCCTCGTGGTGGGTTTCGTCTACGAGTGGAAGAAGGGTGCGCTCGACTGGGAGTGAGTGGGCGCGAGAGGCGGCACAGCGGGCGAAACGGCAGGCAATACCTGGGAGCGGCAGATGATCGAAGGTGTGTTCAAGGAAGGCTTTTTCACCACCAGCTACGACGCCGTGGTGAATTGGGCCAAAACCGGATCGCTGTGGCCGATGACCTTCGGGCTGGCGTGCTGCGCGGTGGAGATGATGCACGCCGCGACGGCCCGCTACGACATCGCCCGCTTCGGCGCCGAGGTGTTTCGCGCCAGCCCCCGGCAGTCCGACCTGATGATCGTCGCCGGCACGCTGTGCAACAAGATGGCACCTGCGCTGCGCAAGGTGTACGACCAGATGGCCGAGCCGCGCTGGGTGCTGTCCATGGGATCGTGTGCCAACGGCGGCGGCTATTACCACTACAGCTACTCGGTGGTGCGCGGCTGCGACCGCATCGTGCCCGTCGATGTGTATGTGCCCGGCTGCCCGCCGACGGCCGAGGCGCTGCTGTACGGGATCATCCAGTTGCAGCACAAGATCCGCCGCACCAACACCATCGCCCGCGTCTGACGGGGCGACCCCGCGCGGAGCCTGAGGAGGAGTATCGATGACCTCGACGATGCAAGCCGGCGCCTGGGCGGCGCTCGCTTCCCAATCCGTCCGTCCGGCGGACGAGGCGGTGCGCGATGCCGTGGCCGCCGCCCTCGGCGAGCGGGCCCAGAGCGTGACCCTGTCCCGCGGCGAAGTGACCGTGGTGGTGCCGGCGTCGCAGTACCTCGAGGTCATGCAGACCCTGCGCGATGCCCCGGGTTGCCGCTTCGAGCAACTGCTCGACCTGTGCGGCGTGGATTATTCGACCTACCGCGACGGCGCGTGGGAAGGGTCGCGCTTTGCCGTCGTGTCCCACTTGCTGTCGGTCAGCCTGAACCAGCGCGTGCGGGTGCGCACCTTCTGCCCCGACGACGACTTTCCGGTCATTGACTCCGTGACGTCGGTCTGGCCCTCGGCCAACTGGTATGAGCGCGAGGCTTTCGATCTGTTCGGCATCGTGTTCGAGGGCCACGCGGATCTGCGTCGCATCCTCACCGACTATGGCTTTATCGGCCACCCGTTCCGCAAGGACTTCCCCCTGTCCGGCCACGTCGAGATGCGTTATGACCCCGAGCGGCGGCGCGTCATTTACGAGCCGGTCACCATCGAGCCGCGCGAGATCACCCCGCGCATCATCCGCGAAGACGCGTACGGGGGGCTGCACTGACGGGCCGCGCGCCCCGAGGGTAGATCCGTCATGGCTGACATCAAGAACTACACCCTGAACTTCGGTCCGCAGCATCCGGCCGCGCACGGCGTGCTGCGTCTGGTGCTGGAGCTCGACGGCGAGGTCGTGCAGCGTGCCGACCCCCACATCGGTCTGCTACATCGCGCCACCGAGAAGCTTGCCGAGCACAAGACGTTCATCCAGTCGCTGCCTTACATGGATCGGCTGGACTACGTCTCGATGATGTGCAACGAGCACGCCTACTGCCTGGCGATCGAAAAGCTGCTGGGCATCGAGGTGCCGATCCGCGCGCAGTACATCCGCGTGATGTTCTCGGAGATCACCCGGCTGCTCAACCACCTGATGTGGCTGGGCTCGCACGGAAACGACTGCGGCAGCTCCACCATCCTGCTGTATTGCTTTCGCGAGCGCGAGGACCTGTTCGACATGTACGAGGCGGTGTCTGGCGCGCGCATGCATGCGGCCTATTTCCGTCCGGGCGGGGTCTACCGCGACCTGCCGGACACGATGCCGCAGTACAAGGTCAGCAAGATCCGCAACGCGCGGGCGCTGGAGGAGCTCAACCAGAACCGCCAGGGCTCGCTGCTGGACTTCATCGACGACTTCACACAGCGCTTCCCCAAGTATCTCGAGGAGTACCACACGCTCCTGACCGACAACCGCATCTGGAAGCAGCGCACCGTCGGCATCGGCGTGGTCCCGCCCGAAAAGGCGCTGGCCATGGGCATGACCGGCCCCATGTTGCGCGGCTCCGGCATCGCCTGGGACCTGCGCAAAAAGCAGCCCTACGAGGTGTACGACCGGCTCGATTTCGACATCCCGGTCGGCAAGACGGGCGACACCTACGACCGCTACCTCGTGCGCATGGAGGAGATGCGTCAGTCCAACCGCATCATCAAGCAGTGCGTGGACTGGCTGCGCACCAACCCGGGGCCGGTCATCACCGACAACACCAAGGTCGCACCGCCCAAGCGCGAGGCGATGAAGACCAACATGGAAGAGCTGATCCACCACTTCAAGCTCTTCACCGAAGGCTTCCACGTCCCCGAGGGCGAGGCCTACGCGGCGGTCGAGCACCCCAAGGGCGAGTTCGGCATTTACCTGGTCAGCGACGGGGCCAACAAGCCCTACCGCCTGAAGATCCGCGCGCCGGGGTTTGCCCATCTGTCCTGCCTCGACGAAATGGCGCGCGGTCACATGCTGGCCGACGCCGTCGCCATCATCGGCACCCTGGACATCGTTTTTGGAGAGATCGACCGATGAGCACCGAATCCCGCACCGTCGAGCCGATGGTGCTGTCCGAGGCGACACTGGCCCGGTTCGCGCGCGAGGTCGCCAAATACCCGGCTGATCAGCGCCAGTCGGCGGTGATGGCGTGTCTGGCCATCGTGCAACAGGAGCAGGGCTGGGTCAGCCCGGCGGCCGAGCGGGCCGTGGCCAACTACCTGGGCATGGCGCCGATCGCCGTGCACGAGGTCACGACCTTCTACAACATGTACAACCAGCAGCCGGTCGGGCGCTTCAAGCTCAACGTCTGCACCAATCTGCCGTGCCAGTTGCGCGACGGCGCCAAGGCGCTGCAGTATCTGGCCGAGAAGCTGGGCATCCGCCCGGGCGAGACCACCGCCGACGGCACCTTCACCCTGCAGCCCTGTGAGTGTCTGGGGGCCTGTGCCGATGCGCCGGTGATGTTGGTCAATGACCGGCACATGTGCAGCTTCATGACGACCGAGCGGCTCGACCAACTGGTCGATGGCCTGCGCGCCACGGCTGCGGAGGGCCAGGCATGAACGTCCACCAACTCCTGCAGCAGTTTCAGGCGACCGGGGTGCAGACCTGCTTCCACGGCCGCCACATCCAGCCGCAGATCTACGCGGGTTTGGACGGTACCAACTGGCGCCTGAAGGATTACGAGGCGCGCGGCGGCTACCAGGCGCTGCGCCGCATCCTGGGCAAGGACGGTGGCGAGGGCCTCACGCCCGATCAGGTGATCGCTGAGGTCAAGGCCAGCGCCCTGCGCGGGCGGGGTGGCGCGGGCTTCCCTACCGGCCTGAAGTGGAGCTTCATGCCGCGCCAGTTTCCGGGCCAAAAGTACCTCGTATGCAATTCGGACGAGGGCGAACCCGGCACCTGCAAGGACCGCGACATCCTTATGTACAACCCGCACATCGTCATCGAGGGGATGGCGATCGCTGCGTATGCCATGGGCATCTCGGTCGGCTACAACTACATCCACGGCGAGATCTTCCAGGTCTACGAGCGCTTCGAAGCCGCACTGGAAGAGGCCCGTGCCGCCGGCTACCTGGGCGACAACATCCTCGGCAGCGGTTTTGGCTTCCAGCTCCACGCCCACCACGGATTCGGCGCCTACATCTGCGGGGAAGAAACCGCGCTGCTCGAGTCGCTGGAGGGCAAGAAAGGTCAGCCGCGCTTCAAGCCGCCGTTTCCGGCCAGCTTTGGCCTGTACGGCAAGCCGACCACCATTAACAACACCGAGACGTTCGCCGCGGTGCCCTGGATCATTCGCCACGGCGGTCAGGCTTATTTGGAGGTTGGCAAGCCCAACAATGGCGGCACCAAGATTTTTTCGGTCAGCGGGGACGTCGAGCGGCCCGGAAACTACGAAATCCCCCTGGGTACACCGTTTGCCAAGCTGCTGGAGCTGGCGGGCGGCGTACGCGCGGGGCGTCAGCTCAAGGCGGTGATTCCCGGTGGGTCCTCGGCGCCGGTGCTGCCCGCTTCGATCATGATGGACTGCACGATGGACTACGACTCCATCGCCAAAGCGGGCTCCATGCTGGGGTCGGGCGCCGTCATCGTGATGGACGACACGCGCTGCATGGTCAAGTCGCTGCAGCGGCTGAGCTACTTCTACATGCACGAGTCCTGCGGCCAGTGCACGCCCTGCCGTGAGGGTACGGGCTGGCTGTGGCGGGTGGTCGATCGCATCGAGAACGGCCAGGGTCGCCCCAGCGATCTCGACCTGCTCGACAACGTGGCCGAAAACATCATGGGCCGCACGATCTGTGCGCTGGGCGACGCGGCGGCGATGCCGGTGCGCGGGATGATCAAACACTTCCGCCACGAGTTCGTCCACCACGTCGAACACAAGACCTGCATGGTCCCGGCCTACGTCTGAAGTGAGCGCCTCCATGGTTGAAATCGAACTCGACGGCAAGAAGGTGGAGGTCCCGCCCGGCAGCATGGTCATGCATGCGGCCGAAAAAGCGGGCGTCTACGTGCCGCACTTCTGCTACCACAAGAAGCTGTCCATCGCGGCCAACTGCCGCATGTGCCTGGTTGATGTGGAGAAGGCGCCCAAGCCCATGCCGGCCTGCGCCACACCCGTGACCATGGGCATGGTCGTGCGTACGAAGAGCGACAAGGCCATCAAGGCGCAAAAGGCGGTGATGGAGTTTTTGCTTATCAACCACCCGCTGGACTGCCCGATCTGTGACCAGGGCGGCGAGTGCCAGTTACAAGACCTGGCGGTGGGCTACGGCGGCACGCGCTCGCGTTACGAGGAAGAAAAGCGCATCGTCTTCCACAAGAACGTCGGGCCGCTGATCTCGATGGAGGAGATGAGCCGCTGCATCCACTGTACCCGTTGTGTGCGCTTCGGGCAGGAGATCGCCGGGGTCATGGAACTCGGCATGAGCCACCGCGGCGAGCACTCCGAGATCGAGACCTTCCTCGGCCAGACGGTGGACTCCGAGCTGTCCGGCAACATGATCGACCTGTGCCCGGTCGGTGCGCTGACCAGCAAGCCGTTCCGCTACGCCGCACGCACCTGGGAGCTGGCGCGGCGCAAGAGCATCAGCCCGCACGACTCCACCGGCGCCAATCTGGTCGTGCAGGTCAAGGGCGACCGCGTGCTGCGTGTCGTGCCGCTGGAAAACGAAGCCGTCAACGAGTGCTGGATCGCTGACCGCGACCGCTTCAGCTACGAGGCGCTCAACGGGCCGGACCGTGTGACGCAGCCCATGATCAAACAGGGCGGCGAGTGGCGCACGGTGGACTGGTCGACCGCGCTGGAATACGTGGCCAACGGTCTCAAAGGCGTGCGTGAGCGGCACGGCGCAGGCGCAATCGGCCTGCTGGCCAGCCCCCATGCAACCGTCGAAGAACTGGCCCTGGGGCGTGCCCTGATGGCGGGGTTGGGCAGCCCCAATCTGGACCATCGGCTGCGCGCGGCCACGTTCGACCACGCGGCGCCGGCGGGGCAGGCCCGCTGGCTGGGTCTGCCGATTGCCGAACTGTCCACGTTGGAGCGGGTGTTCGTCGTCGGCTCCAATCTGCGCAAGGACCATCCGCTGTTTGCGCAGCGCATTCGGCAGGCGGCCCGCAAGGGGGCCCAGGTGTCCGCGCTGGCGGCGGAGGCCGTCGATTGGGCGATGCCCTTGCACCGCGTGCTGACTGCACCGGCTGCCGACTGGGTCGCAGCCTTGGCCGGCGTCGCCGCCGCGGTGGCCGAGGCCAAGGGCGTCGCCGTCCCCGCGGGGGTGGAAGGTGTCGCCGTCGACGACGCCGCGCGGGCCGTCGCGCAGTCGCTGCTCGGCGGCGAGCGCAAGGCCGTGCTGTTGGGCAATGCCGCGGCACACCATGCCCGCGCGGCATCGCTGCTGGCTCTGGCGCAGTGGATTGCGCAACAGACCGGTGCCCGCTGGGGCTACCTGACCGAGGCGGCCAATACCGTGGGGGCTCAACTCGTCGGCGTGTTGCCGGGCGAGGGTGGGCTGGACGCGCAGCGCATGTTGGGTGGTGCGCTCAAGGCCGCCGTGCTACTGGGCGTGGAGCCGGGCGCCGATACCGCGGGGGACGGTGCCGCGCTGGCCGCGGCCGAGTTGGTCGTGACGCTCAGCCCGTTCAAAACCAACCTTGCCATCAGCGATGTGCTGTTGCCGGTGGCGCCGTTCACCGAAACCTCCGGCTCGTTCGTCAATGCCGAGGGCCGGCTGCAAAGCTTCCAGGCTGTGGTCAAGCCGTTGGGCGAAACCCGGCCCGGTTGGAAGGTGCTGCGTGTGCTGGGCAACCTGCTGGGGCTGTCTGGCTTCGAGCAGACCTCCTCGCAGGAGGTGCTGGCGCAGGCGCTGCCCGGCGTGGCCCACGGCGAGTTTGTGCCGGCCGAGCGGCTGAACAACCGTGTCACGGTCGAGGCCATCGACCGGACGCCGGCCGCGGGCGAGCCCTGTGTGGCCGCCATTTACCAGTTGGATGCGCTGGTGCGGCGCGCGCCCGCGCTGCAGGCGACGGCGGACGGCCGTGCGGCCCGGGTCGCTGCTGAAGGAGTGTGCACATGATCGACGCGATCTACCAAGGAGGGCTACACCTCAGCATGGCGGCGTGGTGGACGCAAGCCGGCTGGCCGGTGATCTGGATCCTGCTCAAGATCGTCGTGCTGCTGGCCCCGCTGATGCTGCTGGTGGCCTACCTGACGTGGTGGGAGCGGCGGCTGCTTGGCTTCATGCAGGTGCGCCTTGGGCCCAACCGCGTCGGGCCGTTTGGCTTGTTGCAACCCATCGCCGACGCCCTCAAGCTGTTGACCAAGGAATTGATCCGCCCCACGGCGGCCAACAACGGTCTGTTCCGCCTGGGGCCGATCATGGCCATCATGCCGGCGCTGGCCGCGTGGGTGGCCATTCCGTTCGGGCCGGACGTGGTGCTGGCCAACGTCAATGCCGGCCTGCTGGTGATTCTGGCCATCACGTCTATCGAGGTCTACGGCGTCATCATCGCCGGTTGGGCGTCCAACTCCAAGTACGCTTTCCTCGGCGCGCTGCGCGCCTCGGCGCAGATGGTGAGCTACGAGATCGCGATCGGCTTTTGCTTCCTCGTCGTGGTGATGACCGCCGGCAGCCTGAATCTGGCGGAGATCGTGGCCTCGCAGTCGCGCGGCGTGGCGGCCGACATGGGGCTCAACTTCCTGTCGTGGAACTGGCTGCCGCTGCTGCCGATTTTCATGGTCTATCTGATCTCGGCGGTGGCCGAGACCAACCGCCACCCGTTCGACGTCGTCGAGGGCGAGGCCGAGATCGTGGCCGGCCACATGGTCGAATACTCGGGCATGGGCTTCGCGATCTTCTTCCTGGCCGAGTACGCCAGCATGTGGTTGGTGTCGATTCTGGCAGTGCTGATGTTCCTGGGTGGTTGGCTGCCGCCCATCGACAGCGCCGTGTTCAACGCCATCCCGGGCTGGGTTTGGCTGGGCCTGAAGACCACCGTCGTGGTGTCCATGTTCATCTGGATCCGGGCCACGTTCCCGCGCTTCCGCTACGACCAGATCATGCGTCTGGGCTGGAAGATCTTCATCCCGGTGACGCTAATCTGGCTGCTGCTGGTGGGCGCCGTGATGCAGACGTCGTGGAATCCCTGGAAGTGAAGGAGGGTCGTTCCATGTCCGCCACCGCCGTCGCTCCGTTCTCGCTCAAAGATTTCTTCAAGAGCTTTTTGCTCGTCGAGCTGCTCAAGGGCATGGCCCTGACCGGCCGCTATGCGCTGCGCCGCAAGGTTACGGTGCAGTTCCCCGAGGAAAAGACCCCGCTGTCGCCGCGCTTTCGTGGGCTGCACGCGCAGCGCCGTTATGAGAACGGCGAAGAGCGCTGCATCGCGTGCAAGCTGTGCGAAGCGGTCTGCCCCGCAATGGCCATCACCATCGAATCGGCCCAGCGCGAGGACGGTACCCGCCGCACGACGCGCTACGACATCGACCTGACCAAGTGCATCTTCTGCGGCTTTTGCGAGGAGGCCTGCCCGGTCGATGCGATCGTCGAGACGCACATCTTCGAATACCACGGCGAGAAGCGCGGCGACCTGTACTTCACGAAGGACATGCTGCTGGCCGTCGGTGATCGCTACGAGAAGGAGATCGCGGCGGCCAAGGCGGCCGACGCGAAGTACCGCTGATCACCGCCACCGCACGAGCACATCATGGACTTCGTCTCCGGTTTCTTCTATTTCTTTTCGGCGGTGCTGTTGTTTGCCGGGTTTCGCGTCATCACGGCGCGCAACCCGGTGCATGCGGTGCTGTATCTGATGTTGGCCTTCTCGCAGGCGGCGGCGCTGTGGCTGCTGCTCAAGGCGGAGTTCCTGGGTATCGCGCTGGTGCTTGTGTACCTCGGCGCGGTGATGGTGCTGTTCCTCTTCGTCGTGATGATGCTCGACATCAACGTCGATACCTTGCGCGTGGGGTTCTGGAAGCACCTGCCGCTGGCGCTGGTCCTGGGGGCACTGGTTAGCGTCGAGCTGATCGCGGTGCTGTGGGCCGGCTTCCCGACCGCCACGGCCAGCCCGTCGGTCACCGGGGCCATGCATGCGGCGGATCACCGCAACACCTACGAACTTGGGCGCCTGCTCTACAGCGAGTATCTGTATCCGATTCAGGCGGCGGCCGTCATCCTGCTGGTAGCGATGATCGCCGCCATCGCCCTGACCCTGCGCGGGCGCAAAGACACCAAGACCGTCGATCCGGGGGTGCAGGTGCGCGTGAAGGCCGCCGACCGCCTGCAGGTGCTCAACGTGCCCGCGACGCGCACGGCCGCGCGCGAGGCCGCCAAGGAGGAGCAAGCATGAACGCACTCGGATCCCTCGGGGTCGGGCACTTTCTGTCGGTGGGCGCGATTCTGTTCGCGCTGTCGGTGGTGGGCATCTTCCTCAATCGCAAGAACCTGATCGTGCTGCTGATGGCCATCGAGCTGATGCTGCTGGCCGTCAACATCAACTTCGTCGCCTTCGCCCATTACTTGGGCGATCTGCACGGGCAGGTCTTCGTGTTCTTCATCCTGACCGTGGCAGCGGCAGAGTCGGCCATTGGCCTGGCGATCCTGGTGCTGCTGTTCCGCAACAAGTCGTCGATCGACGTCGAGACGCTCAACACCCTCAAGGGTTGAGGCGCATCCCGGATACCACGCGACCCTCACCATGACGACACTCTCTGCAAGCATGCTGCTGGCCGTGCCGCTGGCCCCGCTGATCGGGGCGGCCGCCGCCGGCATTCTGGGCACGAAGTTTGGCGGCAACTGGATCGGCCGGCGCTGGTCGCACAGCTTGACCATTCTGGGTGTGCTGGTTTCGTTCATCCTCTCGGCGATTACGCTCAAGCGCGTCGCGCTGGACGGCGCCTACTTCGAGCAGACGATCTACGAGTGGATGGTCATCGGCGGCCTGAAGATGGAGATCGGCTTTCTGGTCGACGGCCTGACCGCGATGATGATGTGCGTGGTGACTTTCGTGTCGCTGATGGTGCACATCTACACCATCGGCTACATGGAGGACGACCCGGGCTACAACCGCTTCTTCGCCTATATCTCGCTGTTCACCTTCTCGATGCTCATGCTGGTCATGAGCAACAACCTGCTGCAGTTGTTCTTCGGCTGGGAGGCCGTGGGCCTGGTGTCGTACCTGCTGATCGGCTTCTGGTTCAACAAGCCGACGGCGATCTTCGCCAACATGAAGGCCTTCCTCGTCAACCGGGTCGGCGACTTCGGCTTCATCCTCGGCATCGGGCTGCTGGCGGCCTACACCGGCACGCTGAACTACAACGAGGTCTTCGACCAGGCCGACAAGCTCGCCACCATCGAGTTCCCGTGGTATGTCTTCGGGCAGGAGGCGATGCTGGTGACGGTGATCGGCATCTGCCTGTTCATCGGCGCGATGGGCAAGAGCGCGCAGTTCCCGCTGCACGTCTGGCTGCCGGACTCGATGGAAGGCCCGACGCCGATCTCGGCGCTGATCCACGCCGCAACGATGGTGACCGCCGGCATCTTCATGGTCGCGCGCATGTCGCCGATCTACGAGCTGTCGGATGCGGCGCTGAACTTCATCCTGGTGATTGGCGCCATCACCGCGCTGTTCATGGGGTTCCTCGGCATCATCCAGAACGACATCAAGCGCGTGGTGGCGTACTCGACGCTGTCGCAGCTCGGCTACATGACGGTGGCGCTGGGCGCCTCGGCCTACTCGGTGGCGGTGTTCCACTTGATGACGCACGCGTTCTTCAAGGCGCTGCTGTTCCTGGCCGCCGGCTCGGTCATCATCGGCATGCACCACAACCAGGACATCCGCTGGATGGGGGGCGTGCGCAAGTACATGCCGATCACCTGGATCACCTTTCTGCTCGGCACGCTGGCGCTGATCGGCACACCTCTGTTTTCGGGGTTTTACTCGAAGGATGCGATCATCGAGGTGGTGCGCTTCAGTCAACTGCCGGCCTCGGGCTTCGCGTATTTCGCGGTGCTGGCCGGGGTGTTCGTGACGGCGTTCTATTCGTTCCGCCTGTATTTCCTGGTGTTCCACGGCGCGGAGCGCTATGACCAGAACCCGGACGCGCACCACGGCCACCATGGCGATTCCGACGACCACGGCGACGGCAAGCCGCACGAGTCGCCGTGGGTGGTCACCGCACCGCTGCTGCTGCTGGCGGTGCCGTCGGTGGTGATCGGCTTCCTGACCATCCAGCCGATGCTGTTTGGCGAGTTCCTGGCCGCCTCGATCGAGGTGCACGCCGACAAGCACCCGGCGATGGCCCGCTTTGCCGAAATCTTCCACGGCCCGCTGGCGATGGCGCTGCACGCCTTCAGCACGCCGCCGTTCTACCTGGCGCTGGCCGGGGCGGTGTCGGCCTGGTACCTCTACATGCTGCGCCCCGATTGGCCCGGTCGCATCGCGCAGGCACTGCGGCCGCTGGTGGTGGTGCTGGAAAACAAGTACTACATGGACTGGATCAACGAGAACGTGATCGCGCGCGCGGCGCGCGGCATCGGGGTCGGATTGTGGAAGGGGGGCGATCGCGGCGTGATCGAGGCCGGGATCGTCAATCTGAGCTGGAAGGTCGTCGGGGCGGTCGCGGGACTGGTGCGCCGTGTGCAGACCGGCTACCTGTACCACTACGCCTTCGTGATGATTCTTGGCGTCCTGGCCTTCATGACCTATTTCGTCTGGCTCGCCAAATAAGGAGAACGACAGCATGGGTTTGTTGAGCCTTGCGATTTGGACGCCGATCTTTTTTGGCGTCGTGCTGCTCGCGATCGGTCGCGATGAGCACGCCAACGCGGTGCGCTGGCTGGCGCTCGTCGGCGCGCTGTTGGGGCTGGCCGTGACCGTGCCGCTCTACACGGGCTTCGAGGTTGGCTCCGCCGCGATGCAGTTCGTCGAGAAGGCGCCGTGGATCGAACGCTTCAACGTTCACTACCACCTGGGGGTGGACGGGATTTCGCTCTGGCTGATCCTGCTGACGGCGTTCATCACCGTCGTCGTCGTGATCGCGGGCTGGGAGGTGATCACCGAGCGCGTTCACCAATACATGGGGGCGTTCCTGATCCTGTCCGGCCTGATGATCGGGGTGTTTGCGTCGCTGGATGCGATGCTGTTCTACATCTTCTTCGAGGCGACACTGATCCCGATGTACATCGTCATCGGCATCTGGGGCGGGCCGAACAAGATTTACGCGGCGTTCAAGTTCTTTCTCTACACGCTGCTGGGCTCGTTGCTGATGCTGGTGGCTTTGGTGTATCTGTACAACGCCTCGGGCGGCAGTTTCGATCTGGCGACTTGGCACAAGTTGCCGCTGGCCGGTGGTGTGCAGACGGCGCTGTTCTTCGCTTTCCTGGCGGCGTTTGCGGTCAAGGTGCCGATGTGGCCGGTGCACACCTGGCTGCCGGACGTGCACGTCGAGGCGCCCACTGGCGGCTCGGCCGTGCTGGCGGCGATCATGCTCAAGCTCGGGGCGTACGGTTTTCTGCGCTTTTCGCTGCCGATCACGCCGGACGCCGCCCACCAGTGGGCGGGTCTGATGATCGCGCTGTCTCTGGTGGCGGTAATTTACGTCGGCTTGGTGGCGATGGTGCAGCAGGATATGAAGAAGCTCGTGGCCTATTCGTCGGTGGCGCACATGGGCTTCGTGACGCTGGGCTTTTTCGTCTTCAACGATCTGGGGCTGTCCGGCGCCATCGTGCAGATGATCGCGCACGGCTTTGTGTCGGCGGCGATGTTCCTGTGCATCGGCGTGCTGTACGACCGGGTGCATTCGCGCGAGATCAAGGACTATGGTGGCGTGCTCAACACCATGCCCGCGTTTGGCGCCTTCGCCCTGCTGTTCGTGATGGCCAACGCCGGCCTGCCGGGCACGGCCGGCTTCGTTGGCGAGTGGATGGTCATCTTGGCGGCGGTCCAGGCCAATTTCTGGGTCGGGCTGTTGGCGGCGACGTCGCTCATTTTCGGGGCCGCGTACTCCTTGTGGATGTTCAAGCGGGTCTACATGGGCGCGCCCGTGCATGAGCACGTCAAGGCCCTCAAGGACATCAACGCGCGCGAGTTTCTGATGCTGGCCCTGCTGGCGATCATGGTGCTGTACTTCGGTATCCACCCCAAGCCCTTCACCGACGCGATGGATCCGGCGGTGCAGCAGCTTCTCCAGCACGTGGCCGTGTCCAAGTTGGGCTGACCGTGCTGGCCAACCATTCGAGAAAGCGTTCGTCACATGATTGATGCTGTCAGCTGGGCTACGGCCACCCCCGAGCTGCTGTTGCTCGGGATGGCGTGTGTGATCGCCCTTTTCGATCTGTTCATCGATACCCCGTTGCGCGATGCGACGTTCCGTCTCACGCAGCTCACGCTGGCCGTGGTCGCGGTGCTGGAGGGCTATCTGGCCCTGAGCGGGCAGACCCTCACGGGCTTTGGCGGGATGATCGTCAGCGACCCCATGGCCGCGTGGCTGAAGTGTTTTGCCACCGTGGCGCTGATGGTGACGCTGGTTTATGCGCGGCCCTACGCGGCGGCGCGCGACATGCTGCGCGGTGGCGAGCTGTTCACGCTGTCCATGTTTGCGCTGCTGGGCATGTTCATCATGATCAGCGGCCACCACTTCCTGGTGATCTATCTGGGCCTGGAGCTGTTGACACTGTCCAGTTATGCGTTGGTGGCGTTGCGGCGCGACGATGTGCGGGCCACCGAAGCGGCGATGAAGTACTTCGTGCTCGGCGCGCTGGCCAGCGGCTTTTTGCTCTACGGGCTGTCGCTGGTGTATGGCGCCACGGGCAGCCTGGGCATTGCCGATGTGGCGCGTGTCGTCGAGGCGGGGGTGGCCCAGCCGCAGGTGCTCATGCTGGGTGTGGTGTTCGTGGTGGCGGGGCTGGCGTTCAAGCTGGGCGTGGTGCCTTTCCACATGTGGGTGCCGGACATCTACCACGGTGCGCCCACGTCCATCACGCTGTTGATCGGCGGCGCGCCGAAGCTGGCCGCGTTTGCGATCCTGGTGCGGCTGCTGGCCGAGGGCCTGCCCGCGGTGGCGGTCGATTGGCAGCAGATGCTGGCCTTCCTGGCCGTGGCGTCGCTGCTGGTGGGTAACCTGGCGGCGGTGGCGCAGCGCAATTTCAAGCGGATGTTGGCGTTTTCCACCATCGCGCAGATGGGCTTCATGCTGCTGGCACTGGTGGGCGGCGTGGTCGGCGAGGACCGCACCGGCATGGGCGGGGCGTTCGGCGCCGCCATGTTCTATGTCGTGACCTACGTGCTGACGACGCTGGCGACCTTTGGCGTGATGCTGCTGCTGGCGCGCGAAGGCTTCGAGTCGGAGGAGATTGCCGACTTCGCCGGCCTCAACCAGCGCAGCCCGTTGTATGCCGGGGTGCTGGCGGCGTGCATGTTCTCGTTGGCGGGGGTGCCACCGCTGGTTGGCTTCTACGCCAAGCTGGCCGTGCTGCAGGCGCTGCTGGCGGCCGGGGGCGGGCTATACGTCGGACTGGCGGTGTTCGCCGTGCTGGCGTCGCTGGTCGGCGCGTTCTACTACCTGCGCGTCGTCAAGGTGATGTATTTCGATGCGCCGGCGCAGACCGCACCGATCCAGGCGCCGCTGCAGGTGCGCGCGGTGTTGTCCGTCAACGGGGCGTTGGTCCTGATTCTGGGCTTGCTGCCCGGGGGACTGATGACGCTGTGTATCCAGGCCGTGCGCGCGGTCTTCTGAGGCGCGTTAGAGTCCGCGCATGAGCCTGGATTTGGCCGTTGGCCTGGTGATCGCCCTGGCGCTCGTGGGTGCCAATTTGCCCTTCGTCAACGAGCGCTGGATGGCCCTGTGGCCCGCCCGTGGCGGCGTCAAGCCGCTCTGGGGGCGGGTGGGCGAGCTGACGGTGCTGTATTTCGTCGTCGGGGCCGCGGCCCTGGGGCTGGAGCAGAACCTCGGGCAGATCTACCCGCAGGGTTGGGAGTTCTACGCCGTGACGGCATCGATGTTCTTGACCTTGGCTTTCCCAGGGTTCGTGTTCCGCTATCTGATGCGCCGCTGAGGGCTCTGGAGGGTCGCCGTGTCCGATGCCGCGCTCGTGCCCGAGCGACATCCCGCGCACCTGGTCGAAGTCTGCCGCGAGACCTCGACCGTGTGGCAGGGTCATTTTCTGTCGCTGTGCCGCGACCGTGTCCTATTGCCCGATGGCCGCGAGGCCGGGCGCGAGTATCTGCGGCATCCGGGCGCGGTGCTGGTCGTGCCGATGTTGGCGGACGGGCGGCTGGTGCTAGAGCGGCAGTACCGCTATCCGGTGCGGCGCGCGATGATCGAGTTCCCCGCCGGCAAGCGGGATGCGGGGGAGCCGTCCTTTGTTTCTGCCGAGCGCGAGTTGCGCGAGGAAACGGGCTACCAAGCCGGTGAGTGGGCGCGCGCGGGCGTGCTGCATCCCGCCATCGGGTATTCGGACGAGGTGATCGAGATCTGGTTTGCGCGCGCGCTGTGCGAGGGCGAGCGCCGGCTCGACGAAGGGGAATTTTTGGACGTGTTGGCGGTCAGCCCCGCGGCGCTGCTGCAAGCGGTGTGGCGCGGCGAAGTCACCGACGGCAAGACAATGGCCGCGCTGTTGTGGTGGCAGAACGTGACAACGGGTGCCTGCCCGCTGGAGTGGCGGTCGGCCGAGTCCTGGCGCGGTGCGCAAGAGGTGGAGCTGGGGCGTCGATGAAGGTGCTCGATCTGGCCTGTGCCCATGGCCACCGCTTCGAGGGCTGGTTTGCCTCGGAAGAGGATTTTCGCGATCAGTCGGCGCGCGGCCTGCTCGAATGCCCGGTGTGTGGCGATCAGGCGATTAAAAAGCAACTGAGTGTGCCGTATGTGCAGACCCGACGCACCGAGTCGCCCGAGGGGCTGCGGCCCACGGTCACGCAAGTCGCGTCAGCGGAAGGATCGGCGCCCCTGTCGCCCGAGCAGCAGGCCCGCGTCTTGCGCGCGCTGCGCGCTTGGGTGCAGGACAGCGAGGACGTGGGCGAGCGTTTCGCCGTCGAGGCGCGGGCCATCCACCGCGGCGAGGCCGAGGCGCGCAGCATCCGCGGTGTCGCGACGCCGGACGAGGCCGCGGCTTTGCTGGAGGAGGGCGTCCCCGTGCTGCCGCTGCCGGATTTGCCGCTGCTCAAGGGGCCGCTGCAGTAGCACGGCCCCGGCAGGGGCCAGCGCGGCGCGTCAGGGGTAGAGCCCGCGCAGATCGCGCGCACGCAGAATGCGCTCGCACGCCACGATGAAGGTGGCGGTGCGCAGGCTTACGCCCTTGTCCTCGGCCACTTGCCACACGGCGTCCAGGGCACCCTTCATGATGCGGATCAGGCGCTCGTTGATCTCGTCCTCGCTCCAGAAGTAGCTGGAGAAGTCCTGCACCCACTCGAAATAGCTGACCGTCACGCCCCCGGCGTTGGCGACCACGTCCGGCACAACAAGCACACGCCGGTCGCGCAGGATGTCGTCGGCATCGGGGGTGGTCGGGCCGTTGGCGCCCTCGATGATGAGGCGGGCCGTGATGCGGTGGGCGTTGGCGGCGGTGATTTGCTGCTCCAGGGCCGCCGGGATCAGGATGTCGCAGGGCACGTCCCAGAACCGGTCGCGCTCCAGGGCCTCGGCCGCTTCGTAGCCGGCGACACTGCCCGTGCGTTTGACATGGGCGAGCAATGCCGGGACGTCCAGGCCCGTTTCGCGGTACACACAGCCGGCATGATCCTGCACGGCGACCACGCGGGCGCCGGCCTCGGCAAACAGCTTGGCTGCGATGCCGCCCACGTTGCCGAAGCCCTGGACCGCGACCCGTGCACCGGCCACATCCAGCCCGATGCGCCGCGCCGACTCCGCCCCGACCGTGAAGACGCCGCGGCCGGTCGCCTCGTGGCGGCCGAGCGAGCCGCCCAGGCTGATCGGCTTGCCCGTGACGACGCCCGTGGCGGTCTCCCCGACGTTCATCGAGTAGGTGTCCATCATCCAGGCCATGACGCGTTCGTTGGTGTTCACGTCCGGCGCAGGGATGTCCTTGGTTGGGCCGATGATGAGGCCGATCTCGCTGGTGTAGCGGCGGGTCAGTCGCTCCAGCTCGCCCATGGACATCTGCTTGGGATCGACGCGCACTCCCCCTTTGGCGCCGCCAAAGGGCACGTTGACGGCGGCGTTCTTGATCGACATCCAAGCCGCGAGCGCCATCACCTCGGAGAGCGTGACGTCCTGGTGAAAGCGCACGCCCCCTTTGCCCGGTCCCCGCGAGGTATTGTGCTGCACCCGATAGCCCTCGAAGTGCGCAATGGAGCCGTCGTCCATTTGGATCGGCACGTCCACGACCAGGATGCGCTTGGGGCGTTTGAGCGTTTCCACCCAGCGCGCGAGGTTGCCCAGGTGCGGGGCAACGCGATCCACCTGTTGCAAAAAAATGCCCCAGGGGCCCAGGTGGTGTGGATCCAGGTAGGACGGCAGGGCGTGCCGGGGGGCGGTGGTGTTGGGATACAAGCTCATGTCATTTGGTGCAAAAGTTGAGCATGGCGCGCAGCATAGGCGTGCCCGCTGGGCTTGTCCAAAGCCGGTTTCCCATGCGGCCATGCAATTCATGCATGAGCGCGCCGCGGCACAATGGGGCCCCCAACGGAGACGACATTGACCCTCCCCGCGTTCGATCCCCGCCAGGTCCCCGTCGTCGCCCGGGACGACGGGCTGCCGCGTGTGCCCGTGGAGCGACTGGGCGCGCAGGACCTGCGTGGCTGGTTCGCCCGGCCGCCGGTGTGGACGCCCGAGATTCGCGCCGAGCCGCGCTGGGTCGATGGGCCGCCCAAGCCCGCGGCGGTGTTGGTGCCCCTGGTCTGGCGTGCGCAGCCGACGGTGCTGCTGACGCAGCGCACCGCGCACCTGCCCACGCACGCCGGACAGGTGGCCTTCCCCGGGGGCAAGCTGGACGCCGGCGATGCGGGCGACCCGGTGCGCTGCGCCTTGCGCGAGGCGGCAGAGGAGGTCGGGATGGCCCCGGAGTGGGTGGAACCGCTCGGCACCCTGCCGGTGTATGCGACCGGCTCGGGCTTCGAGATCACGCCGGTGGTCGGTCTGGTACGCCCGAGCGGGCCTTGGCGCCCGAATCCACAGGAGGTGGCCGAGGCCTTCGAGGTGCCACTGGATTTTCTGATGGACCCTCGCCACCATCGCCACCACGAGGTCGATTGGGGCGGAGTGACGCGGCGCTGGCTGTCCATGTCCTACGACGATCCGCGGGGCCAGCGCTTCATCTGGGGCGCGACCGCGGGCATGCTGCGCAACCTATATCGGTTTCTAATGGCCGCAGCGACCGCTATGATCCGCGCATGACATTTTTCGCGGTCCTGATCGCCCTCGTGCTCGACCAGGCGCGGCGCCCCGGGCCACAGGCGCCGTGGCTGGGCGCCGCCGGGGCCTGGGCGGCGTGGGTGCAGCGCCAATTCGACGCCGGGCATGCAGTGCATGGCTGGCTGGTCTGGACGGTGGCGCTGGGGGTGCCGGTGCTGGTGACCGCCCTCGTCCATGCTCTGCTGGCGCAGGCCAGCGGCTTGCTGGCGTTCGTGTGGACAGTGGCTGTGCTGTATGTCACCATCGGCTTTCGTCAGTTCAGCCACCACTTCACGGCGATTCGCGCGGCGCTGGAGTCGGGCGATGAGGCGCGCGCGCGGGCCCTGTTTGCGCAGTGGCAGGGCGGCGATGTCGTCGAGTGGCCGCGCGAGGAGTTGCTGCGGCGCGTCATCGCTTATGCCATCCTGTCGTCGCACCGACATGTGTTCGGGGTGTTCGTCTGGTTCGTGGTGCTGGCGGCATTTGGCCTGGGGCCGGCGGGGGCGGTGCTGTACCGCTTGGCCGCGTGGCTGGCGCAGGCCTGGGGCGGCACGCGGCGTCCGGATGCCCCGGTGAGCGCGCCGGTGGCCCGGTTAGCCCAGCGGGCGTGGTGCTGGATCGACGCCGGGCCGGCGCGGGTGACCGTCCTGGGGTTTGCCGTCGTGGGCCACTTCGAGGATGCGCTGGAGCGTTGGCGGCAGCAGCGCCGGCCTTGGCAGGAGCCCAGCGACGACCTGCTGCTGTCGGTGGCCGAGGGCGCCATCCAGGTGCGCCTGTCCCGCGGCGTCGTGGGGGAGGAGCCCCTGACCGCCGATTTGCCCGAGCCGCAGCTTGCCCACCTGGCCAGTGTGGTGGGGCTGGTGTGGCGCAGTGTCGTGCTGTGGTTGCTGCTGCTGGCGCTCGCGCTGCTGGCGCGCATCTTCTGAGGCGCCGCGTATCGGGTCCGGGGCCCAGCGTCAGGGCGTGCACGCCGCGGTCAATTCCTCGTACAGGTCGTGGTACAGCCGCCAGCGGTGCGGGGCGATCGGTCCGCGCGGGGCGATGGCCGCCTGAATGGCGCAGCCGGGTTCGCGCCGGTGGGTGCAGTTGTGAAAGCGGCACTGCCCGACGTAGGGGGCCAGGTCGGGCATCCATCGTGCCAGGGCCTCGGGGGCGATGTGGTGCAGCCCAAACTCGTGGAACCCCGGCGAGTCGATGATGGCGCCGCCGTCCCCGTCGTCCAGCCAGTACCAGCTCGTTCGGGTGGTCGTGTGTCGGCCGGTCCCCAGCGCGCGCGAAATGGCCTGCGTGTCGGCCTGCGCATGGGGCACCAGCCGGTTCACCAGGGTGCTCTTGCCCACGCCGGAGGCCCCCATCACGAGGGTCACGCGTCCACGCAGCCGCTCGGTCAACGCGGTCAAGTCCGCGTCGGCACTTGCGTCGTCCCCTTGCAGTTGCAGCGGCAGCACGGCTTCGCCCATGGCTCGGTAGGGGGCTAGACGCGCCCATGCCTCGGTGAAGGCGGGCTGCACATCGCGTTTGTTCAAGGCGATCAGCGCCTCGATCCCGGCCTGCCGGGCCGCGATCAGTGCGCGCGCGAGCTGGGGTTCGGCAAACGTCGGCTCTGCCGCCAGCAGCACCAGCACCTGATCCAGGTTGGCGGCGAACACCTTGGTGCGCAGCGCGTCCTGGCGGAACAGCACGTTGCGACGCGGCAGCACGGTATCGACGACGCCCTCGTCACCGGAGGGCGTCCAGCGCACCCGGTCGCCGACCACGGCCTCTTGGCGTTTCCCGCGCGGGTGGCAGCGCGTGCGGGTGCGGTCGTCCGCTTCGACCAGCAGGTGCCGGCCATAGGTGGCAACGACCAGGCCGTCATGTGCGCCGGGTGGGGCGGCGGCGGCGTCGCGGCGCCGGTTCATGCGCGCTCCCCGGGCAGATCCAGGCGCGCCAGCCGATCCGCCGCCGGGGGGTGGGAATAAAAGAAGCGCACGAACCAGGGGTCCGGCGTCAACGTGCTGGCGTTGTCGCGGTAGAGCGTGAGCAGGGCGCCCGCCAGCGCGCGCGCCCCCGTCTGCTGCACGGCGTAGCGGTCGGCCTGGTATTCGTCGCGCCGGGATAGGGCACTGAACAGCGGTGCCACGAACACCCCAGCCAGGGGTAACACCATCCCGAACAGCAACAGGGCTAGGGCGGCGTTGCTGCCGGTCAGGCTGGGCGTCACCCCCAGACCGAAGTAAAACCACAACTGTTGCGACAGCAAGCCCAGCAGCGCCAGCGCGGCTCCGCTGCCCAGACCCATCCACACCAGGCGCTTGAGCACATGCCGGTGGTGGGCGTGCCCCAGCTCATGCGCGAGCACGGCATCGATCTGGGCCGCTTCCAGGCGTTGCAGCAGGGTGTCGAACAGCACCACGCGCTTGGCGGGGCCAAACCCGGTGAAGTAGGCGTTGGCGTGCGCGCTGCGCCGGCTGCCGTCCATCACATACACTCCCGCGGCGCGAAAGCCGCAGCGGGCCAGCAAGGACTTGACGCGCTCGCGCAGGTGGGTGTCGGCCAGCGGCTCGAAGCGGTTGAACAGGGGCGCGATGGCGCGGGGATAGAGCAGCAGCAGCGTGGCGTTGAACGCCATCCACGCCAGCCAGGCCCACAGCCACCAGGTGCGGCCCGCGGCGTCGTAGAGCCACAAGACCAGCGCGGCCAGCGGCAGGCCCAGGGCCGCCGCCACGGCAGCGCCCTTGAGCCCATCGGCCACCCACAGACCCAGCGTCATCTGGTTGAACCCGTGGGCAGCTTCCAGCCGGAAGGTGCGCCACCACGCCAGCGGCAGTTCCAGCAGTGCGCCGATCGCGAAGAAGGCCGCCACGAGCGCGACCTGTTGCGGCAGCCCATCCCCCAGCCACTGCAGCAGCGCCTGATTGAGCCGGTCCAGCCCGCCGAGCAGGGTCCAGCCGACCAGGATGGCTGCGCTCCAGACCGCCTCGGTCAGCGCCAGCCGTGTCTTGTCGATCGAGTAGGCAGCGGCCTTGGCGTGCTGCTCGGCGCTGACGTGGGGGGCAAACGCCGCGGGCACCCGGTTGCGGTGGCGCGCGACGTGCCGGATTTGGCGGGCGTACAGCCAGCCCCGCAGCAGCAGGCTGGCCACCAGCAGGGCCACGAAAGTCCAGGTCCAGAGCAGGTGCGCGGGCGGGGCAGTGTCCATGCGCGCAGTCTAGCCAATGTCGTGCCCGTGTGTCGGCGACAATAGGGGCCATGACGAGCCCCAACACCCTGCCCGAACCGCTGTCCGCCGAGGCCCTGACCTTGCCCAAGAGCGACCAGAATCTGGTCTGGATCGACTGCGAAATGTCCGGCCTGGACCCCGAGGCCGAGCGTCTGCTGGAGGTGGCGGTGGTGGTCACCGGACCGCACCTGCATCCGCGCATCGAGGGGCCGGTGCTGGTCATCCACCAAAGCGACGCCGTGCTCGACGCCATGGACGCTTGGAACAAAGGCACGCACGGGCGCAGCGGCCTGATTGACAAGGTCAGGGCCAGCCGCGTGACCGAGGCCGAGGCCGAGCAGCAGTTGCTCGATTTCATTAGGCGCTACGTCCCCAAGGGTGCATCGCCCATGTGCGGCAACAGCGTCGGCCAAGACCGCCGTTTTCTGGTCCGCTACATGCCGCGCCTGGAGGCCTATTTCCACTACCGCAACCTGGACGTGAGCACCCTCAAGGAACTGGCGCGGCGCTGGCGGCCGGAGGTCTACGGCGCGTTCAAGAAGCAGCAGCGCCACACGGCTCTGGCCGACGTGCACGAATCCATCGACGAGCTGGCGCATTACCGAGAACACTTCCTGCGCCTGTCGGCCTGATCGGGCGGGCCGGGCGGCCCGGTGTATGCTTGCGGAATTTTGACTATTCCGTGACACGTCATAATGTCCGCCATCCTGTCCCCCGTTACCCGGTCGGGCCGTGAGCAGCTCGAGCAGTCGCTGCGGCTGGCCGCGGCCGTCGCCGGTCTGGTTGCGGCCGGTTTGTACGCCGCCGTCTCGGTCAAAACCGCGGCGGGGCTGTCCACCCAGGCCCTGTGGTTTTTGATCATCGCCGCAGCCATCGGCGCCAATAACGTGGCCAACAACATGGGGCCGCCGGTCGGCTCCGGCGCCATTGGCCTCGGGGGAGCGATCCTCGTGGCGGCCCTGTTCGAGGCGCTGGGCGCCATCGTGGCGGGGGCCGACGTTATCGGCACCATCAAGGGCGGCATCATCGACATGCGCTCCTTCGCCGAACCCCAGCGCTTCACTTGGCTGATGCTGGCCGCCTTGCTGGCGGGGGCGCTGTGGCTGAATCTGGCCACGGTGCTCGGGGCGCCGGTGTCGACCACGCATTCCATCATCGGGGCGGTGGCCGGCGCGGGGATCGCTGCCGGCGGCTGGACGGTCATCAACTGGGGCACCATCGGCGCCATCGTGGCGAGCTGGGTCATCTCCCCCCCCTGTTCGGTGGGGCCGTTGCGGCGGCCGTCCTGTACTTCATCAAGCGCTCGATCACCTACCAGGCCGACATGGCGACTGCGGCCGGTCGCCGCGTGCCGCTGCTGATCGCAGCCATGGCGTGGGCTTTTGCGACCTACATGCTGCTCAAGGGTCTCAACAACGTCATGAAGATCGTGTTCTGGCCGGCGGTGTTGGCCGGTTTCGCCGCCGCGCTGACCTATGCGGTCATCCGCGGGTCCATCGCGCGCCGTGCGGCCGCGCTGCCGGGGACCAAGTCCGCGGTCAACGAGCTGTTGACTTGGCCGCTGGTGTTTGCCGCCGCGTTGCTGAGCTTTGCGCACGGCGCCAACGATGTGGCCAATGCGATCGGGCCGTTGGCGGCCATCTACGAGGCGGTCCTGCATGGGGCCGTGGTGGCCAAGGCGGCGACGCCGCTGTGGATCCTGGTACTGGGAGCGCTGGGTTTGTCGCTCGGGCTGGCGCTGTACGGCGGCAAGCCGATAATGACCGTGGGCAAGGAGATCACCGAGCTGGACCGCATGCGCGCCTACGCCATCGCGATGGCGGCAACGCTGACGGTGATCGTTGCGTCGCAGCTTGGTATGCCCGTGTCCACCACCCATGTCTCGATCGGGGCGGTGTTCGGGGTGGGCTTTCTGCGGGAGTTGCTCAAGGTCAACTACGCCAAGATGGAAGCCGTTGTCCGCGCCGCCCACCAGGGCGAGGACCGCGAGGCGGTCGAGGCGTATCTGAGCCGTTTCGAGGCCGCGCCCGTGGACGAGAAAAAGCGCATGTTGACGGAGATGAAACGCCGTGCCAAGGACCTGGAGCGCCGCGGCGAGCTGGCGCCGGACTGGTTCAGCAAGAAGGAGCGCAAAGCCTTCAAAAAGGCGTACAAGCAGGAGATCGTCAAGCGCTCGGTGGTGCTGCGCATCGTCGCGGCGTGGATCGTCACGGTGCCGGCGACGGCGGTGCTGGCGGCGGTGTTGTTCCGGGTGGTGGAGCTGCTGCTGACGCGCTGACACCGAATCTGTGTCATAATGCGTGCATCCGGCGTCACTCGGCGCCGGTTTTTTGTTGCATCTGCTGCTTGCCGGTCCCGTGGAAGGATTGATTCGTTGGTAGTCGATGTGATGACAACCTGACGGATCCTAACCATGAACCCCTCGACCCCTGCAGCCATCGGCTGCGACGGCGGCTTTGCCGCGCTCGGCCTGGCCGAACCCTTGCTGCGTGCCGTGGCCGACCTCGGCTTTGTTCAGCCCACCCCCGTACAACAGGCGGCCATCCCGCCGGCCCTGGCCCGCGATGCGGACGGTGCCGACCTGATGGTGTCCAGCCAGACCGGCAGCGGCAAGACAGCCGCTTATTTGCTCCCCGTGCTCGACGCCCTGTGCCGACAGGCCGTGGCCGAGCCAGCGCGCGAGTCCGCCCGCCGCGGCCGCGGGCCGGGGCGCGGTCGTTTCGAGCCTGCGGCGCCGCAGGCGCTGGTGCTGTGCCCCACGCGTGAGCTGGCCCAACAGGTGGCACAAGACGCCGTGGACCTGCTGCGCCACACGCGCGGCCTGCGTGTGGCGACCGTGATGGGCGGCATGCCCTACGCGGTGCAACTGCAGCGCCTGGCCGGAGCGGCCGTGGTGGTGGCCACCCCGGGGCGCCTGCTGGATCTGCACCGCGGCGGCCATCTGCGGCTGGATGCGGTGCAGCACGTCGTCCTCGACGAGGCCGACCGCATGCTGGACCTGGGCTTTGCCGAGGACCTGGCCGAGATCCACCGCCTGACCGAAGGTCGCCGCCAGACGCTGATGTTCAGCGCCACCTTCGCGCCGCGCATCCAGGCGCTGGCCGCGCGCATCATGCGCGAGCCGCAGCGCGTCGCGCTGGAGACGGCGCAGGACCGCCACACCCACATCGAGCAGCGCTTGTACTGGTGCGACGGCCCTTCGCACAAGCGCCGCGTGCTGGACCACTGGCTGCGCGACGAGGCGATCGAGCAGGCCATCGTGTTTGCCAGCACACAAATCGAGTGCGATGAGCTGGCGCAAGACCTGCAGCAGGCGGGATTTGCCGCCGTGGCCCTACACGGTGCCCTCAGCCAGGGGCTGCGCAACCGCCGGCTGCAGGCGCTGCGGCAGGGGCAGGTGCAGATCCTGGTGGCCACCGATGTGGCCGCGCGCGGCATCGACGTGCCCACCATCACCCATGTCTTCAACTACGGCTTGCCGATGAAAGCCGAGGACTATGTGCACCGCATCGGACGCACCGGTCGGGCCGGGCGCCGTGGTCTGGCCGTCACGATGGCCGAGCCGCGCGACCGCCGTCGCATCGGTGCCATCGAGGCCTTCAGCCGCCAGCCGATACCAGCCTTGACGATCCCGGGCCTGGAGCCGCAGCGGCCCATGGACACCCCGCGCCACACGCGCCGTCCCGATGGCCACCGCGGCTGGGGTGGGCGCCCCGGTGCGCCGCGCGGGCGGCGGCCGGAATCGGCTCCGCGCCGCGCGCCGCGCTGAGCCGCTGCCGCGCGGTTTTGCGGCCTGTCTGGGGGTCGGCGCCGTCGGGTGTGCGAACGTTGCTGGCATCACCACCCGGCAGAGGATACACCATGGCGAGCCGAAGTCCCGAATGGCTGGACCGCATGTATAACAATCGGGCGCTGGTGCCCGAGCACGCGATGCACTTTGCGCGCTGGGCCGAGGCGTCCGAGGACGCCCGGGAGGCTCACCCCTGCGTGCTGGATGTCCCCTACGGCAGCGGCCCGCAGGAGACGCTGGACATCTTCCCGGCGCGCGCGGCGGGCTCTCCCGTGGTGGTTTTCATCCACGGGGGCTATTGGCGCTCGCTCGACAAATCCGAGCATTCGTTTCTGGCCGTGCCCTTTCGCAACCAGGGCGCATGCGTCGTGGTGCCCAACTACGCCCTGTGCCCCGCGGTGACGATCCCGGACATCGTGATGCAGATGGTGCGGGCCGTGGACTGGGTGCACGCCCATGCGGCCGAGCACAGGGGCGACCCCGCGCGGGTGTATCTGGTGGGCCACTCGGCCGGTGGCCATCTGGCCACGCAGCTGATGCTGTGTGAGTGGCCGCGCGTGCGCCGCGGTCTGCCGGCGGATCTGGTCAAGGGCGCGTTGTCCATCTCCGGGCTGTACGACCTGGAGCCCGTGAGTCGGGTGCCGTTTTTGCAGGCGTCGCTGCGCCTGACCCCCGAGCAGGTTCAGCGGGTCAGCCCGGCCCGGCTGCCCGCGCCCGCCACCGGCACGCTCTACACTGTGGTCGGCGGGGACGAGAGTGCGGAGTTCCTGCGCCAAAACGGCGTGATGCGCAAGGCCTGGGGCGCGCGCCGCGTGCCGGTGGTCGAGCGCATCGCGGGTCGCAACCACTTCAGCGTGCTGGAGGACCTGAGCCTGCCCGGCACCCGGCTGCATGCGCTGGCAATGCAGCTGGTCTTTGGCATTCCCACCGGCGGTTGAGGGGCGGGGCGAGTGGGGGTGCAGCGCGCGCCCGGCCGCTACATCAGCAAGTGCTCACCGGCGTTTTCACCGCCTAGGATCACGTAGTTCACCTTGCGCAGATCGGCCAGGTTGCGCCCGCCGGCGTAGCTGATGGAGCTTTGCAGGTCTTCCTGCATCTCACGCAGGGTGTCGGCGAGTTTGCCCTTGATCGGCTCCAGGATGCGCTTGCCTTCGACGTGCTTGTACTCGCCCTTGTTGAAGTCGCTGGCCGAGCCGTAGTACTCTTTGTAGAGCTTGCCGTCCACCTCCACCGTCTGGCCGGGGGATTCCTCGTGGCCGGCGAAGAGCGAGCCGATCATCACCATCGCGGCGCCAAAACGCACGCTCTTGGCGATGTCGCCATGGTGGCGAATGCCCCCGTCGGCGATGATGGGCTTGGTCGCCACCCGCGCGCACCACTTGAGCGCCGAGAGCTGCCAGCCGCCGGTGCCAAAGCCCGTCTTGAGCCGTGTGATGCACACCTTGCCCGGCCCGATGCCCACCTTGGTGGCGTCCGCGCCCCAGTTTTCCAGGTCGATCACGGCCTCGGGCGTGCCCACGTTGCCGGCAATCACGAAGGTCTGCGGCAGTTTGTGCTTGATGTGCTCGATCATCTTGCGCACGCTGTCCGCGTGGCCATGGGCGATGTCGATGGTGATGTAGTCGGCCCCCACGCCCTCGGCGGCGAGCCGGTCGATCAATGCGTAGTCGCCCGCCTTGACGCCGGAGCTGATGGACACGAACAGGCCCTGCTCGCGCATGCGCTTGGCAAAGGCCGCGCTGTCCAGGTCGAAGCGGTGCATGACGTAAAAATAGCCGTTGGCGGCCAGGTACTCGCTGATGCGCTCGTCCAGCACCGTCTTCATGTTGGCGGGCACCACCGGCAGCTTGAAGCGTCGGCCGCCAAACTCCACCGAGGTGTCGCATTCGCTGCGGCTTTCCACCCGGCATTTGCGCGGCAGCAGCAGGACGTTGTCGTAATCGAAGATTTCCATGGTCAAGGCTCCGGGGTGGCAGTGGGGGCGGGCGGCGCGCTGTGGCAGTGCACGGCCCAATGGCTGCGAGCGCTTGATTTGGAGCCGGCCGGGTCCGAAGCCGCCAGCACGGGGCGGTGGACACAAAAACCGGGCTCCAACGTTTGGGCCCGGTGCTTGATTCTATGCCAGTTGGCTGGGGCACAATAGCCCGCATGGGGCGATGCCGCCCCCCTGGAGCGCGTGCGGATGAATCCCTCCACCCTGATCGGCATGGTCGCCAGCGTCGTCCTGCTGGGCGTCCTGATCCTGTTTGCGGCCGACGATCCCTGGCTGTTTATCGACTGGCCGAGCATCGGCATCGTCCTGGTGGGCACCATGGCCGCCACCTTCCTGAGCTACCCGATGGGCGAGGTGCTGCGGGTTTTCAAGCTCATTGGCACCGTCATGCGCAACGAGCGCCTGTACACCGAGCGCGACATCGAGGAGCTGGTGGACGTCTCGCGCCTGTGGATGCGCGACGACCCGGTGATGGTCGAGAAGGCGCTGCCGCGCATCTCCAATCCTTTCCTGCGCACGGGGGTGCAGCTGGTCATCGACCGCATCCCGGAAGAGGACATCCTGGACCTGCTGCAGTGGCGGATTTCGCGCATGAAAGCCAAGGAGGCGGCCGAGGCGCAGCTCTTTCGCGTCATGGCCAGCTACGCGCCCGCCTTCGGCATGATCGGCACCCTGGTCGGCCTGATCAACCTGATGGACGTGATCGCCAGCGGGGACCTGGTCGTGATCGGCAAACACCTGGCCGTGGCCCTGATGACGACGTTCTACGGCATTTTGCTGGCCAACCTGGTGTTCAAACCCGTGGCCGTCAAGCTGGAGCGCCGCACCGAGCAGCGCATCGTGCTCATGAATATGGTGCTGCAGGGCATTTCGATGATGTGCGCGCGCCGCAGCCCGTCGCTGATGCGCGAGACGCTCAACTCCTTCGTCGCGCACCGCGAGGATGAAATCCGCGACACCGCCTCCGGCCCGATGGCGCCCGGCGGCGGGGCCGGGGCCCCGCGTGCGCCCGGCCGGCCCGAAGGGCGCACGCCGTGAACGAGCGCCAATTGCACGAAGCCCTGGGCCGCGCCCTGGAGGCGGCGCGCAACGGGACGGCGGGGGCGGCGGG
>NZ_DAISXZ010000008.1:0-44836 GCF_036825565.1 Tepidimonas sp. | reverse complement strand
AGTTCCATCTGCAGCAGAACGCCGGCGCGCTCACTACCCGGCAGGAGGCGAGAAATCTCGGCTTCCGAGGTGGCGACCTCGCAGCCCAGCACACGGCGTTTGCCGGAAGCTTCGATGCCGACGGCGATCAAAACCGCGCAATCGACGATGCGGCCTTCCATGCGGACCTTCTCGTAGCGCGCATCCAGAAAAAGGTAAGGCGTCTCACCCAAGGGACGTTCGCGCCAAGCCCTGAGTCCCTCGTCGAGCTTGGCCGCAGCGCGGCTGACCTGGGCGCTGGAAAGCGAAATCTCCGGTCCGAGCAGGCGCTGCAGGACGTCGATGACGCGGCGGGTAGAGACGCCCTGGACATACATCTCGGCCAGGGCGAGATTGACCGCCTGGTCGGTGCGGGTGCCCTTCTCCAGGGCGGAAGGGTAAAAGTCGCCGGAACGCACTTGGGGCACCTGGAAGGTCACTTCACCCAGCCGGGTGAGCAGGGTCTTGGGCTTGAAACCATTGGCGTAATCGCGCCGTGTTTCGGTACGCTCGTAGGGGCGGGCGCCGAGAAACGCGCTTCGCTCGATCTTGGCGGCTTCATTGACGAGGATACGCAGGGCTTCGCCGGCGCCGTCCAGGCCATTTTCAAGCAGGGCGGCATAGGCGGCTTCCAAAGGATTCGTTTCGACACGCATCGCCATGAGGGATACACTCCTTTCTCGAAATCATGGCGTCAGACCCACCGTCGTGCCGCCTGCTGGGCGGTGACCTCCGGCGCTACGCGCCTACGCTCCCCGCCCAGCAGGCCACGGGCAAAACGGAATTTACAGAAAGAACGATACACAACTGGCCGCTGATGCCTTCCCCATGAACCTGGGCTTTCTGGGCAAGGGAAACGCCAGCCAGCCGCAGGGCTTCATGGAGCAGGTCGAGGCCGGCGCCATCGGCATGAAGCTGCACGAGGACTGGGGCACCACACCCGCGGCCGTCGACGCCTGCCTGGACGTCGCCGAACGCACGGACACCCAGATCTGCATCCACACCGACACGCTCAACGAAAGCGGCTTCGTGGAGGATTCCATCGCCGCCTTCAAGGGCCGCACCATTCACACCTTCCACTGCGAAGGCGCAGGCGGCGGCCATGCGCCAGACATCCTCAAGGTGTTGGGCGAAGCCAATGTGTTGCCGTCGTCGACCAACCCCACGCGCCCCTACACCGTCAACACGCTGGAAGATCATGTGGACATGCTGATGGTCTGCCACCACCTGGATGCGTCCATCCCCGAGGACCTGGCCTTTGCCGAAAGCCGCATCCGCAAGGAAACCATCGCCGCTGAAGACATCCTGCACGACCTGGGCGCCATCAGCATCATGAGCAGCGACAGCCAGGCCATGGGCCGGGTGGGCGAGGTCATCTGCCGCACTTGGCAGACCGCGCACAAGATGAAGGTGCAGCGCGGCTGGCTGGCCCCCACACCGGGTCGCGCCGAGAAGGTGGAACAAAGCGACCGCAACGACAACCTCCGCGTCAAGCGCTACATCGCCAAGTACACCCTCAACCCGGCGATTGCGCACGGCGTCAGCCACATCGTCGGCTCGGTGGAAGTGGGCAAATGGGCCGACCTGGTGCTTTGGAAGCCTGCCTTCTTCGGCATCAAGCCGGCGCTGGTGCTCAAGGGCGGCATGATTGCGGCCGCCGCCATGGGCGACCCGAACGCCTCCATCCCCACGCCGCAGCCGGTGCACTACCGGCCCATGTTTGGCAGCTTCGGCGGCGCCCTGCACCAAACGTCGCTCACCTTTGTGTCCCAGGCTGGACTGGCCGCCGACATCGGCCAGCGCTTTGGCCCGCAAAAACCATTGGTGGCCGTCAAAGGTTGCCGCACCATTGGCAAGCGCGACATGGTGCTCAACGACTACGCCCCGCGCATGGACATCGACCCCCAGACCTATGCCGTGCGCGCCGACGGTGTGCTGCTGACCTGCGAGCCCGCCGCCGAGCTGCCGCTGGCCCAGCGCTACTGCCTGTTCTGAACGCCGCCATGTTGACCGCTGCCCGCCTCACCCCCCGTGGCCAGGGCCTGGCCGCCGCCCTGCTGGACCGCAGCGCCTGGATCAGTCTGAACTGGGACCAGCGCCAGAAAAGCCGCTTCGACTGCGACGACTCTCACGGGCGCTGGGTGGGGGTGTTTCTGGCGCCCGGCACGGTGCTGCGCGGCGGTGATGTGCTGCTCACCGAGGATGGGGCGCTGCTGCGCGTGCAGACGGCCGCCCAGCCCGTCTTGCGCGTGACCCCGTGCCCCGAACACGGCACCCCGCTGGACCTGCTGCACGCGGCCTACCACCTGGACAACCGGCATGTGCCGCTGGAGGTGCAGGCCGATCACCTGAAACTCGAACCCGACCCGGTGCTGGCCGACATGTTGCGGCAGATGCAACTGATCGTGACCGAGGCGCGGGAGCCGTTCGAGCCCGAAGCCGGGGCCTATGCCGCTCACCCCCACGGGCATTCCCACGAACACTCCCACGGCCACCCGCACGACCAGCCCCCGCCGTGAACCCCGCCCGTGGCCGCCTCATCGACCCTTTTGCCCCTGCTCTGGCTGGCCTCGCCCGCCCTGCCGGTGGGTGCCTTCTCGTATTCCGAGGGGCTGGAAGCGGCGGTGGAGGCCGGCTGGGTGCATGACGAGGCCAGTGCTGGCGGCTGGATCGAGGATCAGCTGCACCTGAGCGTCGCCCGCGCCGACCTGCCAGCCGCGGCCCGCGCCTGGTCCGCCGCACGCGCGGGGGATGCGGCCGCCCTGCGGGCTGTGGACTACTGGGTGCGGCACAGCCGCGAGACCGCAGAACTACGGCTGCAGACCGAACAAATCGGCCACGGGCTTTGGGCCTGGCTGAACAGCCTGGATGCCCGCCCGACCGGCTGGTGGCCCCACCGCACGACCCCGACCCAGCCGGTCGCGCTGGGGATGGCCTTGGCCGTGCAGGCCCATCCCGACACGCCTCTCGCGGATGCGCTTGCGGCCATCGCCTTCGGCTGGGCCGAAAACGCCGTCCAAGCTGCCATCAAAGCCGTTCCCCTGGGCCAGGCCGCCGGCCAGCGCATCCTGCGCCGGCTCGTCCAGCAGATACCTGCCGCCGTCGACGACGCCTGCCGCCGCAGCCACGACGCCGACCCGCTGGCCCTGCAGGCCTACACCCCCGGGCTGGGCGTGCTGTCCAGTCGCCACGAAACCCAGTATTCGCTCCTCTTCCGCTCATGAACGCCCCCTCGTACCCCCCGCTGCCGCCCTGCACCGCATCCCTGGCCGCACCAAACGGCTGCCCCCGCTGCGCGTCGGCATCGGCGGGCCGGTCGGCTCCGGCAAAACTACGCTGCTGGAGATGCTGTGCAAGGCCATGCGCGACCGCTGGGACCTCGTCGCCATCATCAACGACATCTGCACCAAGGAGGACCAGCGCCTGCTCACCGCCAGCGGCGCGCTGCCGGCCGAACGCATCCTGGGTGTAGAAACTGGCGGCTGCCCACACACCGCCATCCGGGAGGACTGCTCCATCAACCTGGAGGCCATCGACCGCATGCTGCGCCAGTTCCCCAACGCCGACATCGTGTTCGTCGAGAGTGGCGGCGACAACCTGGCCGCCACCTTCAGCCCCGAGCTGTCCGACTTGACGATCTGCGTGATCGACGTCGCTGCCGGCGAGAAAATCCCCCGCAAAGGCGGCCCCGGCATCACCAAGATGCGACCTCGTCACCAACAAGATCGACCTCGCCCCCCACGTCGGGGCCAATCTGGTCGTGATGGCCGCCGACACCGCCCGCACGCGGCCCGATGCGCAACGCCGCCCGTGGGTGATGACCAACCTCAAGACCCTGCAAGGCGTGGACGAGGTGGTGGCATTCATCGAGCGGCGCGGGCCGCTCACCGCGTGACGCCTCGACCTCGCTCGGCCAGCGCACACGCTTCCGCTGGCGTCCACCAGGACCCATGGCCCTTCGCGCGACGTGCCCCATGTCGCATCCGATACAGTGTCCAGTATCGCGGTCACAGTGAACCGCACACGGCATGGGACCATGACCGCGCCATCGCCATCCGGGACGTGGTCATCGCCGGCTCACCGCAGGAGGCACAGCGCGAGTTGGCCTTGACGACAACGGTACCGTCGGCTTCACCCACCGCTGTGAGCCCAGCCGACCGGCGCGCGCCGAACGATCCCGGATGAGTGGACGGCGCCGCCCAGCCACTACACTGCGGACATGGTCACCTCCTACCTTGCCACCCTGCCCGAACCGTGGGGATGGGTCGTCTCTGCCATGCTGGGGCTCATCGTCGGCAGCTTCCTCAACGTCGTGATTCACCGCCTGCCGCGAATGCTGGAGCGCCGCTGGGCGGCCGAATGCGCCGCGCTGCAAGCGCCCGCCGCAGGCGGCACCGGGGATGCGGCCGCCCCGGCCCCAGCGCGCTACGACCTGCTGGCACCACGCTCGCACTGCCCGACGTGCCACACCCCCATCCGCTGGTACCACAACGTCCCGTTACTGGGCTGGCTGGTGCTGCGCGGCCGTTGTGCGGCGTGCGCAGCGCCCATCCCCTGGCGGTACCCGCTGGTCGAGGCGCTGACCGGCCTGGCCTTCGCCCTGGTGTTTGCACGCTACGGGGCCGGCGCGGCCACCGTCGCGTGGTGGGGTTTCATGGCCGCCGTGCTGGCCCTTGCCTTCATCGACTGGGACACGACGCTGCTGCCGGACGACATCACGCTGCCGCTGGTCTGGGCCGGCCTGATCGCCGCCGCTACCGACGTAAGCGGTGTTGCCCTGCCCGATGCGCTGTGGGGCGCCGTCGCGGGCTATCTGTCGCTGTGGAGCGTCTACTGGGCGTTCAAGTTGCTCACCGGCAAAGAGGGTATGGGCTACGGAGACTTCAAGCTGCTGGCCGCGCTGGGGGCTTGGCTGGGCTGGTCCGCGCTGATCCCGCTGGTGCTGGTTGCCTCGGCGCTGGGGGCCGTCGTCGGGCTGGTCATGAAGGCATCCAACGCCCTGCGCGAAGGCCGCTATGTGCCGTTCGGGCCCTTTCTGGCCTTTGGCGGTCTGCTGGTGTGGGGGGTGGGGCCGCAGCGCCTGCTGGGCGCGCTGGGGTTGTGATGGGCGCGCCCCTGCGCATCGGGCTGACCGGCGGTATCGGCAGCGGCAAAAGCACGGTCTCGGCCATGCTCGCCGCGCTGGGCGCGACCGTGGTGGATGCGGACGCCATCTCCCGTGCGAGCACCGCGGCTGGCGGCGCCGCGATCGAGCAGATCCGGCAGGCCTTCGGCGATGCCTTCATCACGCCTGCGGGTGCGCTGGACCGCGACCGCATGCGCGCGCGGGTGTTCAGCGACGCCGACGCCAAGGCGCAGCTGGAGGCCATCGTCCACCCCCTGGTGCGGGCCGAGATCGACCGCCGCATCGCCGCCTGCACGGCCGACGCCATCGTGCTGGACTTGCCGCTGCTGATCGAGTCGGCGGCGTGGCGGCAGCGCTGCGACCGTGTGTGGGTGGTCGACTGCGCGCCGCAGACGCAAATCCGCCGCGTCATGGCCCGCAACGGCTGGCCGCGCGAGCAGGTGCTGGCCGTGCTCGCCCAACAGGCCAGCCGGGCCCAACGGCTGGCCGCGGCCGACGTGGTGATCGACAACGACGACGTCGATCTGGACACCCTGCGCGAGCGCGTGCGACGTGCGTGGGATGCGCGGGGATTGCCGCTATGATGCCCGCGTGATCCTGTACGAATACCCCTTCAACGAGCGCATCCGCACCTACCTGCGTCTGGAGCACCTGTTGCGGCGGCTCGCCGAACTGATGGCGCGCACGCACGCGCTGGATCACCACTACGCGATCCAGACGCTGTTCGAGATCATGGACGTCGGCGCCCGCGCCGACCTCAAAACCGAGATCCTGAAAGACCTGGAGCGCCACAAGCAGATCTTCAACGGCTATCGGGGCAATCCCGCCATCTCGGAGGTGGCGCTGGACCAGTTCATTGCCCGCATCGACACCTGCTACGCGGCCCTGCGCGACGACGAGGGTAAGGCGGGCCATGCGCTGGCCGGCATCGAGTGGTTGACGGCCATTCGCAACCGCATCGCCATTCCCGGCGGCATCTGCGAGTTCGACCTGCCCGCCTACCACGACTGGCAACACCGTCCGGTCGAACAGCGGCAGGCCGACCTAGCCCGCTGGGCGGGCGAGATCGCCTGCTTGGCCGAGCCCGTGCGTCTGCTGCTGCGGCTGCTGCGCGAATCCGGCCTGGCGCAAAAGGTCTATGCCACGCGCGGCCAATACCAGCAAAGCCTGCCGCAAAGCCGCACCTTCCAGTTGCTGCGCGTGTGGATGGACCCCGCGCTGCATTTGATCCCGGAAATCAGCGGCAACCGGCTGCTGTTTTCGGTGCGGCTGCTGCGTCGCACCGACGACGGTCGACTGGAGCACGCCGCCGACGCCGAAGCCGAATTCGAAGTCCACCTGTGTGCCTGATGCCGGCGCGCGCCCCGATGACACAGCCCTTTGCCGCCCGCACCATCACCTGCCCCGCCTGCGGGGGACCGTCGCGCTATGCGCCCGACAACCCCTGGCGCCCCTTTTGCAGCAAGTGCTGCAAGCAACTGGACCTGGGCGCCTGGGCCAGCGAGCGCTTTCGCGTACTCGACCCGACGCCCCCCGATCCGGGCGAGCTGTCCGAAGGCCGCATCCCCTCGTGATCGCGCGGGCCGCGCGATCAGGGCCGCACGCTCGCCTTGCGTCTGGGCACGCGCAACCCCTTCGTCCTGCTGCCGTTCGCCCTTACCCTGCCCCCGGGGTGGGAGGTGGTAGCCCTGATCATCGTCCTGCAATCGCTGGTGGAACTGGTGGGGATGGTGGGCGGCGGCCTAGGCCATCGCGGGACCGCCCTCTCGCGCCATCCAGCGCAGCAGCGGCCAGGTGCCGGGCAGCACCGGCGCCACCGTCACCGGCAGCGTCTGCCACGCGTACGCCTGGCCCTCGTGCATCTGCAGCTCGCCGCGCCACTCGAACACACGGCAGACATGCAGCCGCACGTGCGCGTGCGGGTAGTCGGCCTGCAGCACGCGCCACGGTTGCGCCGCCCCGATCGTCACGCCGATTTCTTCCTGCAGCTCGCGGCGCAGCGCCTGCTCCACCGTCTCGCCCGGCTCCACCTTGCCGCCGGGGAATTCCCAGTGCCCGGCGTAGGCCTTGCCGGGTGGGCGTGTGGACAGCAGGAAGCGCCCGTCGCGGTCGATCAGCACGCCGACCGCCACGTCCACCAGCGGCCGCGGGCCGGGCGCGCGTGGCCGGTCCGCATCGACCACCAGCACCTCATCGGGGACCGGCGCGGCGGGCGCGCTCACGACCCCTCCGGCGGCGTGCGGCCTGCCCAGTCACGCGCGAACTGGTAGGCCACGCGCCCGCTGCGCGCGCCGCGCTCCAGCGCCCACACCAGCGCCGCGCGGCGCGCCTCGTCCCACTGCGCCTCGGGCGCGCCGTAAGCGGCCAGCCACTGCCGCACCACGGCCAGGTATTCGTCCTGGCTGAACGGGTAAAAGCTCACCCACAGGCCGAACCGCTCTGACAGCGACACCTTCTCCTCCACCGCCTCGGCCGGATGCAGCTCGCCGTCGTCGCCGTAGGTGGCGGCAAGGTTGTCGCGCATCTTCTCGGGCAGCAGGTGGCGGCGGTTGCTGGTGGCGCAGATCAGCACATTGGGGCTGGCTGCCGCCACCGATCCGTCGAGGATCGACTTCAGCGCCTTGTAGCCCGGCTCGCCCTCCTCGAAGCTCAAGTCGTCGCAAAAGACGAGGAAGCGCTCCGGCCGCGGCGCCACCACCTCGACGAGGTCGGGCAAGTCGGTCAAATCGGCCTTGTCCACCTCGATCAGACGCAGGCCCTGCGCGGCGTATTCGTTTAGGCAGGCCTTGATCAGCGAGCTCTTGCCGGTGCCGCGCGCGCCGGTCAGCAGCACGTTGTTGGCCGGCAGCCCGCGCACGAAGCGCTCCAGGTTGCGCTGCACTTTGGCCCTCTGATCGTCGATGGCCTGCAGGTCGGCCAGGCGGATCGCCGCGACGTGCCGCACCGGCTCCAGCGCCCCGTGCGCGCCGCGCTTGCGGTAGCGAAACGCCACCGAGGCGCCCCAGTCCGGGGCGGAGAGCGGCTGCGGCAGGATGGCCTCGATGCGCTCGATCAGCGCCTCGGCGCGCGCCAGCAGCCGTTCGAATCGTTCGTTCATCGGCTCGGGCTCAGCTGCGGTAGTCGGCGTTGATGCTGACGTAGTCGTGGCTCAGGTCGCAGGTCCAAACCGTCTCGGCGGCCGCACCGCACCCGAGGTCCACACGCACGGTGATTTCGCTTCGCTTCATCACGCGCTGGCCGTCCTCCTCGCGGTAGGCCGGGTGACGCCCACCACGCGTGACGACGTGCACGTCGTCCAGGAACAGCTCGATGCGCCCCTGGTCCAGGTCGCCGATGCCGGCATAGCCCACCGCCGCCAGGATGCGGCCCAGATTGGGGTCGCTGGCGTAGAAGGCCGTCTTGACCAGCGGCGAGTGGGCGATCGCGTAGGCGACCTTCAGGCACTCCTCGGCGTCGCGCCCGCCCTCGACGCGCACGGTGATGAACTTGGTGGCGCCCTCGCCGTCGCGCACGATGGCGTGCGCCAGCGTGCGCGCCACCTCCGTCACCGCGGCCAGCAAGGTCTGCCCGGCGGGGCTGTCGAGCGTCTCGATGCGCGCAAGCGGCGCACGCCCCGTGGCCATCACGACGAAGGAGTCGTTGGTGGAGGTGTCACCATCGACCGTGATGCGGTTGAACGAGCCGTCGGCGGCGCGGCGGGCCAGCTCCCCGATCAGCTCCGGGGCCACCGGCGCGTCGGTGGCGACGAAACCCAGCATCGTCGCCATGTTGGGCCGGATCATGCCGGCGCCCTTGGCGATGCCGGTCACCGTCACCGGCACACCGTCGATCGTCACGCGCCGGCTGGCGGCCTTCGGCACGGTGTCGGTGGTCATGATGCCCTCGGCGGCGCGCAGCCAGTGCGCGCCGTCCTCGGCTGCATCGGCCAGCGCCGCCGGCAGCCCGGCGACGATGCGCTCGACCGGCAGCGGCTCCATGATGACGCCAGTGGAAAACGGCAGCACCTGCTGCGGCGCCACGCCAAGGCGCTGCGCCAGCGCGATGCAGACGGTGCGCGTGTCGATCAGCCCCTGCTCGCCGGTGCCGGCGTTGGCGCAGCCGGTGTTGACCACCAGCGCACGGATGCCTTGCCCCGCGGCCAAGTGCTCGCGGCAGACCTGCACCGGTGCGGCGCAGTAGCGGTTGCGGGTAAAGACACCGCCGACAGCGCTGCCTTCGTCCAGCAACATGACGGTGAGGTCCTTTCGGTTGGGCTTGCGCACGTGCGCCTCGGTCACGCCCAGGCGAAGGCCGGACACGGGCAGCAGCTCAGCGGCGTCGGGGGCGGTCCAGTTGACGGCCATCGCAGCGTCCTTTCGCGGCAGATCAGGTCAGTTTGCCGTGGCAGTGCTTGTACTTCTTGCCGCTGCCGCACGGGCAGGGCTCGTTGCGGCCCACGCGCGGCAGGGCGGCGGCCCCCGCCTTGGCGAGCAGCCCCTGATCGGCGGTGGTCTCGGCCTCACCGGTTTCGGTGGGTGCGGTGTAGGTGACGTTGCTCAGGCGCTCCGCGTTCTGCTCCAGGCGTTCGGCGGCGTCGCTCACCTGCTCGGGCGATTGCACCTTCACATTCATCAGCACGCGCGTGACTTCGTTGCGCACGCCATCGAGCATCTGCGCAAAGAGCTGGAACGCCTCGCGCTTGTACTCCTGCTTGGGCTGCTTTTGCGCATAGCCGCGCAGATGAATGCCCTGTCGCAGGTAGTCCAGCGCGCTCAAGTGATCGCGCCAGTGGCTGTCCAGGGTTTGCAGCAGCACCACCCGCTCGAAGGGGGTGAACGCCGCGCGGCCCGCGAGCGCCACCTTGGCCTCGTAGGCGGCATGGCCCGCCTCGACGACCCGACGAACGATGTCCTCGTCGTCCATGGCCTCGGCGCGCTCCAGCTCGCCGACCAGATCGACGGCCAGTCCGTATTCCTCGGCCAGGGCCTGCTGCAGGCCGGGCACGTCCCACTGTTCCTCCACGCTGCCGGCCGGCACATACTGGCGGACCAGATCGGTCAAACAGCCTTCGCGCAGCGCCGCGACCTGTGCCGACAGATCTTCGGCATCGATGATGTCGTTGCGCTGCTGGTAGATGACCTTGCGCTGGTCATTGGCGACGTCGTCGTACTCCAACAGTTGCTTGCGGATGTCGAAGTTGCGGGCCTCGACCTTGCGCTGCGCGCTCTCGATGGAGCGGGTGACGATACCGGCCTCGATGGCCTCGCCTTCCGGCATCTTGAGGCGGTCCATGATGGCGCGCACCCGGTCGCCGGCGAAGATGCGCATCAGCGGATCGTCCAGGCTCAGATAGAAGCGGCTGGACCCCGGGTCGCCCTGGCGGCCGGCACGGCCGCGCAACTGGTTGTCGATGCGGCGGCTTTCGTGCCGCTCGGTACCGATGATGCGCAGGCCACCCAGAGCCTTGACCTTCTCGTGGTCGGCCTGCCACTGCGCGCGCAACGCCTCGACACGCTGGGCGCGCGTGGCCTCGTCCAGCGACGCATCGGCCTCGACGGCAGCGATCATCTTTTCCAGGTTGCCGCCGAGCACGATGTCGGTGCCACGGCCGGCCATGTTGGTGGCGATGGTGATCGCGCCCGGGCGGCCGGCCTGGGCGATGATCTCCGCCTCGCGCGCGTGCTGCTTGGCGTTGAGCACCTCGTGCGGCAGCCCCTCGCGCTGCAGCAGTTGGGCGATGACCTCGGAGTTCTCGATCGACGAGGTACCCACCAGCACGGGCTGGCCACGTTCGTGGCAGTCGCGAATGTCGGCAATGACGGCCTGGTACTTCTCGGCCGTGGTCTTGTAGACGCGGTCCTGCTCGTCGCGGCGCTGGCTGGGCCGGTTGGGCGGGATGACCACCGTTTCCAGGCCGTAGATCTCTTGGAACTCGTACGCCTCGGTGTCGGCCGTGCCGGTCATGCCGGCCAGCTTGCCGTACAGGCGGAAGTAGTTCTGGAAAGTGATCGAGGCCAGCGTCTGGTTCTCGGGCTGGATAGCCACGCCTTCCTTGGCCTCCACCGCCTGGTGCAGGCCGTCACTCCAGCGCCGCCCGACCATCAGTCGGCCGGTGAACTCGTCGACGATGACGATCTCGCCGTTTTGCACCACGTAATGCTGGTCGCGATGGTACAGGTGTTGGGCCTTGAGCGCCGTCACCAGGTGATGCAGCAGCGTGATGTTGGCCGGATCGTACAGCGACGCGCCCTCGGGCAGCAGCCCGGCGCGCGCCAGCAGTTGCTCGGCGTGCTCGTGCCCCTGCTCGGTCAGGTGGATCTGGTGCGACTTTTCGTCGAGCGTGAAGTCACCGGGCTTGGTGACCCCCTCGCCCGTGCGGGGGTCGGCCTCCCCTTCCTGCCGGGTCAGGGCCGGCACCAGCGTCTTGATGCGTTGGTACAGCTCGGTGTGATCTTCGGCCTGGCCACTGATGATGAGCGGCGTGCGCGCCTCGTCAATCAGAATGGAGTCCACCTCGTCGACGATGGCATAGTTCAGGCCGCGCTGCACCCGGTCGCGCGCCTCGTACACCATGTTGTCACGCAGGTAGTCGAAGCCGTATTCGTTGTTGGTGCCGTAGGTGATGTCGGCGGCGTAGGCGGCCTGCTTCTGCTCGCGCGGCATTTGGGGCAGATTGACCCCCACGCTCAGTCCCAGCCAGTGGTAGAGCTTGCCCATCCACTGGGCATCGCGGCTGGCCAGGTAGTCGTTGACGGTGACGACGTGCACGCCCTTGCCCGTCAGGGCATTCAGATACACCGGCAGCGTGGCCGTCAGCGTCTTGCCCTCGCCGGTGCGCATCTCGGCGATCTTGCCCTGGTGCAGCGCGATGCCGCCCATCAACTGCACGTCGAAGTGGCGCATCTTCATGACGCGCTTGCTGGCCTCGCGCACCGTGGCAAACGCCTCGGGCAGCAGGGCGTCGAGCGACTCGCCGTTGGCCAGCCGCTGGCGGAACTCGCCCGTTTTGGCCTGCAACTGCTCGTCGCTCAGCGCGGCGAACGTCGGCTCCAGCGCATTAATGCGCGTCACCGTTTTGCGGTACCCCTTGAGCAGCCGATCGTTGCGGCTGCCGAAAATCTTGGTCAGGAACGGGATGGCCATACAAACCCCGCCGCGCAACCGCCCGGAGACAGGCGCGGCTCAAGCATTTCTCGGATCGCTCCGCCAGCGGCGAAGCGCCATGACACGCGGCCCGGGGGCTTGCGCCCCCGGGACCGCCAGCGCGGGCATTGTAGCCCCGCGTGCCCGGGGCCACCGGACGGGCACTTACGACGCCTCGCGCCCCTGCACCCGCACCTGCAGGGTCTGCACCTCGCCGCCTGCCGAGCGCGCCGCCGCCAGCAACACCGGCGCGAGCTGCCGCACCTTGGCCGCCACCGACGGGTTGGCTGCCAGCAGGCACCACACCCCGTCCTCCAACGGCCCGGCGGTCACCCGCTCGCGCAGCAGGGGGGGCAAGTGCACGGCCACACGCTGGAGCAGCCGCCGCGACACCCAGGCACGCTCGGCCACATCGGCCAGCACGGGGTTGGCGCGCACGGCCTGCTGCAAGGTCAACACGGACATGGATGCCCCCTCGCGCCGCCAGCGCTCACCCGCTTCACTGCGGCGCCTGGCCCACGGCGTCGCGCAGGCACTTCTGCGCGAAGCTGGTCTTGGCCGCGCCGGCCAGCTTCTTTTCTGCCGCTCGGGCGTCGCAGGCGGTCTGGGCGTCTTGTTCGCACTTCCTCAGGAACGACGTCTTGGCGGCGCCCGCCAGCTTCTTCTGGGCCGCAGCCGCGTGGCAGGTGGGGCCTGCGCCATCGGCCGGACCGGCTGCCCAGGCCGGGCTGGCCGCCAGGCCCAGCGCCGTGGCGCCGGTGATCAAACCCGTGGCGAGACGAAGGGACAAAATGCGCATGGGACGACTCCAGACGGTTGGGGCCGGCACCCTGCTGGCCCCAAGCGGACAGTCTACGCCAGGATGCACCCTTTGCCACCCCCAGCCTGCCACCCACGCTGATACCCAGACCGTGGCTCAGGGCGCGGGGCGCAGGCGCAGCAGACGCCCGTCCGGGGCGTCGGTCAGCACATACAGCCAACCATCCGGCCCTTGGCGCACATCGCGGATGCGCTCGCCCAGCTCGGTCAACAGGCGGTGCTCGCGCACCACGCGCGCGCCATCCAGCTCCAGCCGCACCAGGTGCTGGCCGCGCAGCGCGCCAATGAACAGATTGCCGCGCCAGGCCGCTCCGTAGCGGTCGCTGGTCAGCCACGCCATGCCGGAGGGCGCGATCGAGGGCGTCCAGTGGTACAGCGGTGGGACCATACCGGGCTTGTGCGTGCCTTCGCCGATGCGCCCGCCGCCGTACTGCTCGCCGAAGGTCACGATCGGCCAGCCGTGGTTGCCGCCGCACTCGGGGCGGTTCAGCTCGTCGCCGCCCTGCGGGCCGTGCTCGTGCATCCACAGCCGGCCGTCTGGGCCCCAAGTGGCCCCCTGCGGATTGCGGTGGCCCCAGCTCCAAATCTCGGGCAAGGCGCCTGCGCGGCCCACCAGCGGGTTGTCGGGCGGGACGGCGCCGTCCTTGGTCACGCGCACGATCTTACCGTGGTGGTTGTCCAGCTTCTGCGCATCGGCCATGCGGTGGTAGCGCTCGCCCAGCGTCAGAAACAAGGTACCGTCGCTCGCCTCGACGATGCGGCAGCCGAAGTGCAGGCGACTGGTGACGCGCGGCTGCTGGCGAAAGATCACCCGCAGATCCTGCAACCGGGTCGTATCCGCCGACAGGACCGCGCGCGCCAGGGCGGTGGAATTGCCGCGCCCCTGCGGATCCGGCTCAGCGTAGCAGAAATACAGGGTGCGGTTGCGGGCAAAGTCGCTGTCCAGCGCCAGATCGAGCAAGCCACCTTGCCCCGCCGCATCCACCCGCGGCAGACCGGTGATCGGCGCGCCCAGACGGCCGTCGGCCCCGACCGCGCGCAGGCGCCCCGGGCGCTCGGTGACCAAAAAACGCCCATCCGGCAAAAACGCCAGCGCCCAGGGGTGCTCCAGCCCGATGGCCACCGCCTCGGCACGCAGACGAGCCGGCTCAGCACCAGCCGTCCGCACCGGCGACGCCGCCAGCACCAGGGCCAGCCCCGCGCCCAGCACCGCCCGGGGCAGCCCCCACCACCCCAGGCACCCAGCACACCAACGACCGAGGAGACGCATCGCCATGATGACGGGATGGTTTCCGATTGGCCGCCGGCCGTCAAGCAGCCCAAGGCCGCCTGAGGACGACCCACGTCGCCCCGACCGGGCATCGGGAAGGGAACTCCGCATTTAGCACTCGATCTCAGAGAGTGCTAATATGATGACCGATCCAGGAGAGGAGAGCCCATGACCGCGATGTCCCTTGCCCTCACACCTGCGTCCCGCGCCGCACCCGCGGCGTCGTGGTCCAGCACGTCGCTGACGCTGCCTCCGCTGGGCAACCTGGACGCCTACATCAGCGCCGTCAACCGCATTCCGCTGCTCAGCGCCGACGAGGAGCGCGATTGCGCCCAGCGCTGGCGCCAGCACCAGGACCTGGAGGCCGCCGGCAAGCTGGTGATGTCCCACCTGCGGCTGGTGGTGGCCATCTCGCGCCAGTATCTGGGCTACGGTCTGCCCCAGGCGGACCTGATCCAGGAGGGCAACATCGGCCTGATGAAGGCGGTCAAGCGTTTCGACCCGGCACAGGGCGTGCGGCTGGTCAGCTACGCGGTGCACTGGATCAAGGCCGAAATCCACGAATTCATCCTGCGCAACTGGCGCATGGTCAAGGTGGCCACCACCAAGGCCCAGCGCAAGCTGTTTTTCAATCTGCGGGCGCTCAAGCGGGGCTTCAAGGCCGATGCGCTGGACGAGGACGCGGCGCGCGAGCGCCTATCCGAGGCCGAAATCGACGTCGTGGCGCGCGAACTCAACGTGCGCCGCGAGGACGTGATCGAGATGGAAACCCGCCTGGGTGGCGCGGACGTGGTGCTGGACCCCCTGCCCAACGAGGATGGGGAGGAGGCCTACGGCCCGATCGCGTACCTGGCCGACCACCGCCACGAGCCCACCGCGGTGCTGGAGGCGCGCGAGCGCGAGCGCCTGGGATCGGAGGGCATCGAACATGCGCTGGCGCAGCTCGACGAGCGCTCGCGCCGCATCGTGACGGCGCGCTGGCTGCTGGTCAACGACGACGGCAGCGGCGGTGCCACGCTGCAGGAGCTGGCAGATGAGTACGGCGTGAGCGCCGAGCGCATCCGCCAGATCGAGGCGGCGGCCATGAAAAAGATGCGCCAGGCGCTGCGCGCGTACGCCTGATCCGCGCCCTGGTTCAGCCCTCGCGCCGCAGGGCTGGGAATAGGATCACGTCGCGGATGCTGGGGCTGTCGGTCAGCAGCATGATCAGCCGGTCGACGCCCACTCCGCAGCCGCCCGCCGGCGGCATGCCGTATTCCAGCGCCCGAATGTAGTCGGCGTCGAAGTACATGGCCTCGTCGTCGCCGGCGTCCTTGTTGGCCACCTGAGCGTGGAAGCGCGCGGCTTGATCCTCGGGGTCGTTCAGCTCCGAAAAGCCGTTGCCCACTTCCCGCCCGGTGATGTAGAGCTCGAAGCGCTCGGTGAGCGTCGGATCGGTGTCGCTGGCGCGCGCCAGCGGCGAGATTTCGGTGGGGTGGTTGCAGATGAAGGTCGGCTGCCAGAGCTTGTCCTCCACCGTCTCTTCGAAGTACAGAACCTGCAGACCGGCCAGGCTGCGGCTGTCCAGCCGGTCCTTGACGGGGTCCAGCCCCAGGCGACGCAATTGCTCGCGCAGCCAGGCCGGATCGTCCACGCGCTCGGCCGCGTCGGTGTGCTTGAGGATCGCCTCGCGGATGGTCAGGCGTTCGAACGGCGCATCCAGGTCCACGTCCCGCCCCTGGTAGACGAGCCGGCCGCCACCGCACACCGTGTGGGCCACGTGGCGGATGAGCTGCTCGGTAAACGCCATCAAATCCACGTGGTTCCAGTACGCCGCATAGAACTCCATCATGGTGAACTCGGGGTTGTGGCGAACGCTGATCCCCTCGTTGCGGAAGTTGCGGTTGATCTCGAACACACGGTCGAAGCCGCCCACCAGCAGGCGCTTGAGGTAGAGCTCCGGCGCGATGCGCAGGAACATCTCCTGATCCAGCGCATTGTGGTGGGTGACGAAGGGTTTGGCGTTCGCCCCCCCGGGGATGGGGTGCAGCATGGGCGTCTCCACCTCCAGAAAACCGTGCTGCACCATGAACTCGCGCAGGGCCGTGACGGCCAGGCTGCGCGCGACGAAGCGCTCGCGCGCCGCGACATCGGTCATCAGGTCGACATAGCGCTGGCGGTACTTCAGCTCCTGGTCGTGGATGCCGTGGAACTTGTCCGGCAGCGGGCGCAGGCTCTTGACCACCAGACGCAGCCGGTCGGCCTTGACGGACAGCTCGCCGGTGCGGGTCTTGAACACCGTGCCTTCGGCATAGACGATGTCGCCCAAATCCCAGTGCTTGAAGGCGTCGTAGGCGGCCTCGCCCAGCGCGTCCTTGGTGAGGTAGAGCTGGATGCGCCCGCCGGTGGGGCCGAAGGAGGCGTCCTGCACGGTGGCAAAGCTGGCCTTGCCCATCACGCGCTTGAGCATCATGCGCCCGGCGACGCTGACGCGGGCCTGCAGCGGCTCGAGCATCTCGTTGCTCATGTGGCCGTATTCGGCCTGCAGGGCCTCGGCCGTGTGCTGCGGCCGCACGTCGTTGGGGAAGGCCGGCCCGGCGCCCTGCGCGGCGGCAGCGCGCAGCGCGTGGAGTTTTTCGCGGCGCTCGGCGATGAGCTGGTTTTCGCTCGGGGCCTCGACGGGCACGGGATGGACGGAATCGGTCATGGCACCACCGGGATGCAAAAAACAAAGGGTTTTGCGGCCCACACCGCAAAACCCTCGATTGTAGGCGGCCCACGCCGGGGGCCGCCGTGCCCGCATCGGCGGGCCGTCAGACGGCCGCTTCGCCCAGGTAGGCGGCGCGCACCTTCGGATCGTCCAGCATGGCCTTGGCCTCGCCGTGCATGATGATCTCGCCCGAGTCCATCACATAGCCGCGGTCGGCCACCTGCAGCGCGCGGCGGGCGTTTTGCTCCACCAGCAGGATCGTCATGGCCTGTGCGTGCACGTCGCGCACCACTTCGAAGATTTTGTCCACCATGATCGGCGACAGGCCCATCGATGGCTCGTCCAGCAGCAGCAGCTTGGGGCGGCTCATCAGGGCACGCGCCATCGCCAGCATCTGCTGCTCGCCACCGGACATCGTGCCGGCGAGCTGATCCTTGCGTTCCTTCAGACGCGGAAACAGCTCGAACATGCGCTCGATGTCGCGCTGGATCTCGGCCTTGTCGGTGCGCACATAGGCGCCCATCAGCAGGTTTTCGGTGATGGTCATGCGCGTGAAGACGCCGCGCCCCTCCGGCACCATGGCCAGCCCGCGCTTGACCAAATCCCACGATCCGACCCCGCGGATGGACTGTCCCTGGTAGACGATGTCGCCGCCTTCGGACAGCAACATGCCGGTGATGGCCTTCATGGTCGTGGTCTTGCCCGCGCCGTTGGAGCCGATCAGCGTGACCAGCTCGCCCTCGCGCACCTCCAGGTCGATGCCCTTGACGGCCTTGATACCGCCGTAGGAGACCTTCAGGCCCGTGACTTTCAACAGGGTGTTCGCCATCTCAGTGTCCTCCGGTGCCCAGGTAGGCCTCGATCACCTTGGGGTTCTGTTGCACCTCGGCCGGCGTGCCTTCGGCCAGCTGCTTGCCATAGTCCAGCACGGTAACGCGGTCGCACAGACCCATGACCAGCTTGACATCGTGCTCGATCAGCAGGATGGTGCGCCCATCGGCACGAATGCGGTCGATCAGCTCGCGCAACTGCACCTTCTCGGTGGCGTTCATGCCGGCGGCGGGTTCGTCCAGCGCGATCAGCTTGGGGTCGGTGGCCAGGGCGCGCGCGATCTCCAGCCGGCGCTGGTCGCCGTAAGACAAGGTGCGCGCCTTGTAATCCGCGTATTTGGCGATACCGACGTACTCGAGCAGCTCCATCGCACGCTCGGCGATGGCTTTTTCCTCGGCCTTGAAGCCGCTCGTGCGCAGGATGGCGCCGAAGATGCCCGAGCGCGTGCGCACATGGCGGCCGACCATGACGTTTTCCAGCACCGTCATCTCGGCAAACAGCCGAATGTTCTGAAAGGTGCGCGCGATGCCAGCCTTCGCGACCTCGTGCACGGCGGTGGGCGTGTAGGGCTGGCCCGCCAGCTCGAACACGCCGCTGTCGGGCGTGTACAGGCCCGTCAGCACATTGAAGAAGGTCGTTTTGCCGGCGCCGTTGGGTCCGATCAGGCCGTAGACCTGGCCGCGCTTGATCTCGATACCGACGTCGGAGAGCGCCTGCAGGCCGCCGAAGCGCTTGGAGACGCCGCTGACTTTCAGGATGGTGTCTGTCATGGGGTGCTCCTCACTTGCTCAGCGACTTGCCGTGCTCGGGCGCGGGCCACAGACCACGCGGGCGCAGCAGCATGACGATGATCATGGCCAGCGCGATCAGCAACTGGCGCAGGATCTCGGGCGCCAGACGACCGTCGGTGAGGTGGTGCAGCGGACCGGCCAGGTGGCGCAGCAGCTCCGGCAGGCCGGCCAGCAGCAGCGCCCCCAGGATCACGCCCGGGATGTGGCCCAGACCGCCCAGCACGACCATGGCGACGATCATGACCGACTCCATGAGGATGAACGACTCCGGATACACCCCACGCATCAGCGAGGCGAACAACACGCCCGCGACGCCGCCGAAGGTGGCGCTGGAGCCGAAGGCCGCGAGCTTGAGGTTGCGGGTGTTGATGCCCATGGCCTTGGCGGCGATCTCGTCTTCGCGGATGGCCATCCACGCGCGCCCGATGCGGGAGTTGCCCATGCGGTGCGCGATGATCACCGTCATCACGACGAAGAACAGGATCAGGTAGTAGTACAGCGTCACCGACTCGAAGGTGTAGTTCCAATCCCCAAGCGAGATCGTCAGCCGCTGTCCCATGTTGTGGCCAAAGACCGTCACTGCATCGACACCGGCAATCCCTTTGGGCCCGTTGGTCAGGTTGATCGGGCGGTCCAAGTTGAGCATGAAGATGCGCACGATCTCGCCGAAGCCCAGCGTCACGATGGCCAGGTAGTCGCCGCGCAGCTTGAGCACCGGGTAGCCCAGCATCAGCCCGGTCATGCCGGCCAGGATGGCGGCCAGGAAGATAACGATCCAGAAGCTGAGGTGGATGCCGTTGGGGAACATCGCCGCGATCGCGGGGAAGTTGTCCGCCAGATGGCTAGAAGCCAACAGGCTGTAGAGGTAGGCGCCGACCGCGAAGAAGGCGATGAAACCCAGGTCGAGCAGGCCGGCGTAGCCCACCACGATGTTCAGGCCCAGCGCCAGCATCACGTACAGCAGCGCGACATCAACGATGCGCACCCACGAGTTGCTGCCCGTGGCCTGCAGCAGCAGCGGCAGGACCAGCAGGCCAATGGCCGCCAGGGCAAAGACGACCAGCTTGGAAGATGGTTTGGATTGGCTCATGTCAGCATCTCCTGTCCGGGCGCATCAGGCGCGGTCGGCTACCCGCTCGCCGAGCAGGCCCGACGGACGCAGCGTCAGGACGATGGCCAGGACGATGAAGGCGAAGATGTCGGAATACTGGCTGCCCAGGAAGCCGCCCGTCAGCGGCCCCAGGTAGCCCGCCCCCAACGATTCGATCAGGCCGAGCGAGATGCCGCCGACCACGGCGCCGGCCAGGTTACCGATACCGCCAAAGACCGCCGCCACGAAGGCCTTGAGCCCCGGCATGAATCCCATGGAGTGCTGCACCGTGCCGTAGTTGGACGCCCACATGATGCCGGCGATGGCCGCCAGCATCGCCCCGATGATGAAAGTGGCCGAAATCACCACGTCCGGCCGGATGCCCATCAGGCCGGCGACGCGCGGGTTCTCGGCGGTAGCGCGCATGGCCCGGCCCAGGCTGGTCTTGTTGACCATGAACATCAGCAGCGACAGCACGATGGCGGTGGTGGCCAGGATCGTCACCTGTGTGGGCGAGATGACCGCCCCGCCCAGGTTGAACGGCTCGCTCGACAACAGCGTCGGATACGACTTGGGATTGGGCTTCCACACGATCATCGCCAGCGTCTGCAGCAGGATGCTCATGCCGATCGCGGTGATCAGCGGCGCCAGACGAGGGGAGTTGCGCAGCGGTTTGTAGGCCAGTTTCTCGATCGAAAAGTTGATCGCCGCGCAGACGACCATCGAGATCAACGCAGCCAAAATCAGCAAAGCCCAGCCGGGCATGCCGGGCGCGGCCTCGCGGGCCTGGACGATAATCGTCCAGCTGGTCAGTGCGCCGATCATGAGCACGTCACCATGGGCAAAGTTGATCAGCCCGATGATGCCGTACACCATGGTGTAGCCAAGCGCCACCAACGCGTACATGCTGCCCAGCACCAGACCGTTGATGATCTGCTGTAGCAAAACATCCATGAGAGCTCTCCGTTGTGAGGAACCACCACCCCGGTGGCTGCTGGCTGACCGGGTTAGCAAAAAACCCGCCAGTTCCGGCCTGGGTGAGGCCTTGGGGCGGGTTCAGAATGGGCGGATTGTAGCGAAGCGTTTTTCGCCAACCGGTGCGTGTTTGCCCTAGCTGACCCGCCGAACCCTAGGGTTTACCCGGCAATTTCCGCGCCCCCCGGGGAAAACCAGAACGTTTATAAATGAAACTCTCTACACGTTAGGAAATCTAATGATGCGCACCGACCGGCGGCGCACCCGCCGCCGCTGCCGCACGCGCCTCGGCGTTGCGCCGGCGCAGCTCGGCTAGCTTTTCGCCGATGCGCAGCTCCAGCCCGCGCGGCACCGGCTCGTAAAAGCGCGGCTCGGCCATGCCGTCAGGGAAGTAGCGCTCGCCCACGGCGAAGGCGTCCGGCTCGTCGTGCGCGTAGCGGTAGCCACGGCCGTGGTCGAATTGGCGCAGCAGCGCCGTGGGCGCATTGCGCAGGCGCAAGGGCACCGCGCGTGTGCCGTCGCGCGCCACGAAGGTGCGCGCGGCCTTGTAGGCGGTGTAGACGGCGTTGCTCTTGGGTGCCACGGCCAGGTACACCACCGCCTGCGCCAACGCCAGTTCCCCCTCCGGGCTGCCCAGCCGCTCGTAAGTTTCGGCCGCATCCAGCGCCAGCCGCAGCGCGCGCGGGTCGGCCAGCCCGACGTCCTCGGTGGCCATGCGCACCAGCCGGCGCGCGACGTAGCGGGGATCCACGCCACCATCCAGCATCCGCACGAACCAGTACAGCGCCGCGTCCGGATCGCTGCCGCGCACGCTTTTGTGCAGCGCGCTGATGGTGTCGTAGAACTGGTCGCCCCCCTTGTCGTAACGGCGCAGCCGCTCACCCAGCGTCGCCAGCAACCAGGCCTCGTCCACCTCCGCACGGCCCTGCGCGCGGGCGGTGACGGCCAGCGTCTCCAGCGTGTTCAGCAGCCGGCGCGCATCGCCGTCGGCGTAGGCCACGAGCAGCCCTCGCGCTGCGGGGTCGAGCGCCGGTACCTCGCCGGTGGCCAGCGCGCGCTCGATCAGCGCCTGCAGGTCGGCCTCCGCCAGCGGCTGCAGCACATACACCGTGGCGCGCGACAGCAGGGCGGCGTTGACTTCGAAGCTCGGATTCTCGGTGGTGGCGCCGACGAAGGTGAACAGGCCGCTTTCCACGTGCGGCAAGAAGGCGTCCTGCTGCGCCTTGTTGAAGCGGTGCACCTCGTCGACGAAAACGAGCGTGGGCCGCGGGTGCAGTCCGCCGCGCGCGTCCTCGGCGCGCTCGACCGCGTCGCGAATGTCCTTGACGCCGCCCAGCACCGCGCTGATGGCGATGAATTGGGCATCGAACGCCTGCGCCATCAGCCGCGCGATCGTGGTCTTGCCCACGCCCGGCGGCCCCCACAGGATGCAGCTGTGCGGCCGGCCGCTTTCGAAGGCCAGCCGCAGCGGCATGCCGGGGCCGAGCAGGTGCGTCTGGCCGACCACCTCCGCGAGCGTGCGCGGGCGCAGCCGTTCGGCCAGAGGAACAGAGGGTGTCGGGACCATGCGGTGATTGTCGCCCAGGTGCACCCCGCGCCGCGGGCACGCCTTGACCGCCCCTGCCGCGCGGTGGCACGATGGCCGCATGGCTTTCGATACCTGGCTTCTGTACGCGCTGGCGGCCTTGGGGCTGTCGCTCTCGCCCGGGCCCAATGGCCTGCTGGCCCTCACTCACGGTGCGCTGTACGGGCGGCAACGCACGCTCTACACCATCGGTGGCGGGGCGCTGGGCTTCGTCGTGGTGATTGCGCTGTCGATGTTTGGCATCGGGGCGCTGCTGCAGACGTCGCTGGTCTGGCTCACCGTCATGAAGTGGGTGGGCGGTCTGTATCTGGTGTACCTAGGCATCCAGGTCTGGCGGGCGCCCCCGATCGGCATGGACATCCACCCCAGCCAGCAGCAGCGCTCGGGGCTGTCCATGTTTCGACAGGGGCTGCTGTCGGCCGTCACCAACCCCAAAGGGCTGCTGTTTTTTGCCGCGTTTCTGCCCCAGTTCATCGACCCGCATCGCAGCCTGTGGGGGCAGTTCGTGGTCATGGCAGGCACCTTTGCCGTCATCGAGGTGATCACCGAGGCCCTGATTGCGAGCACGGCCTCGCGCCTGACGCCGTGGCTGCGCCGCGTGGGCCGGCGCTTCAATCAGGCCAGCGGCGGCATCTTCATGGCCATCGGCGCGGCGCTGCCTCTGCGGGGCTGAGGCGGCTATGGCCCGGGCAATGCCCGGGCATGCAGGCCGGGGCGGCCGTCACTGGCGCAGCACCTCGGCGCCGGCGGGTGGCTGGAAGCGAAAGCTCGACGCCGTGAATTGGGTCGAACGGTCTAGGGGGCTGAACCGCATGACGGAGCGCTGGCCGAAGCTGTCCAGGATGTCCAGCACCTCGAGCTGGCCTTGGCGAAACCCGATGCGGATGCGCTGCACCTGACCGTCGCGCGCCTTGGGCGCGGCCTCCACCCAGTGCAGCCCGTCGCGTGACTCGCCCGCCGACAGCGTGAACGCCTGACGCACGGCGCGCAAATCGGGGGCGGCGGCCAACAACGCGGCCGGGGTGTTGGCCAACACATCGGCCTGCCGGCGCGCGGTCACCTGGTTGAGGTCCGGGTCGTACAGCCACAGCGTCTGCCCGTCCGCCACGATGACTTGCTCGAACGGCTGGGTGTAGCGAAAGCGAAAGCGGTCCGGCCGCAAAAACTCGAATTCGCCGCGGCTGGTGCGCGTGCGCGCCACGGTCTCGCCCTCGCGCAGGGGGGCGGTCACGGTCTGGGTGAATGCGGCGCGGCCCTGCTGCACGCCGGACAGAAAGGCCTCCAGCTCGCGCAGGCCCTCGGTTTGGGCCCAGGCGGACAGGGGCAGCCAGCCGAAGGCGGAACCCGACAAGGCAAGCAGTGCGAAGCGTCGTTGCATGGTGGTTGGAAAGGGTTGGGGGTGGCGGGGTTCCGCGCCTGCGCCGGGGCGCGGCGGCACGCTCGCCTCATTCGGTGCGGCCACCGACCAGGATGTCGCGCTGCCCGCTGGCGGTCAACGCACTGACCAGGCCCGCCTTCTCCATGTCCTCCAGCAGCCGCGCGGCGCGGTTGTAGCCGATCTTGAGCTTGCGCTGCACGTAGCTGATGCTGGCCTTGCGGTCCTGCAGCACGATGGCCACGGCCTGATCGTACAGCGGGTCCTTCTCGCCGCCGCCCGCCGCGTCGCCACCGCCCTCGGGGCCGCCGAAGCCGTCGCTGCCGGTGCTCTCCAGCACATCCTCGACGTAGTCGGGCTCGCCGTAACGCTCCTTCAGGAAGGCCACCACGCGGTGCACCTCGTCGTCGCTGACGAAAGCGCCATGCACCCGGGTCGGGAAGCCCGTGCCGGCCGGCATGTAGAGCATATCGCCCATGCCGAGCAGCGCCTCGGCCCCCATCTGGTCGAGGATGGTGCGGCTGTCGATCTTGCTGCTGACCTGGAAGCTGATGCGCGTCGGGATGTTGGCCTTGATCAGGCCGGTGATGACGTCGACGCTGGGCCGCTGCGTGGCCAGAATCAGGTGGATGCCGGCGGCGCGCGCCTTCTGCGCCAAGCGGGCGATCAGCTCCTCGATCTTCTTGCCGACCACCATCATCAGGTCGGCCAGCTCGTCGATCACCACCACGATGTACGGCAGACGCGCCAGCGGCTCGGGCGCCTCCGGCGTCAGGCTGAAGGGGTTGGGGATCGACTCGCCGCGCTGCGCCGCCTCGTCGATCTTGGCGTTGTAGCCGGCCAGGTTGCGCACGCCCAGCTTGCTCATCAGTCGGTAGCGCTTTTCCATCTCGGCCACGCACCAGTTCAGGCCGTTGGCGGCCTGCTTCATGTCGGTGACGACCGGCGCAATCAGGTGCGGAATGCCCTCGTAGACGCTGAGTTCGAGCATCTTGGGGTCGATCAGCAGCAGCCGCACATCCTTCGGCTCGGCCTTGTAGAGCAAGCTCAGGATCATGGCGTTGATGCCGACCGATTTGCCCGAGCCAGTGGTGCCGGCCACCAGACAGTGCGGCATGCGGGCCAGATCCACCACCACCGGATGGCCGGCGATGTCCTTGCCCAGCCCCATCGTCAACAGGCTGCGGGCCTCGTGGTAGACCTGGGAGCCCAGGATTTCGCTCAGGTGAATGGTCTGGCGCCGGGCGTTGGGCAGCTCCAGCGCCATCAGGCTCTTGCCGGGGATGGTCTCGATGACGCGGATCGACACCAGCGACAACGAGCGCGCCAGATCCTTGGCCAGGTTGACGATCTGCGATCCCTTGACGCCGGTGGCGGGCTCGATCTCGTAGCGGGTGATGACCGGGCCGGGCTGAGCCGCCACCACCTGCACTTCGACGCCGAAGTCCGCCAGCTTCTTCTCGATCAGCCGGCTGGTCATCTCCAGCGTCTCGGGCGCCACGGTGGTCTGCTGCCGCGCCGGCGGGTCGAGCAGATCCAGCCGCGGCAGCGGCGACTCGCCGTCGGCAAATAGCGCCTGCTGGCGCTCCTTGACGGCGCGGGCGCTGGGCTCCACCTCGGCCACGGTGGGCTCGATCTGCAACCGGGCGGCGGACTTGGATGACGCACTGCGGGCGCTCTCCCGCTCGGGCGGTACCGCCATGGGCGCCTCGCCCCGCGGGCCTGCGTCGGCCTCGGGCGCCAGCGGCGGCACGTCGAAGTGCGGCTCGTGCGGGGGATGCGCCGAGCGCGCCTCGGCCTCCTGGCGGCTGCGTTCGCGCGCGGCCCGCCGGCCGATGCGCACATCTTCGTCCACCTCGCGCCGCTCCCGCCGGGCTTCGATCCACTGGTCTACCGCCGCGCCGATACGCTCGGCCACCTGCGCCCACGAGAACCGAAACACCACCGCCACCGACACCGTCCACACGCCCAGCGCCACCAGGGCCGATCCGGTGTCCCCCAGCCAGCGCAGGGCGACCGGGCCGGCCAGCTCGCCCAGGACGCCACCCGCGATGCGCCCGGGCACCCAGGCGTCCCAGCGGGTCAGCCGGCTCCATTCGAGCACGCAACTGGCCCACATCAGCCCCACCACGGCCACGCCAAACGCCGCCGCGCGCCACGCGGGCGTCTGCCACCAGGCGGGCCCGGGCGGCGGTGCAGGCATGGCGCGCAACCAGCGCGCCAGCGACGCCAGCCAGGCGCGCGCGCCCGCGGCCAACAGCCACCAGACCGAGGCACCGAACAGGTAGTGGCCGATGTCCGACACCCAGGCCCCCAGCCGCCCGCCCCAGTTGCGGTAGCCCACCCCGGTGCCCGAGGTAGACCAGGCCGGATCGGCCGCATCGTGGCTGAGCATGGCCAGGAATGCAAAGGCCAGCACCACCGCGCCCAGGAACAAGCCAATCTCTTGCGCGAATCGCTTCCAGCCCCTCCCCGGGGGGGCCAGGTCGGCGTTGAGGGCATTGACGGATCGGCTCATGGTCAAACGGGCAAGCTGGGTGGCAGCCCCGAGCTTAACCCGAGCGCGGCGCCCAACACCTCCGTACAATCGTTGGCATGTCCATGCATGCTCACGTCCTCATCCTCGGCTCCGGCCCGGCCGGCTACACCGCGGCGATCTACGCCGCGCGCGCCAACCTGAAGCCGGTGCTGATCACCGGCCTGGCCCAGGGCGGCCAGCTGATGACCACCACCGAGGTGGACAACTGGCCGGCCGACGTGCACGGGGTGCAGGGCCCGGAGCTGATGCAACGCTTCCAGCAACATGCCGAGCGCTTCGCGACGCAGATCGTGTTCGACCACATCCACACGGCCGACCTGTCGCGCCGCCCCTTCACGCTCACTGGCGACGCCGGCACCTACACCTGCGACGCGCTCATCATCGCCACCGGCGCCTCGGCCAAGTACCTGGGCCTGCCGTCGGAGCAGGCCTTCATGGGCAAGGGCGTGAGCGCCTGCGCCACCTGTGACGGCTTCTTCTACCGCGGGCAGGACGTCTGCGTCGTCGGCGGCGGCAACACCGCCGTGGAGGAGGCGCTGTACCTGGCCAACATCGCGCGCAAGGTCACGCTGATCCACCGCCGCGACACCTTCCGCGCCGAGGCCATCATGGTCGACAAGCTGATGGACAAGGTGCGCGAGGGCAAGATCGAGCTCAAGCTCTGGCACGTGCTCGACGAGGTGCTGGGCGACGACAAGGGCGTCACCGGCGTGCGCATCCGCCATGTCGAGTCCGGCGCCACCGAGGCGCTGGCGCTGCAGGGCGTCTTCATCGCCATCGGCCACAGCCCCAACACGCAGATCTTCGCCGGCCAGCTGGAGATGAAGGACGGCTACATCGTCACGCGCGGCGGCCGCGACGGCATGGCGACGATGACCAGCGTGCCGGGGGTGTTCGCCGCCGGCGACGTGCAGGACCACGTCTACCGCCAGGCCATCACCAGCGCCGGCACCGGCTGCATGGCGGCGCTGGATGCGCAGCGTTTCCTGGAGCAGCAGCCACCGGCCTAAACCCGCCGCCGCGGAAACGGACTATAATCTAGGGTTTGTCGCTTTGGCGGGCCAACCCCCATCAGGGGGTTGGCCGCGCGGGCGGCAGATGAGGCCGCCCGCGAGCCGGAGCCGTCCACACGCCGTGTATTGTCCAGACGAGGCACTCCACGTGTGGCAGGCGGCACAGCACAGGACGCGGGCGAGGTACGGCGCGGCCAGCCTCCGAGGAGGCGCCCCGCACCGCTGACGTTGATTGGAGTGACCAGCATCATGGCACGTGTGTGCGAAGTGACGGGCAAGAAGCCCATGGTGGGACACAACGTTTCCCACGCCAACAACAAGACCAAGCGCCGCTTTCTGCCGAACCTGCAGACGCGCCGCTTCTGGATCGAGAGCGAGAAGCGCTGGGTGCGCCTGCGCGTCTCCGGCGCGGCGCTGCGCCTGATCGACAAGGTGGGCATCGAGGCGGTGCTGGCGGATCTGCGCGCCCGCGGCCAAGCCTAAACCCCAACGCAACGAGGAGTCCATCATGGCTGCCAAAGGCGGACGCGAAAAGATCAAGCTGGAATCGACCGCGGGTACCGGTCACTTCTACACCACGACCAAGAACAAAAAGACGACGCCGGATAAGCTGTCGTTCATGAAGTACGACCCGGTGGCGCGCAAGCACGTCGAGTACAAGGAAACCAAGCTCAAGTGACGGGCCAGCCGACCCGCGCGGCCGGCTATCCGTCGAGCGGTTTCCGATCACCGCAACAAAAAACCGCCAGCGTTGCTGGCGGTTTTTTATCGCTGCCTCAGGTTCAGGCGGCCGCAGGCGCCAGACGCGCCGCACGCAATCGCTGGGCAAAATCGCTCAGGGCCTGGATACCGCTGTGCTCGGCCCGGTGAATCCACGCCTGCAGCTCGCGAGTCATCTGCTCGCGCGTCAGGGCGGTGTTGGACCACAGTTGGCGCAGCTCCTCGCGCATGGCGTGCATTTTGGCCAGGGTAGGCGCGGCGCCGAGTACCTGCTGCAGCTTGGCCCGCACCGGGGCCGGCACTTGGTCATCGTCGCGGTGCAGCCAGCGACGCGCCAGCTTCAACAGCGACTCGTCGCCACCCGTCTTGGCCCGCAGGGTGTCCCATTCGGCCTGCATGGCCGCCCGCATCTGGCGCGCGTAGCGGGCCATCACCTCGTAGCGGTTGGCGACGATGGCCTCCAGCGTCTGCTCATCGGCCACCAGCTTGACGTCACCGAACGCCAACTTGGGCGGCACCTTCTTGGGCTTGGCCAGCCCCAGTTTGGCCAGCGCCTGGATGTACACCCAGCCGATGTCGAACTCATACGGCTTGACCGAGAACTTGGCCGACGTCGGAAAGGTGTGGTGGTTGTTGTGCAGCTCCTCGCCGCCAATGATCACCCCCCACGGGAACACATTGGTGCTGGCGTCGGGAGCCTCGAAGTTGCGGTAACCCCAGTAGTGGCCGATGCCGTTGATGACGCCGGCCGCCCAGAACGGAATCCACACCATCTGCACGGCCCACACGGCCAGCCCCGCGGCGCCGAACAGCGCGACGTCGATGATCAACATCAGGCTGACGCCCAGGCGCGAGTGCCGGGTGTACAGGTGGCGCTCGATCCAGTCGTCCGGCGTGCCATGGCCATAGCGGCGTAGGGTTTCCTCGTTCTTGGCTTCGGCCCGGTAGAGCTCGGCACCCTCCCAGAACACCTTGCGGATGCCGTACACCTGCGGGCTGTGCGGATCGCCCTCCTGCTCGCACTTGGCGTGGTGCTTGCGGTGGATGGCCGCCCACTCCTTGGTGACCATGCCGGTGGTCATCCAGAGCCAAAAGCGGAAGAAATGCGACACCACCGGGTGCAGGTCCAGCGCGCGGTGCGCTTGGTGGCGGTGCAAAAACAGCGTGACGCTGACGATGGTGATGTGCGTGAGCACCAGGGTGAACAGAACGATCTGCCACCACGAGGCTGCGGTCAGCCCCTGGGCCAGGAAGTCGATGAACAGACTCCAGGCCGACTCAAATCCAGACATGCAATCCCTTTACGCAAACCCAGCAAACTTGCCGATACGTCGCCACCCGCCCAACCCGGTTGCACGCCAACCGGCCTGACACGGCGGCCACGCTAGGCATTGTAGGGCGAGCGCCTGCCATCACCAAGCGGGCTGCCGCGCCGTTCGGCGGTTGCCGGCCACCTCCGGCGCCCTTTTTGCCTTCGCACCGCCTCGGCACCCTTCGCCAGCCATCCCCCGCGCGAGCCCACGGCGTTTGCTTGGATACTGTTTTTTTGTACAGTATTGGTATGGCACCGAACCCCCTGCGCCACGACGTCTGGTGGGCCGACCAGATGGCCCCCATCACGCTGGCCACCCACACGACCGGGTGGGCGGCGCTGGACGCCGTGCTGCCGGGCGGCGGATGGCCGCTGGGTGCCGTGGTCGAATGCGCGCTGGATGCCGACACCCTGCCCTGGCGGCTGCTGCTGCCGGCGCTGCAGACGGCCGCCCAGCAGGGCCCGCTGGTGCTGATCGGCCTGCCGCTGGAGCCCAATGTCCACGCCTGGGCCGCCCAGGGGGTGCCCCCGGAGCGGCTGCTGCGCCTGCAGACCACGAGCGATGCCGACGCCCTGTGGGCGGCCGAACAGGCTCTGCGCTGCCCCGACGTCAGCCTGTGCTGGGTACATTGGCAGCGGCCGACGGCGGGGCTAGTACGCCGGCTGCAACTGGCGGCCTCGACCGCGCAGCGCGACGGCACCCGGCCTGGCGCATGGCCGGCCCCGCTGGTGCTGGCCAGCCATGACCGGGCGCACGACTTGCCCGCCTCGGCCGCACCGCTGCGGCTGGACATCGGCGCCGGCGATGCCGATGGCCTGACGGTGCACATCCGCAAGCGACGCGGCCCACCGCTGGCGCACCCCGTGCGGCTGCAAGCCCCGCTGCCGCTGCGCCGGCTGCTGCCCCCATCCCCGCCGGAAGATCCCACCCGCCATGCCACCGAACGCCCTGTGGATCGCCTGCCTGCCCGCCTGCGGCTCGTCCGCCCCTGAACCCGCCGGCCCTTGGCTGGCCCGCTACGGCCCGAACCCCGTGCCGCGCGAGGACGGATGGCTGCTGGAGCTGTCGGCCAGCCAGCGGCTGTTTGGCGGACGGGTGGCCCTGCTGCGGCGCCTGCGACACGAAGGGGCCGCCCTGGGCTGGGGACGGCTGGGGGCGGCGCCGACCGCCCTGGCCGCCTTGGCGGTCGCCCGCGCCACCCCCGCGGCCGGCGGCTTCGGTCACGCCCTGGGGCCGGACTGGTCGGCCCGGCTGGATGCGCTGCCCGCCAGCCACCTGGGCCCCGCCCGGCCGCATCGACCGGTGTTGGACGCCTTGGGGCTACGCACGCTGGGGGACTTGCGCCGCTGCCCGCGCGCGGGCCTGGCGCGCCGCACCGCGCCGGACCTGCTGCAGGCGCTGGACGCACTATACGGTCAGGCACCGCTCGTGCTGCCCGGCTGGCAGGCACCGCAACGCTTTCACCGGACCTTGGCGCTGCCCGCGCCAAGCGCCGAGACCGCCGCCCTGGCCTTTGCGGGCCAGCGGCTGCTGGGCCAGTTGACGGCCTGGCTGCAGCAGCGGCAGGCCGGTGTGTTACATTGGCGCCTGGGCTGGCAGGGCCGCCCGGCGGCAACGCCCCTGGACTTTCGGCACCGGCGGCCCACGCGGGACAGCCAATTGCTGCGCTCGCAGCTCCACGATGCCCTGGCGCGCACCCGCCTCGATGCCGCGGTCGACGGGCTGTGGCTGGAAACCGTCCATGTCGTCCCGTGGAGCCCGGCACCTGCCACGCTGCTGCCGGACCGCCCAGCCGACGATGCCCTGAGCTGGGAGGCGCTGCTGGAACGCCTGTCGGCCCGGCTCGGACCGACACGGGTGCAGACCGTGCAGCGCGCCGCCCATTGGGATCCGGCACGGCGGCAGCGATGGCACGCCGCCCTCCAAGCCCGCCCGGACACCGAAGGACGCCGCGGCAGCGACCATGCGGTTGCGGCCCATGCGCTCGCCCTGGCCGCCATGGCCACCCTGTGGGAGCCCCCCTGGTGGCTGCCACAGCCACGGCGGCTGGACACCGGCCCCGACGGGCACCCGCGCCTGAAGGGCCAGCGCTTGCGGCGGGTGCTGGGGCCGCAGCGCATCGCCACCGGCTGGTGGGACACCCCGGTGGCATGGGAGATGGGCGTGGCCACCTCGGCAGATGGGCGCTGCTGGTGGCTGCACCGCCACGCCCAGCCCGGCCCAACCAGCCCGGGGGAGTGGCGGCTTGCGGGGGTGTACGCATGACCGCGCCGGCCGCCCTGTTCACGCTGAGCCACTTCAGCTTCCTGCGCGGTGCCGCCAGCCCCGAGACCTTGGTCAGGCAAGCCCACGCACTGGGGTACGCTGCGCTGGCACTGACCGACGACAACACCCTGGGCGGGGTGGTGCAGGCCCACGTGGCCGCGCGCGCATGCGGCCTGCCGCTGCTCGTGGGCAGCCACTGGCGGGTGCGCTGGCCGGTGCTGCCGGGTGGCGGATTCACGCTGGTGGCCTGGGCGGCGGACCGGACCGGCTATGGCCAGCTCAGCGCCTGGATCAGCCGACTGCGCCTGGGCCAGGCCAGCGCGGCAAGTGGCCGGGAACGCCACACCGACCCCCTCGCCGCAGACCCGCAGGCCCTGCCGCTGCACACGGGCATCGACGACGTCCCCTCCCTGCCCGGCTGCCTGCTCATGGCCGTGCCCTGGGCCTGGGCGCTGCCATTGGCCGACGACACCGCCTGGGCCACCGGCCTGCACGCTCTAGGGGGATGGCTGCGCGAGCAAGGGGCAGACCGGGCCTGGCTGGGCATCACGGCCGATGGGCGGCTGGAGGATGCCGCCTGGCAACGACGGCTGCTGGCCGCCGCCGGACAAGCCGGCGTGCCCGCCGTCGCCGCGCCCGAAGTGCGCATGAGCCACCCCGGCGAGCAACCCCTGCTCGACACCCTGACCGCGATCCGGCTGCAGCGCCCGCTGGCGGAGTGTGGATTGGCTCTGAGCGCGAATGCCGAGGCGCACCTGTGGCCCGCCGCCCGTTGGCAGCGCCGCTTTGCCCCGGGCTTGATCGAGGCCACACACACCATTGCGCAGCGCTGCACCTTCCGGCTAGACGAACTGCGCTACGAATACCCCCCCGAGATCGTGCCCGAAGGCCACTCGCCTGCGCAGCATCTGCGCGCCCTGGTGGAGGCCGGCGCGCGCCAGCGCTACCCCCAGGGGACGCCCGCTGCCGTGCAGGCCCAGATCGCGCACGAGCTGGCGTTGATCGGCGAACTGGCCTACGAAAAATATTTTTTGACCGTGCACGACATCGTGCGGTTTGCGCGCGAGCGCGGCATTCTGTGCCAGGGGCGTGGTTCCGCCGCCAACTCCGCGGTGTGCTACTGCCTGGGCATCACGGAGGTCGACCCCGCGCGCCACCATGTGCTGTTCGAGCGCTTCATCAGCCGGGCGCGGGCCGAGCCACCGGACATCGACGTCGACTTCGAGCACCAGCGCCGCGAAGAGGTCATCCAGTACCTGTACGCCAAATACGGCCGCCAGCGGGCTGCATTGGCCGCCAGCCTGATTCGCTGGCAGGGCCGCAGCGCCCTGCGCGACGTGGGCAAGGCGCTGGGATTTGCCCCCGACGTGGTGGATGCGCTGGCCCGCCAGTGCCGCCATCAGGCGCCACGGGATTTGGCCCCCGATGCCGTGGCAGCCGCCGGTCTGCGCCCGGACGATCCTGTGGTGCAGCGCTGGCTGGATCTGGCCCAGGCCCTGCTGGGCGCGCCCCGGCACCGCTCGCAGCACACGGGCGGCTTCGTGCTGACCCGCGAGCCGCTGACCCACACCGTGCCGGTGGTCCCGGCGGCGATGCCGGGACGCACCGTCATCGAGTGGGACAAAGACGACATCGATGCGCTCGGCCTGCTCAAGGTCGACGTACTGGCCCTAGGCATGCTCACCGCGCTGCACGGGGCGCTGCGACTGGTCAGCCAGTGGCGTGGCCGCCCGTTTACCCTGGCCGACATTCCGCCCCACGACGACGCCACCTTCGCCATGATCCAGCGCGCCGACACGGTGGGCGTATTCCAGATCGAGAGCCGGGCCCAGATGAGCATGCTGCCGCGCCTGCGGCCGGCCTGCTTTTATGACCTGGTGGTGCAGGTGGCCATCGTGCGGCCCGGGCCCATCCAGGGCGGCATGGTCCACCCCTATCTGGCCGCCCGGGAGCGCCAGCGCCGGGGCGAACCGCTGACCCTGCCCCGGGCGGAGCTGCGTCCCGCCCTGGAGCGCACGCTCGGGGTCCCCATTTTTCAGGAGCAGGTGATGCAGATCGCCATGCTGGCCGCCGGCTTCAGCGCCGAGGAAGCCGATGCCCTGCGTCGCGGCATGGGGGCTTGGCGGCGGCGGGGGGAGTTGGAGCGGTTCGAGCAGCGCCTGCTCGACGGCATGGCCGCGCGTGGCTACGCGCCGGACTTCGCCCAGGCCATCGTGCGCCAGATCCGTGGCTTTGGGGCCTATGGCTTCCCGGAAAGCCACGCCGCCAGTTTTGCGCTGCTGGCCTGGGCCAGCGCCTGGCTGAAGTGCCACGAGCCCGCGGCTTTTCTGGCAGCGTTGCTCAATGCCCAGCCCATGGGCTTTTATGCGCCCGCGCAACTGGTGCAAGACGCGCGGCGACACGGGGTGGTCGTACACCCGGTGGATGTGCGGATCAGCGACTGGGACTGCACGCTGGAGCCCGTCCACGGCGGCCCGGCCCCCGCGGTGCGGCTGGGGCTGCGGCTGGTCCACGGACTCGGGGAGGCGGCCGGACGGCGCGTGGTGGCCGCGCGCCGCGAATGCCCCTGGACCGACGTGGACGATCTGGCGCACCGCGCCGCCCTGGATCGCAGCGCGCTGCAGGCCCTGGCGCGGGCCGATGCCCTGCGCGGACTGGCCGGCCACCGACGCCGGCAGTGGTGGGCCGTCAGCGGCTGGCATGCACCGCTGGCGCTGGAGCAGGCAGCGACTGTCCCGACGCTCCCCGCCGGGGTGAACGGTAGGCACGAGAGAAACGGGCCGGACGACGCGGACTGGCAACCGTCCCCCGCCCCTTTGGGCGAGGAGGTCTGGCAGGACTACGCCAGCACCGGCCTGAGCCTGCGCGCCCATCCACTGGCGCTGCTGCGCCCGCGGCTGCCCGCCACTCAGTGGTTGTCCGCGCAGCGGCTGCAGACCCAGCCCCACGGCCGCCTGCTGGGGGCCTGCGGGCTGGTCACCGCCCGCCAGAAGCCCGCCACGGCCCAGGGCGTGCTCTTCCTGACATTGGAAGACGAAACCGGCACGGTGCCGGTGATCGTCTGGCGCCGCGTGCAAGCACACTTTCGGCAGGCGCTGCTGCAGGGGCGGCTGCTGGCCATCCGGGGCCAATGGCAGCGCCAGGGCGACGGCGTGCATGCGGTCTGCCACCTGATCGCCGGGCATGTGCAAGACCTCAGCCCCTGGCTGGGCGAGCTGGCAGTGGCCAGCCGCGACTTCCACTGACCGCGGGGCGGCGTCAATCCACCTTCAACCCCTTGGGCAGCGGAAAACGCATGGTTTCCACCGGCCCGTCCAGGCGACGCACGGCGGTGGCGCCCAACGATTTGAGGCGCTGCACCACGCCTTGGACCAGCGCTTCCGGGGCGGACGCGCCGGCCGTCACCCCCACGCGGGGGGCTTGGGCAAACCACTCGTCGCGCAGCTCCGTCGCATCGTCGACCATGTAGGTGGGCACGCCCAGGCGCTCGGCCAGCTCGCGCAGGCGATTGGTGTTGGAGCTGGTGGGGCTGCCCACCACGATGACGGCATCCACCTGCCGCGCCAGCGCCTTGACGGCATCCTGCCGGTTTTGCGTGGCATAGCAAATGTCCTGCTGCTTGGGCTCGCGCAGCGCGGGGAAGCGTGCGCGCACCGCCGCCAAAATCTCCGCCGTATCGTCCACGCTGAGCGTCGTCTGGGTGACGACGGCGAGGCGCTCGGTCTGCGCGGGCTGCACCCGCGCCACATCGGCCACGGTCTCGACAAGGTGAATGCCGTCGTCGAGCTGGCCCATGGTGCCCTCGACCTCCGGATGGCCCGCATGGCCGATCAGGATGAACTCGTAGCCCTCGCGACGCAGCTTGGCCACTTCCACATGAACCTTGGTGACCAGCGGACAGGTGGCGTCGAAGATCTTGAAGCCCCGGCGCTCGGCCTCGGCCTGCACCGCGCGGCTGACGCCGTGGGCGCTGAAGACCAACACCGCCCCGGGCGGCACATCGGCCAAGTCCTCGATGAACACGGCGCCGCGCTGGCGCAGATCGTCGACGACGTGGCGGTTGTGCACGATCTCGTGGCGCACATAGACGGGCGCGCCAAATTTGGCCAGCGCACGCTCGACGATCTCGATTGCCCGGTCTACCCCCGCGCAGAAGCCGCGCGGCTCGGCCAGCAGCACCTCCTGGACGGTGGCGCCCATCACAGCACCCCGATGATGTGAACCTCGAACCGCACCGGCTGACCGGCCAGGGGATGGTTGAAGTCGAACAACACGGCCCCGTCGTCGCGCACCTCGCGCACGAGGCCGGCGTAGCTGCCCCGCCCGTCGGGGGTGGGGAACTGCACCACGTCACCCGGGGCGTAGCGCTCGTGCGGATCGCCCAGCGCGTCGAGCAGCTTGCGCGCCACCCACTGCTGCATGTCGGGCTGGCGCTCGCCAAAGGCCTCGCCGGCCGGCAGGTCGATCACGGTGTGGGTACCTTCGGCCAGGCCGAGCAGACGCTGCTCCAGCGCCGGCGACAACTCCCCCGCGCCAAGCGACAACGTGGCCGGCTGGGCCGCGAATGTGTCGATGAAGGCGGTGCCGTCCGGCCCGGACAGGCGGTAGTGCAGGGTCAGGAAGGAACCGGGTTGGACGGCGGGCATGGTGGTCAGGCCGCACGGCGGCGCGCGAAAATGCGCATTTTAGAAAACAGGGAGAAAACCATGGTGCGTGAATTGCCCCCGGAGGCCCGTCCGCGCGAGAAACTGCTGGCGCGTGGCCCGCAGGCACTGGCCGATGCGGAGCTGTTGGCGCTGCTGCTGCGCACGGGCCTGGCCGGTCAGCCCGTGCTGCACTTTGCCCAGGCGCTGCTGAACCGCTGGGGCGGCCTGAGCGGCTTGCTGCAGGCGACGCCGGCGCAACTGGCCAGCGTCAAAGGGCTGGGACCGGCCAAGCGGGCCGAGCTGCTGGCCGTGACCGAGATGGTGCGGCGCGCCTTGAGCGAGCGGCTGCGCGAGCGCCCGGTGCTGGACGCACCGGCGGCGGTGATGGATGTGCTGCGGCTGCACATGGCCGACCGGGCGCACGAGGTGTTTGCCGTGCTGTTTTTGGATAGCCAGCATCGCCTGATCGCGCTGGAGGAGCTGTTTCGCGGCACGCTGGACCAGACCAGCGTCTATCCGCGCGAGGTGGCCCTGCGCGCCCTGCACCATGGCGCGGCCGCCATCATCCTGGCCCACAACCACCCCAGCGGCGTGGCCGAGCCCTCGCGCGCCGACGAAGCGCTGACCCGCAACCTGCAGGCCGCGCTGGGCTTGCTGGATATCCGGGTGCTGGACCATTTCATCGTCACGCGCGCGGGCTGCACCTCAATGGCCGAGCGCGGGCTAATCTGAACCACGCCTGCGCCGGCGCCGCTGGGGGACTTGCGGGACAATCGGCGCTGCCATGAAAGTGCGAACGCTGGCCGACCTGCGGCAGATTCAGAAGGCGATGGCCCAGCGCGCCGCGCAGGCCGCGGCGGCGCGGGCGGCTGCAGAAGCCGCCCGGCGTGAGGCCGAGGAGCGCGCACAGCGCGACCGGCTGCTGTTCGAGCGCGCCGTCGGCCCCGTGCACCGGCTGGCGCCGCACGGCCGCATCGAGCCGCAGCGGCCGCGCCCGAGGCCGGTGCCGCACCAGCGTCAGGCCGACGAACGCGCGGTGATGCAAGCCGCCCTGAGCGACGAATTCGACGTCGAAACCCTGCTGCACACCGACGAGCACCTGAGCTTTCGCCGCCCCGGAATCGGCCCCGACGTGGCCCGCCGCCTGCGGCAGGGGCACTGGGCCATCCAGGCCGAGCTGGACCTGCACGGCCTGCGCACGGACGAGGCGAGGGAGCGGCTGGCGGCCTTCATCCGCGAGGCGCACAAGCATGGCCTGCGCTGTGTGCGCGTGGTGCATGGCAAGGGCCTGGGCTCGCCGGGCAAGACGCCTGTCCTCAAGGGCCGGGTGCACAGTTGGCTGGTGCAAAAAAGCGAGGTGCTGGCCTTCGTGCAGGCCCGGCCGGCGGACGGCGGGGCGGGCGCTCTGGTGGTGCTGCTGCGCACGGCCAGCCACGGCCGGGCCTGAGCGGCGGTGAGCGGATCACTGCGCGGCGCGGCGCAGCGTCTGCACCACAGGCGTGCGCAGCACCCCGCGCAGGGGCCACCAGCCCGCCAGCAGCGCCAGCCCGGCGCCCACCCCCGTCCCGGCCAGCGGCACCCAGCCGGAGACGCGCCAGTCGAAATCGAACACGAAGCGCGCCAGCGCCCAGCCGACGGTCACCGCCACCGCCGAGGCCAGCGCCCCCGCCAGCGCGCCGACGCCCAGCAGCTCGGTGCGCTGCACCCGGCGCAGCAAACTGGACTGGGCCCCCAGCGCACGCAGCACGGCGTAGTCGCGCTCGCGCTCGGCCCGCGTGGCCCCCACCGTCGCCAGCAGCACCACCACCCCGGCCGCCAGACTGAATCCGAACAAGAACTCCACCGCCCGGATCACCTGCCCCAGCACACGCTGCACCTGGGCGACCGCGGCGCTGGTGTCCACATTGGTCACGTTAGGAAAGCGCTGCAGCAACAGCCGGTCGAACCCGGCTTGGGCCGGCGCTCGAAACGCGGCGATGTAGGTGTAAGGCACCTCCGCCGGCATGGACTGCACCGGAAACAGCGCGAAGAAATTCACATGCATCGAGGCCCAGTCCACCTTGCGCAGGCTGGTGATGCGGGCCTCGTGCGGCACGCCCGCGATGTCGAAGGTCATGCGATCGCCCAGGCGCAAGCCCAGCGTCTCGGCCAGACCGGTTTCGATGCTGATGGCCCCCGCTTCGTCGGGCTGCCAGCGCCCGGCGGCGAGCGGGTTGTGTGCGGGCAACTCGCGGCTGTAGGACAGGTTGAACTCGCGCTCGACCAGCCGCTGCGCGCGGTCGCCGCTGAATTGCTCCGGCCGCACGGGCTGGCCGTTGATGGCCACGAGGCGACCGCGCACCATGGGGTACCAGTCGTAGCGGTCCACGCCCTGCACCTGCAAATGGGCGCGGAAGGGCTCGGCCTGGTCGGGTTGGATGTTGATGACGAAGCGGTTGGGCGCATCCGGCGGCGTGGCCTGGCGCCAACTGTCGATCAGGTCGGTGCGCAGCAGCACCAGCAGCACCAGCGCGAGCAGCCCCACGGCCAAGCTGGCCACCTGCACGACGGCGTAGGCCGGACGGGCCGTGATCTGGCGCGTGGCCAGCACCAGCCAGCGGGGGGCATGGGTTTCACGCACCAGCAGGCGCAAGGCGCCCAGCGCCCCCCAGGCGGTCGCGGCAAAAATCCCCACCGCCGCCGCAAAGCCCCCGACCGCGATGGCCCCCAGCGTCAGGTCCCGGCTGGCGGCCAGCAACAGGGCGGCAAAGCCCAGCGTCCCGCCGCCAAACACCGCCAGCGTGGCCGGCTGCAGGCCGCCCACGTCGCGCCGGATGACCCGCAGCGGGGGCACCTGCGCCAGCTGCAGGACCGGCGGCAACCCAAAGGTGGCCATCAACACCAGCCCAACGCCCAGCCCCAGTGCCAGCGGGGCCCAGCCCGCCGCCGGCAACTGGGCCTGCATCAACCCGGACAGCCACCACACGAACGCGAAGTGCACGCCAAACCCGACGGCTGTGCCGACCGCGGCCGCCGCCAGCCCGGCCAGCCCAAACGCCACGGCATACGCACGGGCCATCGTCCCCTGCGCCAAACCCAGCACGCGCAGCAGCGCGCAATCGTCCAGATGGCGCAGCGCATACTGGCGTGCCGCCACGGCCACCGCCACGGCGGCCAGCAGCGCGGCCAACAGCGCCACCAGACTCAAAAATTGCTCGGCCCGCTGCAGGGTCTGCTGCAATTCCGGCCGGCCGGACTCGAAGCTCTCGATCTGGGTGCCGCGCTCGCCGGTGTCCGCCAAACGGGCTTTGGCCCATGCCTCGAACCGGCGCACCGCCGCAGCGTCGCCGGCCGCGACCAGCCGGTACTGGATGCGGCTGGCGGGTTGCACCAGGCCCGTGGCCGCCAAATCGGACTCGGCAATCAGCACGCGCGGCGCAAACGACAGAAAACCCGCGCCCCGGTCCGGCTCGAGCGCCACGATGCGGGTCAGGCGAAACTGCCGGTCACCCAACCACACAGGCTGCCCCAGGCGCAGATCCAGCACCTCCAGCAACGCGGCATCCACCCAGGCCTCGCCCGCCGGCGGCGTGCCTGGGCCGGCCTGTCCGACCAAGTCCTCCGGATCGGTCGTGGTGCGCAGTTCGCCGCGCAGCGGGTAGCCCGCGGCCACGGCCTTGAGCGAGACCAGCCGCGCTTCGCCACCGTCCGCATCGTCGGCGCGGGCCATGGTGGGGAAGGTCAGATGCCGCGTGACCGCCAGCCCCAACGACCGGGCCTGAGCTTCGTATTGGAGCGGCACGGGATGGTCGCTGCGCAGCACCACGTCGCCCCCGAGCAGTTGGCGCGCGTCGCGCTGCAAGCCGGCCTGCAGGCGATCGGCAAAGAAGGCCACGGCCGTCAGTGCCGCCACCGCCAACGCGATCGCCAGCACGAGCACGGTCAGCTCGCCGGCGCGCCAGTCGCGCCACAGGGCGCGCCAGCCCAGGGTCCAGGCGGACGGGCCGGCGCGGGAACGGTCGGTCGGGGTCGTCACGCGGGTACGACCGGGCGACGCCTCACTTGGTTCCGAAGATGCGGTCACCGGCGTCGCCCAGGCCCGGCACGATGTAGCCGTGCTCGTTCAGGCCGCGGTCCACCGCCGGGGTGCAGATCGGCACGTCCGGGTGGTGGGCGTGGAAGTTGGCGATGCCTTCCGGGCACGCCACCAGGCAGACGAAGCGGATCGAGCGCGGCGTCAAGCGCTTGAGCAAATCCACCGCCGCCACCGCCGAGTTGCCGGTGGCCAGCATCGGGTCGAGCACGATGACGTCGCGCTCCTCCATGCCGGACGGCATCTTGAAGTAATACTCCACCGGTTTGAGCGTGGCCGGGTCGCGGTACAGGCCGATGTGGCCCACGCGGGCGCTGGGTAGCACCTCCAGCATGCCGTCCAGAAAGCCGTTGCCGGCGCGCAGGATCGAGGCCAGCACCGTCTTCTTGCCGTCGATCATGCGGCCGGTGGTGGACTCCAGCGGGGTTTCGATCGCCACCTCGTGGGTGGGGATGTCGCGGGTGACCTCGTACGCCAGCAAGGCGCTGAGTTCGTGGATGAGCTGGCGAAAGGTCTTGGTGCTGGTGTCTTTGCGCCGCATCAGCGTCAGCTTGTGCTGCACCAGCGGGTGATCGATAACGTGGACTCGACGTTCGGCGGCTTCACTCATGGCAGCGGAGTATCCCACACCAACCGCTCGGGGTGCGTGTAGCACAGGAAGCGCGTGTGGGTGGCGCGGCCGATGGCGCACAGACCCAGCCGTTCGGCCACCTCCAGCCCCATCTGGGTGATGCCGCTGCGCGACACGACGATCGGCACGCCCATCTGCGCGGCCTTCAGGATCATCTCGCTGGTCAGCCGCCCGGTGGTGTAGAAGACCTTGTCGTCGCCGCGCAGCAGCGCGCCGCCCTGCAGCCAGGCCCAGCCGGCGATGGTGTCCACCGCGTTGTGGCGGCCGACGTCTTCGACGAAGATCAGCAGCTCCTCGCCCCGCAACAGCGCACAGCCGTGCACCGAGCCGGCGCGCTTGTAGACCGATTCCTGCTCGCGCACCGCGCGCAGGATGGCGTACAGCTGCGACTGGCACAGCCGCGCACCGGGGTCGAGCCGGATCGTGTCGGCCGCCTCCATGACGCTGGCGAACACGCTACCCTGCCCGCAGCCGGTGGTGACGATGCGCTGTGCGGTGCGCACCTCCAGCTCCGGCAACCCGCCGCGCGTGCGCACAGCGGCGGCGCCCACGTCCCAATCGACCGTGATCGACTCCACCTGCGTCGGCGACTCGATCAGCCGCTGGTTGCGCAGATACCCCAGCACCAGCCACTCGGGGTGCGCGCCCAGCGTCATCAGCGTGACGAGTTCGCGCTTGTCGACGTAGACGGTGAGGTCGCGCTCGGCCGGAATATAGATCGTGCGGCGCTGGCCGAATTCGTCGACCACCTCCACCGCGCGCGTCAGCGGGGCGGCGGCTGCCGACAGGCGCGGCGGGCGTGGCGCCGCCGGCAGCGGCGCGCCAAACGAGGCCGGTTCGGACAACCACATGGGGCGGTGGGCGGATCAGGACTTTTTGGCCGGCGCGGCGGGCGCACCGGGTTCGGCAAACGGGCCGGGATCGGCACAGGACGGTGCCCCCGCCGGCTTGGCCGCCTGCGGATGCTGCTTGAAGTAGTGCTCCGCCGCGCGCTCGGCGGCCTTGCAGGTCTTGAACGCATCGACCTTGGCCTGGTGCGCGGCCTTGGCCTTGGCCAGTTCGGCGGCGGCCTTCTGCTCCTCGGTCAGCTGCGGCGTCGGCAGTTTGGCCCAAGCGGCGGTGCTGCCCAGCAGCGCGGCCGCCAACAGCGCCAGCCGCCATGTCGGGGTGATGGATCGCATGGTTCGGTCCCTCCTGCAAGGCTTAGGTGGTGGCGCGCACCGGGGCCACGGGTTGTGCGGCCGGGGCACTGCGCTCGGCCGGGATGCGGCCGGCCTGGATGTCCTCGTACCAGAGCAGATGGTGCTCGCGCGCCCAGGTCTCGTCGACGTAGCCCGTCTTCATCGCCCGGTAGGCACCTTCGGTGCCGACCGTGCCCATGTAGATGTGGCCGATGAACAACGCCACCATCAGCAGCGCGGCGCTGGCGTGGATCATGTGCGCCAGCTGCATCTGCGCACGCAAATACTCCAACCCCGGCACCAGCTTGTCCAACACGAGGCCGGAGCCGACCACCACCAGCCCGAGCACGAAGACGCCCGCCCAAAAGATGATTTTCTCGCCGGCGTTGAAGCGGTGTGACGGCACCTCGCGATCGCCGAACAGGCCGCCGAAGTGCACCAACCACGCCCAGTCCTCGCGCCGCGGTAGGTTGTCGCGCACGAAGGTGGCGATGACGATGACCAGCGAGACCGCGAACAGCGGCCCGACGAAGTTGTGCACATTCTTCAACGCGTACGTCAGCCAGCCGAACAGCGTGGCGCCGATGACGGGCCGCAGCACGTACTGGCCCAGTGCCATCACCAGCCCAGAAACGGCCAGCAGCACGAAGGCGGCCGCGTTAACCCAGTGCGCTGCACGCTCGAATGGTGTGAAGCGCTCGATCTTGCGTCCGGTCTCGGGCGCGTGCAGCTTCAGCGACCCTTTGGTGAAATAAAAAATTGCCACCGCCAGCAGCGCAATCAGCACCAGCGCGCCGCCATAGGGCAGGATGACGCGGTTGCGCACCCCTTCGACGCTGGTGCAAAAAATATCCGCCAGGTCGTGGCGCACCTTGCGCTTGTCGGTCACGCGCGTCAGCCCACCCGTGCCAGGCAGCACGCCCAGCAGCGGCACCTCGGGCAGGCTCACGGCGCTGGAGCGGTCGTCCACCAGCAGGATCTCGTCACAGGCCAGCGCCAGCTCGTAGCCGCCCCCCGCGCAGGCGCCGTTGAGCGCTGCCAGAAACTTCAGGCCATCGTGGCGGCTGGAGTCTTCCATGCCGTTGCGCGTCTCATTGGTGAACTTGCAGAAATTCACCTTCCACGCATGGCTGGACAGGCCGAGCATGAAGATGTTGGCGCCGGAGCAAAACACCCGGTTCTTCAGGCTCGTCACGACCACGGTGCGCACCTGCGGGTGCTCGAAGCGGATGCGGTTGAGCGCATCGTGCAGCTCGATGTCCACGCCCAGGTCGTAGCTGTTGAGCTTGAGCTTGTAGCCCGGCCGCAGCCCGCCGTCCTCGTCGATGTCGAGCGCCAGGGTGGCGATCGCCCCCTCCACGCTCAGGCGCACATGGCGGTACTGGGTCGGGTGCGTCTGGTAATCGACGACCGGGTTGGTGTTGGGATTCTGGGTCATGGCGGGGTCCTGCATTCGGGGGGGCATCAACATGCATTTCGCTGCATGCTTAATGTGCATCATAGTGCATATACCCGGCCCACACAAGCCCCGCCATGGCGTCCGTGGACTAGGACAAACCCGTAGAGCCGGTCAGCTGTCGCGGTGCAGCAGCGCGTACACGCCGTCGCGCAGACGCACGAAGGTTTCCTCCAGCGGCTGGGCGCTGGTGTCCACGGTCAAATCCGCCTTGGAATAAAAGGCCGAGCGCCCCGCCAAGATGCGTTTGAGGTCCTCCATCGCCTCGGCGCTGGCGGCCATGGGGCGCAGGTCGCCCTGGGCGGCGACGCGGCGCATGTGATCGACGGGATCGGCCTTCAGCCACACCGTCGTGCAGTGCTGCAGCAACAGATTGAAATTGGTCGAGTCCGACACCAGGCCGCCGGGCGTGGCGATGACCACCTCGGGATAGATCTGGATCGCCTCCTCCAGCGCCCGGCGCTCGTAGCGCCGGTAGGCCGTCGCGCCGTATAGGTTGTGGATTTCGCTGATGCTGCAACCGGCAAACTGCTCGATCTCGCGGCTCAGTTCGATGAAGGGGTAGCCAAGCGCCTCGGCCAGCCGCCGGCCCAGCGTGGACTTGCCCGCGCCGCGCAAACCGATCAGCGCAATGCGCGACTGGCGGCCCGTGGCATCCGCCCCGGTGGAACCGAACAGCTCGGTGAGCCTCAGGCGCGCGCGCCGCAGCTCGCCCTCGTCGCGACCCTGCAGCAGCTCGCGGATCAGCAACCACTCCGGCGACGAGGTGCTGACATCGCCCAGCAGCTCCGCCAGCGAGCACTGCAAGGCCCGCGCCACCTGCAACAACACCAGGATGGACGCATTGCCCGCTCCGTACTCCAGATTGGCCAGGTGCCGCTCCGACACATCGGCCGCCAGAGCCACCGCCTTGCGCGTCATGCCGCGGCGCGAGCGCAGGGTGCGCACACGCTCGCCCAGCGCCACCAGAAACGGCACCCGCGGCTCACCCCCGGCGGGGTCGGCCTCGGGCTCTGTGCCCACGGGCAGGGTGAGCTGCAACACCGCATCCGGCCGCACCTCGGTCAGGGGTTCGGGCGGGCGCAAGGCGTCAGACGTGGGCGACATGTCGTTCTCGTGGGGGTTGCATCGGCAGCTCGGCCTGCCATCGACCGCATCGAATCGGGAAAACCCCAAGTCTAGCGCCCCGTCACAACATGCAGTTTAGTGCATACTGCGGAACAGGCACGATCTTACATTTATACCCGCAATCCCAGGGCCTGAACAGCATGCCGCTGCATGTGCCCCGCATACCCCCCACAACCGAGGAG
>NZ_DAISXZ010000007.1:0-47470 GCF_036825565.1 Tepidimonas sp. | reverse complement strand
GGCGGGCGTGGGGCCGTGCGCGGCAAACCAGGCGCGGGCATCGGCGCAATCCTGTGCGATGCCGGCGGTCAGGGCATCCAGGCTGTCATACCGGCGTTCGTCGTGCAGCTTGTGCAGCAATTCGACGCGGATGATTCTACCGTAGGCCTCTCCCGGCACCGGGGCGTGCGCCAGGGCGGCGCGCACCCGCTCGGGCCAGTCCAGACAGTGGGTTTCCAGCAGCACGCGGCCACCGTTGACGTCGTTGGGGTCCAGCGAGGGGCGCACGCCCAGGTTGGCCACTCCGGGCAGCGGGGCGGCGTCGGGCGCCGGATCCAGCCCATGCACCTGCACGACGAAAATGCCGCTGGCGGCCGGCTTCCAGTGGTCGAAGCGCAGGTTGAGGGTGCGAAAGCCGTCCCCGTGACCGGAGGCCGACTCGCCGAGGGCGCGGCCCAGTTTGCGCCCGTGTACCACATGCCCACTGATGGCGTAGGGGCGCCCCAGCAGGGCGGCGGCGCGCGCCATGTCGCCGGCGGTGAGCGCCTCGCGCACGGCCGAGCTGGACACGCGCAGCCCGTGCACCTCGTAGCTCATCATGCGCGCGACGTCGAAGCCCCGGGCCTCGCCCGCCGCGTCGAGCAGCGCGTAGTCGCCGCGGCGCTGCGCGCCGAACCGAAAGTCGTCGCCCACCAGCACATACCGCGCGCCCAGGGCGCCGACCAGCACCTCGTCCACGAACGCATCGGCCGACAGCCCGGCCAGCGCGTCGTCGAACGGCAGGATCACGCATTCGTCGATCCCGCAGCGGCGCAGCTCGGCGAGCTTGTCGCGCAGCGTGGCGATGCGCGCGGGTGCCAGTTCCGGACGGCGGTGGCGGGCGGCGAAAAAATCCCGCGGATGCGGCTCGAAGGTGACGGCGCACGACGGCACGCCGCGGTGCCGCGCCTCGTTGATGAGCAACGCCAGCATCGCCTGGTGACCGCGGTGTACCCCGTCGAAGTTGCCAATGGTCAGCGCCCGCGACGAGGCGGGACGCTGGCGCAGGTTGTGCAAGCCGTAGGTGATCTTCATGGTGGGCGGGCGGCTGTCACGCGAACGTCGCCAAAGCGCGTTACTATGACACAGCCATGAGGGTGCTGAAGTTGACCGGGCAAGGCCTGCCGCAGGCGTGGTTGACGCTGGAGGAGGCCGTGCTGCACTACGCTGCCGGCGATGTGCGCTGGGTGGCGGGGGCGCAAATTGCCACGTTTCGCGGCGGGCACAACGCGCGCACCGGCCGGCAATCGGTGGTGGCGGTGCACTCCATCATCGGCACCCGGGGCCAGACGGCGATCAACCCGTTCGACATCGTGCCGTCGCTGTCCAACGCTAAGCTGTTCGCCCGCGACCGGCATGTGTGCGCCTACTGCGGGGAACGCTTCGACGAAGCCCTGCTGACGCGCGAGCACATCCGGCCGCTCGCGCAAGGTGGGCGCGACCACTGGATGAATGTGGTGACCGCCTGTCGCGCCTGCAACCACCGCAAGGGCAACCGCACGCCCGAGCAGGCGCACATGTCCCTGCTCTACGCGCCCTATGTGCCTAGCCTGTGGGAGGACTTCATCCTGCGTAACCGCCGCATCCTGGCGGACCAGATGGAGTTTCTGCTGGCGCACCTGCCGCGGCATTCCCGCCTGCGTGCCTGAACCCACGACTCGAGGCATACCCCCAGGTTGGGGCGGGTCCCCGGCGCCGCACGCCAGCGCCCATGGCGCGGAAAAGCCGGTTACGATGGCTCCACCGCGCCGCCCCTACCATCCCCATCCGCCGCGAAGGAGCTCCCCATACCGGACGCCTGTGCCACCGCTGTCGCAGACGCCCACCGCTGGCGCTTTTTCCGCGCCGGCGGCGTGGAGCAGGTGCGGCTGGACCATGCCGCCGACCTGTGGGGCCTGGGAGAGCTGGACCCCAAGCTGTGGGCAGCGCTGGCCTGCCCGACCGCAGGACTGGCCATTGCGCCGCAGACGCTGGCGGCGCTCGACAGCGACAGCGACGGTCGCGTGCGGCTGCCCGAGGTGCGCGACGCCGTGCGCTGGCTGGGCCAGCGGCTGCGCGATCCGGCGCTCATCTTCTTGCCCGGCGATGCCTTGCCGCTGGCGGCGCTGACCGAGGACGAAGAAGGGGTGGCGCTGCAGGCCGCCGCGCGCGAACTGCTGGTGCGCGCAGGCCGCCCGGGCGCCGAGGCGCTGCAGGCGTCGGACATGGCGGACCCGGCGCAGGTCTTCCCCCCGGCGTTGCCGAACGGCGACGGGGTCGTGCCGGCCGATCTGGCCCGTGCGGAGGACGCGGGCCTGGCGGACTGGGTGGAGCGGATCGCCGCCGCACGCGGGGCGACGCCCGACCGCAGCGGCCAGCCCGGCATCGACGCCGAGGCGCTGGCCGCGTGCGAGGCCGACGTGGCCGCGGTGCTGGCGTGGCAGGCAGCCCGGCCGCCCGGCGACGCGCAGGCGATGGCCGCGGCGCTGCACGCGGTGGATGCCGTGGCGGCCAAGGTGGAGGATCACTTCACCCGCTGTCGGCTGGCCGCGTTCGACCCCCGGGCCGCGGCCGCCCTCGATTGGACGCCCGAGCAGGTGCAGGCCCTGGCCGATCAGGCGCTCAGCCCGGATCGGCCCGAACTCGCCGCCTTGCCGTTGGCCCATGTGCAGCCGTCGGCCGTGCTGCCGCTGCGCGATGGCATCAACCCCGCCTGGGCGGCGGCCATCGCCGCACTGCACGAGCAGGCCGTCGCCCCGTTGCTGGGCAAGCGCGACACCTTGGAGGCCGACGGCTGGTCGCGGCTGTGCGAGCGCCTGGGCGCCTGGCGCGCGTGGGCGGTGGCGCGCCCGGATACACCGGTTGCCGATTGGGATGCCGATGCCCTGGCCCAGTGGCGCACCGCCGATGTGCCCGCGCGTCTGCGGGCCCTGATGGCGCGCGATCGCGAGGCCGCCGCGCTGGCGGATCGCCTGGATGCGCTGCAGCGCCTGCTGCTGTGGCGCCGCGATCTGGGCGTCCTGTTGCGCAACGTCGTCAACTTTGCGGATTTTTACGGTGGGGCGCAGCCGGCCGCCTTCCAGGCCGGCACGCTGTTCATCGACCAGCGCGAATGCCGGTTGTGCCTACCCGTGGCCGATGCGGCCGCACATGCGCAGCTCGCCGCCTACAGCGGGCTGTATCTGCTGTACTGCCAGTGCGAGCGCGCCGGCGAGCCGCCAATGACCATCGTCGCCGCCCTGACCGCCGGCGATGCGCCGGACTTCATGGTCCCGGGGTGCAACGGGGTATTCGTCGATCGCCGGGGGCGGGACTGGAACGCGCGCGTCGTGCGCGTGGTGGAAAACCCGATCAGCGTGCGCGAGGCCTTCTGGGTCCCCTACAAACGGGTCGCGCGGCTGATCGGCGAGCAGGTGCGCAAGTTCGCCGCAGCCCGCGAGCAGGCGGTGCAGGCCCAGGCGGCCGAGCGCGTCGGCGCGGGGGCCGAGGCCGTGCAGCGGGCCGAGGCCAAGCCCGCGGGGCAGCACGCTTTCGACATTGCGCGCTTTGCTGGTATCTTTGCCGCCATCGGCCTGGCGCTGGGGGCGATCGGCACGGCGCTCGCCGCCGTGGTCACGGGCTTTTTGCAACTGGCGTGGTGGCAGATGCCGCTCGTGGTGCTGGGGTTGATGGTGCTGATCTCGGGACCGTCGGTGTTGCTGGCGTGGCTCAAGCTGAGGCAGCGCAACATCGGTCCCCTGCTGGACGCCAACGGCTGGGCCGTGAACATTCGTGCCCGCATCAGCATCCCCTTTGGCGTGCGGCTGACCGCGCTGGCGGCGTTGCCCCCGGTGCCCAGCGCGGCGGGGCCGATCCGGATGCCGATACGCCCTCGCCCTGGCGCTGGCTGGTGCCGCTGCTGGCGGCGTTGGCCGTGGGTGTGTGGGGGTGGCGCGCCGGCTGGTGGGGAGGGTGAAACCCTAGCGCCGCAGCATCCAGCGCAACAACCGCGCGCTGAAGGCACCGTAGGGCGGCCGCACCCAGCGGTCGAAGACCGCGCCCACCAGCGGGTGCTGCAGGTACACCCCTTTCAGGTGCGAGAACCGGTCGAATCCATGCCGGCCGTGGTAGACCCCCATGCCGCTCGGCCCGATGCCGCCAAACGGCAGGCCGTGCTGGGGCTGGTGCAGCGTGCAGTCGTTGACCGCGGCCATGGCCGACTCCACGCCGCCGTCGTAGGGAACGATGGGCGGCAGCGGGCCAAAAATTTCCTCGCGCATCAGCGCACAGTCGGCCGGCGGGTCCAGCACGGCGACCGGCCCCATGCAGCGCGCGCCGGTAGGCCCGGCATCCCGGGTCCGACTCATGAGTGGCACCAGCGTGGCACCGCCCGCAGTGGCTTCTTCCGCCAGCCGTTGCATGCGTGCCCAGGCGGCGGTGGAAATCAGCGCGGTGTAGTCCGGGTCCGCCTCGCCCAGCGGCCAGCGCCGCCGCACACTCTGGTGCAGGGCGGCGACGAAGTCGGCCTGCCGCGCACGTGGCACCAGACAATAGTCCGGCGCGATGCAGGTTTGCCCGGCGTTCCAGCCCTTGGCGGTGGCGATGCGGTCGGCCGCCTGGGCTAGATCGGCGCCCGGGCCCACGATGGCCGGGGATTTGCCGCCCAACTCCAGCGTCACGGGGGTGAGCTGCGCGGCAGCGGCTTGCATCACCAGCCGCCCGACGCCCATGGGGCAGGGCGCTCAGGCCGCCACGCCGGCCTCGTCCGTCATGCGGGCGGCGACTTCGCCCAGGTGGTGCAGCGTGTCGCCAAAGGTCAGCTCCAGCTGCGTCAGCGTCTTGAAGCAGTGGCTGACGACGTACTCGTCCGTGACGCCGATGCCGCCGTGCAGTTGCACCGCCTGCTGGCCCACGAAGCGCATCGATCGCCCGAGCTGCACCTTGGCCCGCGCCAGCGCCTGGCGGCGTTGCGGGTCGGGCTCGCCGAGCTTGAGCGTGGCGTAGTAGCTCATGCTGCGCGCCAGCTCGAGTTCCATCTTCATGTCGGCTGCGCGGTGGCGCAGCGCCTGGAAACTGCCGATCGGCACGCCAAACTGCTTGCGCGTGTTTAGGTACTCCATCGTCAGCGCCAGGGTGCGGTCCATCACGCCCACGGCTTGCGCGCAGGCCAGCGCAATGCCCACATCCACGGCCCAGGCCAGCGCGGTGTCGCCGTCGCGGCTGACCAGCCGGGCTGGCGCGCCGTCCAGCACCAGATCCGCGGCCCGACTGCCGTCTTGGGTGGCGTAGCCGGTGGCGGTGGCGTCGGAAGCTCCCCGTTCTACACAAAACAGCCCCAGCGTGCCATCCAGCCGCGCGGGCACCAGCCAGGCGTCGGCGCGGTCGCCAGCCGGCACCACATGCTTGGTGCCCGCCAGCCGCCAGCCCGTCCCGTCGGCCGTGGCGGTGGTGGTGCAGTGGTCTAGCCGGTGCCGGCCCCGCCGCTCCGTGTGTGCCAGCACCATCCGGTCGCCCGCGGCCAGGCGCGGCAGCCAGTCGGTCTGCAGCGCGGCGTCGGCATGGCGCTGCAGCACGGCGGTGGCCAGCAGCGTCTGCGCCAGAGGCTCTATCACCAGGCCGTAACCCAGCGCTTCCATGACGACCAAGGCCTCTACCGGGCCCAGGCCCAGCCCCCCGTGCGCCTCGGGCACGGTCAGTCCGGTCAGGCCCAGATCGGCCAGCTCGCGCCAGGCATCCGCGTCGAACCCCCCCGCCGCGACGATGCGGCGACGGCGCTCGAAGTCATAGCCTTTGTCGGCCCAGCGTCGCACGGCATCGCGCAGTTGGATTTGCTCGTCGGTGAAATCGAAATCCATGACGGTCTCCGGGATCGGGGATCAGCCCAGCAGCGTCTGGGCGACGATGTTGCGCTGCACCTCGTTGCTGCCGCCGTAGATGGTGGTCTTGCGCATGTTGAAGTAGCGCGGCGCCAGGGGGGCCAGCGCGGGGTCGCCCCCCAGAGCGTCGGCCGCGGCGTGCCCCTCCAGTGCCTGCTCCAAGTAGGGCAGGGCCATCGGGCCGGCGACCAGCATCATCAGTTCGGTGGTGCGCTGCTGGATCTCGCTGCCGCGGATCTTGAGCAGCGCGGCGATGTCCAGCGCGGGCTTGCCGCTCTTTTCCGCCGCGAGCACGCGCAGCACCAGCATTTCCAGCGCGACGATGTCCACTTCCAACAGCGCGATCTGGTCGCGCAGGCGCGGATCGTCCCACACGCCCTCGGCCTGCGCCAGGCGCTTGAGGCGCTTGAGCTCGCGCTTGGCACGGTTGACGTCGGCGATGTTGGCGCGCTCGTGCGACAGCAGGTACTTGGCGTAGGTCCAGCCCTTGTTTTCTTCGCCGATCAGGTTGTCTGCCGGCACGCGCACGTTGTCGAACCAGACTTCGTTGACCTCGCACTCACCGTCCAGCAGCCGGATGGGCCGCACGGTGATGCCGGGCGACTTCATGTCGATGAGCAAAAAGCTGATGCCCGTCTGCGGCTTGCCCTCGGTGCTGGTGCGCACCAGACAGAAAATCCAGTCGGCGTGCTGGCCCAGCGTGGTCCAGGTCTTTTGCCCATTGACGATGTAGTGGTCGCCGTCGCGCTCCGCGCGGGTGCGCAGGCTGGCCAAGTCCGAGCCCGAGCCCGGCTCGCTGTAGCCCTGGCACCACCAGACCTCGCCGCTGGCGATGCCAGGCAGAAAGCGCCGGTGCTGCTCCGGCGTGCCAAACGCCATGATGACGGGCGCCACCATCACCGGGCCGAACGGCAGGATCGGCGGGGCGCCCGCTTCGGCCAGGGCCTCGTCGAACAGATGCTGCTGCACCGGTGTCCAGCCCGGCCCGCCGAAGGACACGGGCCAGCGGTAGGCCAGCCAGCCCTGGCGGCCCAGGATGCGTGCCCACCCCTGGATATCGTCTTTGCTCAGGCGCAGACCCGCGTGCACCTTGGCGGCCAGATCGGGTGCCAGGTGCGATGCGATCCAGGCCCGCACCTCGTCGCGAAAGGCCAGTTCCTCGGGCGTGAATGCCAGATCCATGCATCGTCTCCTCGTCGGTCGAATCCCTGTTTATGCATGGTCGTTCGGTTTTGCGCTGTCGGGGGCGCGACAGCGCCAGCCGCTACACTGCCGGGCCATGAGCGCAGCCCCCCGACCGACCCCCCGCCCGCTGGTGATTCTGATCTCCGGCACCGGTAGCAACATGCAGGCCATCGTGCGCGCGGCGCAGGCGCAGCGCTGGCGCGAGCGCCATGGGGCGTTCGTCGCCGCCGTCATCAGCAACCGGCCGGACGCCCAGGGGCTGGCCTGGGCGGCTGGGGAGGGCCTGCCGACCGCGGTGGTGGACCACAAGGCCCACCCCAGCCGCGAGGCGTTCGATGCGGCCCTCGCAGAGGCGATCGCGCGCTTCGACCCCGACGGGCAGGCGCTCGTGGTGCTGGCTGGCTTCATGCGCATCCTCACGCCCGGCTTCGTCGAGCGCTTCGCCGGGCGGCTCCTCAACATCCACCCGTCGCTGCTGCCGGCCTTTGCGGGGCTGCACACGCACCGGCGCGCCATCGAGGCGGGCTGCCGCTTCGCCGGTGCCACCGTGCACCTGGTGACGGCCGAGCTGGACCACGGCCCGATCCTGGAGCAGGCGGTGGTGCCGATCCTGCCCGGTGACACGCCCGAGACGCTGGCCGCGCGCGTGTTGACGCAGGAGCACCTGATCTACCCGCGCGCCATCGAGCGCTGGCTGCGTAAGATGGCGGACTGAGCCCGCCTGCGGCGCGGTGGTCGACGTCCCACCGCCGGGCAGCCGCCGCTTCAACGCAGCGCCCAGAGGGCGCCGCCGGCCGCCACCAGCGCCACCACCGCCCAGCCGATGCGGTCGATGTGGCGGCGCAGCAGCGGCTCCATGCGCGCGCCGCCCCAGCGCATCAACGCCGCGACGAGGAAAAAGCGCGGCCCCCGCCCGACGAGCGAAGCCAGCACAAACGGCAGCAGCGGCATCGCCAGCGCCCCGGCGGCGAGGGTGAAGACCTTGTACGGAATCGGCGAAAAGCCGGCGACGAACACCGCCCAGGCACCCCAGGCCTCGAACCACGCCACCGCCTGCTGGTAGGCCGGCCAGTAGCTGCTGGCGCGCAGCCAGGGCTCGAGGGCCGCAAACGCCAGCCAGCCGATGAGATACCCGGCCAGCCCCCCCAGCACCGAGGTCCAGGTGGTCAGCCACGCCAGCGACCAGGCGCGTTGCGGCTGCGCCAGCGCCATCGGCGCCAGCATCACGTCCGGCGGCACCGGAAAGAACGACGACTCGGCAAAGCTCAGCGCCCCCAGGTAGCGCGGCGCGCGTGGGTGGCGCGCCCACTGCAGGGCGCGGTCGTAGAGCGGGGCGAACAGGCGCATCGCGGCGGCTCCCGTCTCAGGCGTGGTGGAACACCAGCCCCGCGTGCTCGCGCATCGTGTGGAAGCGGATCTTGGGCCAGTTGCCCTCCACCGCGCGCAGTGTGGCGGGGTGGTCGAGCAGGATGGCCGGCGCATCCACCGCGTCCCAGGCCATGCGGTGCAGGTTGGCGTCGATGAAGCGCTTCAGTTCCGCCTCGCCGCCGTTTTCCGGCGGGCAGGTCACCCAGCGCACGACGTGGTAGGGGCTGGCGGCGATGCGCGCCTTGACGCCGTATTCGGTCTCCAGCCGGTGTTGCACCACCTCGAACTGCAGTTGCCCCACCGCCCCCAGCAGCAGCACCGAGCCCGCCATCGGCCGAAAGACCTGGATCGCGCCTTCCTCGCCGAGCTGCTGCAGGCCGGCGCGCAACTGCTTGGTGCGCAGCGGGTCGGCCACCTCGACGCTGCGGATGATCTCCGGCGCGAAGAATGGCAGCCCGGTGAACTGCAGGGCCTCGCCTTCGGTCAGCGTGTCGCCCAATTGCAGCAGCCCGTGGTTCGGAATGCCGATGATGTCGCCGGCGTAAGCCTCCTCCAGCAGCTCGCGCCGCTGCGACAGAAACGACACCACCGTATTCGGCTTGAACTCTTTGCCGGTGCGGGTGATGCGCAGCTTCATGCCGCGCTCGAAGCGGCCGCTGGCCACGCGCACGAAGGCCACGCGGTCGCGGTGCGCAGGGTCCATGTTGGCCTGGATCTTGAACACCACGCCGCTGAATTTGGGCTCGGTCGGGGCCACCTCGCGCTGCAGTGCGGGCTTTGGCCCCGGCGGCGGGGCCAGATCGACCAGCGCGTCCAGCACCTCCTTGACGCCGAAGTTGTTGATCGCCGAGCCGAAAAACATCGGCGTCTGCGTGCCGGCCAGAAACGCCGCGTGCTCGAACGGCGGGGTGGCGCCTTCCACCAGCTCCAATTCCTCCTGCGCCTGCTGCCACTCGGTGCCGAAGCGCTGCTCGATGGAGGGGTTGTCGCGCCCGGCCAGGATTTCCTCGTCGCCGCCGCGGCGGTCCTCGCCGGGGGCGAAGACGCGCATCTGCTCGGCGCGGCGGTCCCACACGCCGTGGAACAGCTTGCCCATGCCGACCGGCCAGGTGAACGGCAACACCGTCATGCCCAGCTCGCGCTCGATCTCATCCAGCAGGTCCAGCGGCGCCTTGACCTCGCGGTCCATCTTGTTGATGAAGGTCAGGATCGGCGTGTGGCGCGCGCGGCAGACCTGCAGCAGCCGCCGCGTCTGCGGCTCCACGCCGTTGCCGGCGTCGATCACCATCAGCGCCGCGTCCACGGCGGTCAGCACGCGGTAAGTGTCCTCGCTGAAATCCTGGTGCCCCGGCGTGTCCAGCAGGTTGATGACGCAGCCGCGGTATTCCATCTGCATCACCGAGCTGGCCACCGAGATGCCGCGCTGCTTCTCGATCTCCATCCAGTCGCTGGTGGCGTGGCGTGCAGCCTTGCGCGCCTTGACGCTGCCGGCGATGTGGATGGCGCCCGAAAACAGCAGCAGCTTTTCGGTCAGCGTGGTCTTGCCCGCGTCGGGGTGCGAGATGATGGCGAAGGTGCGCCGGCGGCGCACCTCGGAGGCGAGGTCTGGCATGGGGCGCGATTATCCCGCAGCCCCGGAGCACCCCCGCGCCCCGTGCACCGTGCCCGCGGGCCGTCGGCGACAATCGCCCCATGTTCCGTTCCACCCGTCCGCCGGCGCGCCGACCCTCCGCGGTGGCGCCCCTGGTCTTGGCCACCCGACTGTTGCAGGAGACGCTGCGCTTTCAGCAGCCGCCCGATGCGCTGCTCTCCGACGCCTTTCGCGGCCCCCAGCGGGTCGGCCCGCGTCTGCGCCAGGCGGTGGGCGATGCCCTCTACGCCGCGCTGCGCGATTTGCCCCGCTGGCATGCCTTGACCACGGTCCTACAGGGGCAGGGCGGTGCGCCGCTGGATGTGGCGCGCTGCCGGACCCAACCCGACTGGTGCGACAGCGTCATCCGGCTGGCCTGGCCAGTCGCGGCCCTGCCGGCGTTGGCCGAGGCCGATGCGTCCGCCGCCGCCGAAGTCGGCGACTGGCAGGCGCGCGCTCGCGCGGTGGACATAACGCCCATCCCCGATACGGTACGCCTGGGTCTGCCCGATTGGCTGATCGAGCGCCTGCGCAGCGCCGTCGGGCCCGAGATCGATGCCCTGGCCGCCGCTCTGCGTCATCCTGCCTCGTTGGACCTGCGTGTCAATGCGCTGCGGGCCAAGCGTCCCGCCGTGCTGGCGGAGCTGCAAGCGGCGGGTTTGCCTGCCGAAGCCACGCCGCATGCGCCGTGGGGCATCCGCTTGCCCGCTCGCGTGCCCCTGCAGGGACTGGCGGTCTATGCCCGTGGCGCCATCGAAGTCCAGGACGAAGGCTCGCAACTCATCGCGGCGCTGGTAGGCGCCCGCCGTGGCGAAACCGTGGCCGACTTTTGCGCCGGTGGCGGCGGCAAAACCCTGGCCCTGGGGGCGGACATGCGCGACACCGGCCGCCTGTACGCCTTCGACACCGTGGTCTGCCGCCTGGACGCCTTGCCAGCGCGCGCCCGGCGGGCCGGGCTGACCCAGGTGCACCCCATGGCCATCGCGCACGAGCGCGATGAGCGTTTGCAGCGCTTGGCCGGCAAAATCGACCGCGTGCTGGTGGACGCGCCCTGCAGCGGACTGGGCACCCTGCGGCGCCATCCGGAGCTGATGTGGCGTCACACCCCCGCCACCGTCGCCAAGCTGGCCGCCCTGCAGCAGCGCATTCTGGCCGCTGCTGCGGCACTCGTGCGCCCCGGTGGTCGTCTGGTCTACGCCACCTGCAGCCTGTTGGCGGAGGAAAACGAGGCCGCGGCCGATGCCTTCACCACCGCTCTGCGCGGCGACTTCGTGCGGTTGGATGCGCAGGCGCTGCTGGCGGATGCCCGCGTGGACGACCCGGCGTCGGTGGTGGAAGGCGGCGCCCTGCGCCTGTGGCCGCACCGACACGGCACGGACGGTTTTTTTGCCGTCGCGTGGCAGCGGCGTGGTTGAAGTGGTCAGACGAAAGCGGCCATGCGTTGCTTGTCGCAAGCCAAGCCCATCAGCTGCCCGAGGGCGAACGCTGCCGAGGTGGTGGCGCGCCTGCGTGCAAAACGGGCCCCGGCCTGATGGTGGGCAGGCCGACGCGCTACGAGGTCCTGCTGACCGAGGGTACAGAGCAAGACTTGGAGGCGCTCTGCGGCCAAAACGCCGAGTTCGATGGCGTGGCCAAGGCCAACCACGTTCTCGACCGCCTAGAGGTTGGTACGGGTGGCGGGACTCGAACCCGCACGGCCTTACAGCCTCAGGATTTTAAGTCCTGTATGTCTACCGATTCCATCACACCCGCGGCCGCTGGGCGGGATTCTATCGGCGCAGCCTGGGGGCCAGGGGAGCGGGCGCCGCGCCCGCTGCCCACCCCGCCGTACAATCGCAGCTTTGACCCAGCGGTGGCGACCATGAGCCAAGACAACCCTCCGTTCGAGATCCACGTGCATGGCGACATCCGCCTGCGTGACGACGTGGACTACACCCATATCCAGGAGGCGCTGCGGCCGTTGTGGAATTATGTCGGCGCGCGCTCGCTGATCGATGCCGCGGCCAGTTCCTATGAAGAGGAACCGGGCATCCGCTTCGACCCGCAGGAGCATGTCCTGCAGATGTGCTGGACCATCGAAGGCGACGACGATTTTCGGCTGGCCATCGAGGAGGCCTGCATGGGTCTCAACGAGATCTCGGCCACCGGCGCCGCGATCGAAGTGTCGTTCTACGACCTCGATTTCGACGAGGAAGATGCCCCGCCCGATGCCGAGGCGCGCGACGATTTTCTGATGTGTTTCGTTGGCCCGACGCCGGCAGCCATCATGCAGGTGCAGCGCGATCTGCTGGTGCAGGATGTCGTGCAGCTCATGGAGCGGCATTTCGATGCCTCCGAGCTGGGCGGCGTGGTCGAGGCCATCGACCGCCTGTTCTCCAGCCGCTTCGACGCCATGGTGAACTCGCTGCAGCTCGGCCGTCCTCCGCGCGGCGCAAGCCCCGGCGGCGGGCACGGTGGCCCGCGCAAGCCGCGGCACCTGCACTGATGGATCAACCCGCCGTCACGGCGATGCCCTTGAACTCGCCGCTGGCGATGCGCTGGCTCCACTCGGCCGGGCCGCTTTGGTGCACGCTGTTGCCGGTGGCGTCCACGGCCACGGTCACGGGCATGTCCTGCACTTCGAACTCGTAGATGGCCTCCATGCCCAGGTCCTCGAAGCCCACCACGCGCGCCGCCTTGATGGCCTTGGCCACCAGATAGGCCGCGCCGCCCACGGCCATCAGGTAGGCGCTGCGGTTGTCGCGGATGGCCTCGATGGCCACCGGGCCGCGTTCGCTCTTGCCGATCATGGAAATCAGCCCGGTCTTCTCCAGCATCATGCGCGTGAACTTGTCCATGCGGGTGGCGGTGGTGGGGCCGGCGGGGCCGACCACCTCGTTGCGCACCGGGTCCACCGGGCCCACGTAGTAGATCACTCGGTTGGTGAAGTCGACCGGCAGCTTCTCGCCCTTGGCCAGCATGTCGGCAATGCGCTTGTGCGCGGCGTCACGGCCGGTCAGCATCTTGCCGTTGAGCAGCAGCTTTTGTCCCGCCTTCCAGGACGCCACTTCCTCCTTGGTCAGGGTGTCCAGGTTGACGCGGGTGGCGCTCTTCGTGTCGGGCGTCCAGGTCACGGCGGGCCAGTCTTCCAGCTTCGGCGCCTCCAACTGGGCCGGGCCGCTGCCGTCCAGGTGGAAATGCACATGGCGCGTGGCCGCGCAGTTGGGGATCATCGCCACCGGCAGGCTGGCCGCGTGGGTGGGGTAGTCCAGGATCTTGACGTCCACCACGGTCGTCAGGCCCCCCAGCCCCTGTGCGCCGATGCCCAGCGCGTTGACCTTCTCGTATAGCTCCAGCCGCAGTTCCTCCACGCGGGTGAGCGTGGCGCCGGACCGCTTTTTGTCGATCAGCTCGTGGATGTCCACTGGCGCCATCAGGGCCTCCTTGGCCAACAACATGGCCTTCTCCGGCGTGCCGCCGATGCCGATGCCGAGGATGCCCGGCGGGCACCAGCCCGCGCCCATGGTGGGCACTGTCTTTAGCACCCAGTCCAAGATGGAGTCCGACGGATTGAGCATGACCATCTTGGTCTTGTTTTCCGAGCCGCCGCCCTTGGCCGCGCAGATCACTTCCACCTGGTCGCCGGGCACGATCTCGTAGTGCACCACGGCGGGGGTGTTGTCCTTGGTGTTCTTGCGCGCGCCGGCCGGATCCGCCAGCACCGAGGCGCGCAGCGGGTTGTCCGGGTTGAGGTAGGCGCGGCGCACGCCCTCGTTGATCATGTCCTGCACGCTCATCGTGGCGTCGGGCCAGGTCACGTTCATGCCGACTTTTAGAAACACGACCGCGATGCCGGTGTCCTGGCAGATGGGCCGGTGGCCCTCGGCGCTCAGGCGGCTGTTGGTCAGGATCTGCGCGATGGCGTCCTTGGCGGCTGGGCTTTGTTCGCGCTCGTAGGCTTGGCCGAGGGCCTGGATGTAGTCCAGCGGGTGGTAGAAGCTGATGTACTGGAACGCGTCGGCGATGGACTGGATCAGGTCTTCTTGGCGGATGGCGGTCATGGTGGGTTCCCTTGACGTAACGGCAGCGCGCCACGCCATCCCCGGCACGGCGCGACGGGGGCGGGGGCGTCAGTGGTCGTCGTCGCCCGGGTGGTGGATCAGCCTCTCGGTCAACGCGATGGCCAGCGCGCTCAGCAGGAACACCGCATGGATCACGGTCTGCCACAGCAGCACCTTGTCGGTGTAGTTGGCCGCGTTGATGAAGGTCTTGAGCAGGTGGATCGAGCTGATGCCGATGATGGCCGTCGCGAGCTTGACCTTGAGCACCCCGGCGTTGACGTGGTTGAGCCACTCCGGCTGGTCCGGGTGGCCCTCCAGCCGCAGGCGGCTGACGAACGTCTCGTAACCGCCGACGATGACCATGATCAGCAGGTTGCTGATCATCACCACGTCGATGAGGGCCAGCACCACCAGCATGATGATGGTTTCGTTGAGTCCGTCCAGCTTGGCCGAGGTGACGTAACCGATGCTCGTGACCAGCTTGTCCAGCGCCGCTTCGTTGCCAAACGCCGCCTCGATCAGGTGCACCAGTTCCACCCAAAAGTGGTACACATACACCGCTTGCGCCACGATCAGGCCGATGTACAGTGGCAGCTGAAGCCAGCGGCTCGCGAAGATCAGTTTCGGCAGCGGCGGGATCGGCTTGTTTAGCTGGGTCATGAAGCGCTCGGTAACGGATCTGGCGCGCCAATTGTAGTGGCGGGGTGTGACGTGCTGGCGGGCTGCGCCTTTGCGTAAGGGCCTCGTCAGAGACCCGCTGCACAGTTGCCGTCTGTCGTTGTCCCCATTCCAAATGTCCTGAGGAGACCCCCGACATGGCTGAATCGACCTCTGCCATCGCTTCGATGCTGGTGGAAAACCGTGTTTTCGATCCCCATCCGTCGCTGGCGGCCCAGGCGCGCGTGTCCGGCATGGACGCCTACCGTGCCCTGTGTGCCGAGGCCGAGGCCGATTTCGACGGATTCTGGGCCCGCCGCGCGCGCGAGCTGCTGGTCTGGCACAAGCCGTTTACCCAGGTGCTGGACGAGTCCAACAAGCCGTTCTATAGGTGGTTCGCTGATGGTGAGCTCAACGCCTCGTACAACTGCCTGGACCGCCACATGGGCACCCCCGTCGAGAACAAGACGGCCATCGTCTTCGAGGCCGACGATGGGGCGGTCACCCGAGTCACCTACAAGGAACTGCTCGCGCGCGTCAGCCAGTTTGCCAACGCCCTCAAGGGTCTGGGCGTCAAGAAAGGCGACCGCGTCGTCATCTACATGCCCATGACCATCGAGGGCGTGGTGGCGATGCAGGCCTGCGCGCGCATCGGCGCCACGCACAGCGTGGTGTTCGGGGGCTTTTCGGCCAAGGCGCTGCAGGAGCGCATCCAGGACGCCGGCGCGGTGGCCGTCATCACCGCCAACTACCAGATGCGCGGCGGCAAGGAGCTGCCCCTGAAGGCCATCGTGGACGAAGGCATCGCCATGGGCGGGTGCGAGTCGGTGCGCCACGTCGTGGTGTTCCAGCGCACCGCCACCGCCTGCGCCATGGTCCCCGGCCGCGATGTGTGGATGCATGAGGCGCTGGCGGGTCAGCCCACCGAATGCGCCCCCGAGTGGGTCGGGGCGGAGCACCCGCTGTTCGTGCTCTACACATCCGGCTCCACCGGCAAGCCCAAGGGCGTGCAGCACTCCACTGGCGGCTACCTGCTGTGGGCCAAGCAGACCATGCTGTGGACCTTCGACCTGAAGGACAGCGACGTCTTCTGGTGCACCGCCGACATCGGCTGGATCACCGGCCACACCTACGTGGCCTACGGACCGCTGGCCGCCGGCGCCACGCAGATCGTCTTCGAGGGCGTGCCGACCTACCCCAACGCCGGGCGCTTCTGGCAGATGATCGAGCGCCACAAGGCCACTATCTTCTACACCGCGCCCACCGCGATCCGCTCGCTGATCAAGGCCAGCGACACCGACGAAAAGGTGCACCCGCGCAACTGGGACCTGTCGACGCTGCGCGTCCTGGGTTCGGTCGGCGAGCCGATCAACCCCGAGGCCTGGATGTGGTACTACAAGCACGTCGGCGGCGAGCGCTGCCCGATCGTCGACACCTTCTGGCAGACCGAGACCGGCGGCCACATGATCACGCCGCTGCCGGGCGCCACGCCGCTGGTGCCGGGCTCGTGCACGCTGCCGCTGCCCGGCATCTTCGCCGCCATCGTCGATGAGCAGGGCAACGACATGCCCAACGGCCAGGGCGGCATCCTGGTCGTCAAGAAGCCGTGGCCGTCGATGATCCGCACCATCTGGGGCGACCCGGAGCGCTTCAAGAAGAGCTACTTCCCCGAGGAGCTCAAGGGCTACTACCTGGCCGGCGACGGCGCCGTGCGCTCCGAGGACCGCGGCTACTTCCGCATCACCGGCCGCATCGACGACGTGCTCAACGTCAGCGGCCACCGCATGGGTACGATGGAAATCGAGTCGGCGCTGGTGGCCAAGACCGACCTCGTGGCCGAGGCCGCGGTGGTCGGCCGCCCAGACGACCTGACCGGCGAGGCCATCGTCGCCTTCGTCGTGCTCAAGCGCCCGCTGCCGCAGGGCGAGGAGGCCAAGCAGATCGCCAACGAGCTGCGCAACTGGGTGGCCAAGGAAATCGGCCCGATCGCCAAGCCGAAGGACATCCGCTTCGGCGAAAACCTGCCCAAGACCCGCTCCGGCAAGATCATGCGCCGCCTGCTGCGGGCGATTGCCAAGGGCGAGGCGATCACGCAGGACGTCTCGACGCTGGAGAATCCCCACATCCTGGAGCAGTTGGCCAAGACCAATTGAGGATGCCGGCGTCGCGGCGGCCACCCGGGCGGCCGCCGCAGCCCGTCGCATTGCTGGCGGCCGACGAATCAACAAAAAAGCCTCGCACGCGGCGAGGCTTTTTGCATGTTCGTGGCCGTGCATCGAGCGCCGGCCGACCACGGCGGCCGCGCGGGCCGGCGTGTCACTTCAGGCTCAGCACCCAGGCGGACAGCTTTTTGGCCTCGGCGTCGTTGACCTGCGGATTGGCCGGCATCGGCACGGCGCCCCAGACCCCCGAGCCGCCTTTTTGGATCTTGGTGGCCAGCGAATCGACGGCCTTGGCGTCGCCTGCGTATTTCTTGGCGATGTCCTTGTACGACGGCCCGACGAGTTTTTTGTCCACCGCGTGGCAGGCCATGCAGTTTTTGGCCTTGGCCAGGGCTTCGTCGGCCAGGGCGGGCGCGGAGACGACGGCGGTGGCGGCCAGGATGAGCAGAGCGCGTTTCATGGTGTCTTTCCCGTGAAGGTTGAGGAAGGAGCGGCACACGGAAGCCATTCTAGCGGGACGCCTGTCGGGCACAATCCGTCTTTACAGCTTGTTGCAAACGATACGTCCGCGGGCGATTCCTGGGGTTTCACAGGGATTTCGCCGCTCGGTTTCAGGAGTGCGGCCATGGGTTTTCTCGTGCTGGGCGTGGTCTTGCTGATTCTCAAGTGGGCGGCCATCGGCCCGGTGGCGCAGTGGTCATGGACCTGGGTGCTCGCGCCGTTTGCCCTGGCCGCGTTGTGGTGGTGGTGGGCGGACTGGTCGGGCTACACCAAGCGCCGCGCGATGCGCCGCGACGAGGCGCGCAAGGCGGCCCGCCTCGAGAAAGCTCGCGCCAGCTTGCGACCCCCCAAGCCCCGACCCTGATGTGCCACCCCGTTTGTCGCGGGCCGGCGACTGCGCTGGCACAATGACGTGGCAGACCCGAGCGGTGGTTGCCCGTGCAGCCGCCATCCTCTGATCCCATCCCTCATCGATCCATGCCCACCTACCGCTCCCGCACCACCACGCAAGGTCGCAACATGGCCGGCGCGCGCGCCCTGTGGCGCGCCACCGGCATGAAGGACGGCGACTTCGACAAGCCCATCATCGCCGTGGCCAACTCGTTTACGCAGTTCGTGCCCGGCCATGTGCACCTGAAGGATCTGGGTCAACTCGTCTGCCGCGAGATCGAGGCCGCCGGCGGCGTGGCCAAGGAGTTCAACACCATCGCCGTGGACGACGGCATCGCGATGGGCCACGACGGCATGCTGTACTCGCTGCCCAGTCGCGAGCTGATCGCCGACAGCGTCGAGTACATGGTCAACGCGCATTGTGCCGACGCGCTGGTGTGCATTTCCAACTGCGACAAGATTACCCCTGGCATGCTGATGGCGGCGATGCGCCTGAACATCCCGACCGTGTTCGTCTCCGGCGGGCCGATGGAGGCCGGCAAGGTGCGTCTGGCGGTGCCGGGCGAGCAAACCGTGCAAATCAAAAAGCTGGACCTGGTCGACGCGATGGTGATGGCCGCCGACCCCCATGTCGATGAGGCCACCGTGGCCGAGGTGGAACGCTCGGCCTGCCCGACCTGTGGCTCGTGCTCCGGCATGTTCACCGCCAACTCGATGAACTGCCTGACCGAGGCGCTGGGCCTGTCGCTGCCGGGCAACGGCACGGTGCTCGCCACACACGCCGACCGCGAGCAGCTGTTTCGCCGCGCCGGCCGGCTGATCGTGGAGCTGGCGCGCCGCTACTACGAACAGGACGATGCGTCGGTGCTGCCGCGCTCCATCGCCACCTTCGAGGCGTTCGAGAACGCGATGTCGCTCGACATCGCGATGGGGGGCTCGACCAACACCGTGCTGCATCTGCTGGCCACCGCGCGCGAGGCCGAGGTGCCGTTCACGATGGCCGACATCGACCGCCTGTCGCGCCGTGTGCCGACGCTGTGCAAGGTGGCGCCCAACACCAACAAGTACCACATTGAGGACGTGCACCGCGCCGGCGGCATCATGGGCATCCTCGGCGAGCTGGCGCGCGCCGGCTTGCTGCACACGAATGCGCGCACCGTGCACAGCGCCACGCTGGCCGAGGCGCTGGCGCACTGGGACGTCATGGTCACCGAGTCGGAGGAGGTGCGCACCTTCTGCCGCGCCGGCCCGGCCGGCATCCCGACGCAGCAGCCGTTCAGCCAGAGCATGTGCTGGCCGACGCTGGACCTGGACCGCCGCGAGGGCTGCATCCGCTCGGTCGAGCACGCCTACTCGCGCGACGGCGGGCTGGCGGTGCTGTACGGCAACCTGGCGCAGGACGGCTGCATCGTCAAGACCGCCGGCATCGACGAGAGCATGTTCGAGGTCGAGCAGCTGCGCTACACCACCAGCGTGCCGACCTCGGTGCTGCGCGTCTTCGAGGGGGCGGCGCGCGTGTTCGAGAGCCAGGACGCGGCGGTGGACGGCATCCTGGGCGATCAGGTCCAGCCCGGCGATGTGGTCGTCATCCGCTACGAGGGCCCGCGCGGCGGCCCCGGTATGCAGGAAATGCTCTACCCGACCTCGTACCTCAAGTCCAAGGGTCTGGGCAAGGTCTGCGCGCTGCTGACCGACGGGCGCTTCTCCGGTGGCACCTCGGGCCTGTCGATCGGCCATGTCTCGCCGGAGGCGGCCGCCGGCGGCACGATCGGGCTGGTGCGCGACGGCGACCGCATCCGCATCGACGTCACCCGCCGCAGCATCGAGCTGCTGGTCAGCGACGAGGAGCTGGCCGCGCGCCGCGCCGAGCAGGACCGCCTGGGCTGGAAGCCCGCCAAGCCGCGCGCACGCAAGGTCTCGGCCGCGCTGCGCGCCTATGCGCATTGGGCCACGTCCGCCGACCGGGGCGCCGTGCGGGATTTGTCTCGCCTGGACGACTGATCGCCCGGTCAGCAGCGCACGCGTCTGCGTGTCCAGGCGGCACGCAGCGCGACCGACAGCACCATGACCTCTTCCTGCGTCAAATCCGGAAAATGCTCCCGCACCCGCAACGGAACGTGGTGGTAGAGGGCGTGCCCGGCAATGCCTTGGTGGGGATCCAGCAGCGGCTGGCAGAGCTGGAACGCTTCCTCGAAGACCGCCCGTACCCGGTGGTAGCGGCGCTGGTCGGCGGTGCGGACTTCCATGGTGTCCCTTCTTCGTGCGGCCATGTGTTCTGTCATCGGATTGTCACCATGATAACGGGCTGCCGCCGGTGGCCATCGCGTACCATCGGCGCATGTTGATGCATCCCCAATTCGACCCGGTGGCCATCCGCATCGGGCCGCTGGCCGTCCACTGGTACGGCCTGATGTATTTGGCCGCCTTTGCCATGTTCGTCTGGCTGGCGCGCCGTCGCCTGCGCCACGAGCCGTACCGAACGCTCGGCTGGCCGCTGCGCGATGTGGAGGACATTCTGTTTTGGGGTGTGCTGGGGGTGATCCTGGGCGGGCGCGTGGGGTATGTGCTGTTTTACAAGCCGCTCACCTATCTGGCCGAGCCGTGGCGGGTATTCGCCGTCTGGGAAGGGGGCATGAGCTTCCACGGCGGGCTGCTGGGCGTGCTGCTGGCGCTGGCGTGGTGGGCCCGCCGCCAGCAGCGGCCGTGGCTGCAGGTCATGGACTTCGTCGCGCCGTGCGTGCCCGTGGGGCTGGCGCTGGGCCGCATCGGCAACTTCATCAATGGCGAGCTGTGGGGCCGTCCGGCGCCGCCGGATCTGCCGTGGGCCATGGTGTTTCCCGCTGCCGGGCCGCTGCCGCGCCATCCGTCGCAGCTCTACCAGTTTGCGCTGGAGGGGTTGCTGCTGTTCGTGCTCCTGTGGGCGTTTGCGCGCCGGCCCCGCCGCGTCGGCGAGGTGTCGGCCGCGTTCCTCACCGGCTATGGTGTGATGCGCTTCGTCGCCGAATACTTCCGTGAGCCCGATGCCCATTTGGGCCTGTTGTCGCTGGGCCTGAGCATGGGCCAGTGGCTTAGCCTCCCGATGGTCGTGGTGGGGGCGGTCCTGTGGCTGTGGGCGCGCCGCACGCCTGCCGCCGCTTGATGACCCAGACGATGGACACCGCAACCGTGACCAACCTGTACGCCGCGCTGCGCGCCGGCTTCCCCGCCGATCTGGATGGCCCCGCCATCGAGACCGACGAGGGCCTCATCTACACCTGGCGCGACCTGGAGCGCGGCAGCGCGATGATCGCCAACCTGCTCGCGGGGCTGGATCTGCCGCCTGCCTCCCGCGTGGTGGCGCAGGTGGACAAGTCGGTCGAGGCGCTGATGCTCTACCTGGGCACGCTGCGCGCGGGCCATGTCTATGTGCCGCTCAACACCGCCTATCCGGCGGCCGAGGTCGAGTACTTCATCGACGACGCCGAGCCGGCCGTCGTCGTTTGTGCGCCGCAGCGCTTCGGCTGGGTCAGCGCCCTGGCGTTTCGGCGCGGCGCACGCGCGGTGTTCACACTCGGGGCCGATCGCTGCGGCACGCTGCTGGACCGTGCGGCGCACCATTCGGACCAGCAGATCCCGGTTGCGGTCGGGGCGCAGGCGCTGGCCTCCATCATCTACACCAGCGGCACCACCGGGCGCAGCAAGGGGGCGATGCTGACGCACGGCAACCTGCACGCCAATGCCGAGGTGCTGCGCCGCTACTGGGACTGGCGCCCGGACGACGTGCTCATCCATGTGCTGCCCATCTTCCACGTGCACGGGCTGTTCGTCGCGGTGCACGGTGCTTTGCTCAATGGCAGCCCCATGCTGTGGGCAGCCAAGTTCGACCCGCGCACCGTGCTGACTTGGCTGCGGCGCGCCACCGTATTCATGGGGGTGCCGACGCTCTACACCCGGCTGCTGGTCGAGGAGGAACTGACCGCCGAGCGTTGCGCGCACATGCGGCTGTTCATAAGCGGCTCGGCGCCGTTGCTGATCGAGACCTTTCGCGCCTGGCAACAGCGCACCGGCCACACCATCCTGGAACGCTACGGCATGAGCGAGACGATCATGCTCACCTCCAACCCCTGCACGCCCGACCCTCGCTACGGTGGGCACGCCGAGCGCCGTGGTGGCACCGTGGGTTTTCCGCTGCCGGGGGTGGAGCTGCGCATCGTCGGCGATGGCGACCGGGCGTTGCCGACCGGCGAAGTGGGCGGTGTGCAGGTGCGCGGCCCCAGCGTGTTCCAGGGCTACTGGCGCATGCCCGACAAAACCCGGGCCGAGTTCACCGCTGACGGGTGGTTTCGCACCGGCGACGTCGGTGTCATCGACGAGCGCGGCTACCTGACGCTGGTCGGCCGCAGCAAGGATCTCATCATCAGCGGGGGCTACAACGTCTATCCGGCGGAGGTGGAAGGCGCGATCAACGAACTGCCCGGCGTGGCCGAAAGTGCCGTCGTGGGCGTGCCGCACCCCGATTTTGGCGAGGTGGGCGTGGCCCTGGTGATCGCGCAGCCCGGCCACCGTATCGATCCGGACGCCGTGCTGGCCACGCTGCGCACGCGCCTGGCCAACTACAAAGTCCCCAAGCGCTGCGTGGTGGTGGACGAGCTGCCGCGCAACGCCATGGGCAAGGTGCAGAAAAACCTCCTGCGCGAGCGCTATCGCGACAGCTTCGCTGCCTGAACGGCGGGCGGTGCGGCTCGCTTCAGCGCAGCACCAGCACGGGAATGTGCGAGTGCGTCAGCACCTGCTGCGTCTCGCTGCCCAGCAGCAGCCGCTTGATGCCCCGCCGCCCGTGCGATGCCATCACGATCAGGTCGCATTTGTGGCGTTTGGCCGCGGCGATGATGGCCTCGGCAATCAGGTCGGATTTGACCGTGATCGGCTTGACCTTCACCTGCCGCGCCTGAGCCAGCGTCTTGACGGCGACCACCGTCTGGCGTGCTTCCTCCTCCCACTGCTTTTCGATCTGCCGCACCTCGGGCGTGCCAAGCGCCACCCCCCCCTCGAAATACGTCTGCGGGTAGCGCGGCACGACGCGCAACGCGACGAGTTCGGCCCCCGTCAGGTCGGCCAGGGCGATGGCGTGCTCCACGGCACGCTCCGACAGCTGGGAGCCGTCGGTGGTCACCAGGATGCGCTGGTACATGCAGGGTCTCCTCTCAAAGCAGCACGGCTGGCCGGCGGGGCCCACCCGTACCTGCCTGTCATCTTGGCACGGTAACACGTGCCCCGAGTCGGGGTTTGACCTAGGTCAAGCCTGCGTGCCTGGCGATCGGGTACCGTTCGACAATGAGCGAAACAGCCCCGCCACCGCGAGCGGCTGCAGGGGCGTCTGTCCCTGCAGTGGGGGACGGTGCGCTGTTGGCCGGGGTGTGGGGCGGCCACCGCGGTTCGCTGACGGTGGACGACGACTTCCGCGTGCTGGATGACCCGCTGGAGCAGCGCGACTTCACCGAGGTGCGCGAGGAGGGCGGCCGCACCGTCTGCGAATCGACGCTGGTGGTGCAGGGCATGTACTGCGCGGCCTGCGCCGATACGGTGGAGGCCACGCTGGCGGGCCGCAGCGGCGTGCTGGGGGCGCAGGTGCACGCCGCCACGCGGCGCCTGGCGCTGCGCTGGGATCCGGCGCGCACGCGTCTGTCCGAGCTGGCCGAGGCGGTCGGCCGCGTCGGCTACCGGCTGCTGCCGATGCAGCAGGCCCTGGCGGTCAGCGAGCGCACGCGCGAGACGCGCCGCGCGCTGTGGCGGCTGTTCGTGGCGGGCTTCTGCATGATGCAGGTGATGATGTACACGTGGCCCGAGTACGTCACCGAGCCGGGCCAAATTCCACCCGACTTGCTGCAGTTGCTGCGCTGGGCCTCGTGGGTGCTGAGCCTGCCGGTGCTGCTGTTTGCCAGCGGGCCGTTCTTCGGCAGCGCTTGGCGCGACCTGCGCCAGGGCCGCATCGGCATGGACGTGCCGGTGTCGCTGGGCATCCTGATCACCTTCGTCGTCAGCACGCTGGCCACCTTCGACCCCACCGGGCCATGGGGGCACGACATCTGGTACGACTCGCTGACGATGTTCGTGTTCTTCTTGCTCGGCGGGCGTTACCTGGAGCACAAGCTGCGCGACCGCACCGCCGGTGCGCTGGATGCACTGATGAACCGGCTGCCGGAGGTGGTGCAGCGCGAGCGTGCCGACGGAGCGCTGGAGACGGTGTCGCTCAAGCGCCTGCAAGCCGGCGACGTCGTGCATGTGCAGGCGGGACAGGCCTTTCCGGGGGATGGCGAGGTGCTGTCGGAGGCTGCCACGGTGGACGAGGCCTTGCTGACCGGCGAGTCGCATCCGGTGACGCGCCGCCGCGGCGAGGCCGTGGTGGCCGGCAGCCACAACCTGGGCGGCACGGTGCGCGTGCGCCTGCAGCGCGTCGGGCGCGAGACGCGCTTTGCCCAGATCGTGGCGCTGATGGAGCAGGCCAGCACCGACAAGCCGCGCCTAGCGCGGCTGGCGGATCGCATCGCCGCGCCGTTCCTGGTGGCGGTGCTACTGGCGGCAGGGCTGGCCGGGCTGTACTGGTGGCAGTTCGACCCCAGCCGGGCGCTGGCGGTGGCGGTGGCGGTGCTGATCGTCACCTGCCCGTGCGCGCTGTCGCTGGCCACGCCGGCGGCGATGCTGGCCGCGGCGGGCGGTCTGGCGCGCCGCGGCATCCTGACGCGGCGGCTGCAGGCATTCGAAGTGCTGGCTGCGGTGGACACCGTGGTGTTCGACAAGACCGGCACGCTGACGCAGGACCGCGTGGTGGTGCGCGACGTGCTGACGCGCCCCGGCGTGACGCGCGAGCAGGCGCTGGCGGCGGCTTGGCCGCTGGCGCGCGCCTCGCTGCACCCGGTGTCGCGTGCGCTGGTGGCCGCCGCTGGCGCGCAGTCCGATGCCCCGGCGTGGGAAGTGCGCGAGACCCCGGGCCGGGGTCTGACCGCGCAGGGCCCGGACGGTCAGACCTGGCGGCTGGGCTCGGCCGTGCACTGCGGGCTGGACGAGGCAGGGCTGGCGGCCAGCGGGCGCGCGCCGACCGATGTGCCTTGCGCGTATCTTTGTGATGGGCAGGGGTGGCTGGCCACTTTCGTGCTCGACGAGGGCGTGCGCCCGGAGGCGCGCGAAGCGATCGAGCGGCTGCGCGCGCTCGGGCTGCAGGTGCGGCTGCTGTCGGGCGACCGCCTCGGCGCCGCGCTGCGGGTGGCGCGGCCGCTCGGCGTCGAGCAGGTCGTCGCCGGCGCCAGCCCCGAGGACAAACTCGCCACGCTGCACCTCTGGCAGGCGGAGGGACGGCGCGTGGCGATGGTAGGCGATGGTCTCAACGACGGGCCGGTACTGGCCGCGGCGGACGTCTCGTTCGCGCTCGGCCACGGCGCGCCGCTGACGCAGACGCGCGCCGACTTCGTCGTGCAGAGCGGGCGGCTGACCGACATCGTGCGCACGGCGGAGATGGCGCGCGCGACGCTGCGCGTCGTGCGGCAGAACCTGGCCTGGGCGGCCGGCTACAACGCGCTCGCGGTGCCGCTGGCGGTGGCCGGCCTCATGCCGCCGTGGGCGGCGGGGCTCGGCATGGCGGCCAGCTCGCTGCTGGTCATTGGCAACGCGCTGCGGCTGGGGCGGCGCGGTGCGCCGGCCGCGGACGGCGCACCGGCGCCGGCGGCAGCCCCCACGCCGGCTTGATGGGCGCCTACCCCCGTGACTGGGAGAATCGAACGATGGAAATCCTTTACCTACTGGTGCCGCTGTCGGTGGTGCTGGTGCTGCTGATCATCGGCCTGTTCTGGTGGGCGCTGCACTCCGGTCAGTTCGACAACGTCGAGCGCGAAGGGGAGCGCATCCTGCGCCAGGATTGACCTATGTCAAGGGCGCAGGGGGAGGGCTCCCGGATACTGCGCTCGGGTGATTTTCACAACAGGAGTGTTACCTATGTCTGCAACCGCGGCGGCCCCCGCTACGGGGGTCTATAACGACAAGGTCGTGAGGCAGTTCGCCATCATGACCGTGGTGTGGGGCATCGTCGGCTTTCTGGTCGGCGTCATCATTGCCGCACAACTGGCCTGGCCGGAGCTCAACTTCGGCATCGAGTACCTGACGTACAGCCGGCTGCGTCCGCTGCACACCAACGCGGTGATCTTCGCCTTTGGCGGCTCGGCGCTGTTCGCGACCGCCTATTACGTGGTGCAGCGCACCTGTCAGACCACCCTGTTCGCCCCGGCGCTGGCCTCGTTCACGTTCTGGGGCTGGCAGGCCATCATCGTGCTGGCAGCCGTCACCCTGCCCCTGGGCATTACCAGCGGCAAGGAGTACGCCGAGCTCGAGTGGCCTATCGACTTGCTGATCGCCGTGGTGTGGGTGGCCTTTGCCATCGTGTTCTTCGGCACGGTGGGCACCCGCAAGGTGCGGCACATCTACGTGGCCAACTGGTTCTACGGTGCCTTCATCATCGCCGTGGCGCTGCTGCACATCGTCAACAGCGTGGCCATCCCGGTCAGCTTCTGGAAGTCGTACTCGGCCTACGCCGGCGTGCAGGACGCCATGGTGCAGTGGTGGTACGGCCACAACGCCGTGGGCTTCTTCCTGACCGCGGGCTTCCTCGGCATGATGTACTACTTCATCCCCAAACAGGCCGAGCGCCCGGTGTACTCCTACCGGCTGTCGATCGTGCACTTCTGGGCGCTGATCTTCACCTACATGTGGGCGGGCCCGCACCACCTGCACTACACCGCGCTGCCGGACTGGGCGCAGTCGCTGGGCATGGTGTTCTCGCTGATCCTGCTGGCGCCGAGCTGGGGCGGCATGATCAACGGCATCATGACGCTGTCGGGCGCCTGGCACAAGCTGCGTGATGACCCGATCCTGCGCTTCCTGATCGTGTCGCTGTCGTTCTACGGCATGTCGACCTTCGAAGGTCCGATGATGTCGATCAAGACCGTCAACGCGCTGAGCCACTACACCGACTGGACCATTGGTCACGTGCACTCCGGCGCGCTGGGCTGGGTCGGTCTGGTGACCATGGGCTCGATGTACTACCTGATCCCACGCCTGTTCGGCCAGAAGCAGATGTACAGCGTCAAGGCCATCGAGCTGCACTTCTGGATTTCGACCATCGGCATCGTGCTCTACATCGCTGCGATGTGGATCGCCGGTGTGATGCAGGGCCTGATGTGGCGTGCGGTCAACCCGGACGGTTCGCTGACCTACACCTTCGTCGAGTCCGTCAAGGCCACCTATCCGTTCTACGTGATCCGTCTGCTCGGCGGCGTGATGTATCTGGTCGGTATGGGCGTGATGGCGTGGAACGTGTGGAAGACCGCGGCCCAGGGCAAGGTAACCCCGGTGGCCATCCCCGCCCCCGCGCACGCCTGAGGAGGACACCATGGCCAACGCACAACACAAGCCAAGCGGTCACGAGCGCATCGAGACCAACAACTTTCTGATGATCGTCCTCATCACCCTGGTGGTGGCGGTAGGCGGTCTGGTCGAGATCGTGCCGCTGTTCTTCCAGCACTCCACCACCAAGCCGATCGAGGGTGTCAAGCCCTATCCGGCGCTGCAACTGGCCGGGCGGGATGTATACGTCCGCGAGGGTTGCTACGTCTGTCACTCGCAGATGGTGCGCCCCTTCCACGCCGAGACGCTGCGCTACGGCCCGTACTCGGTGGCCGGTGAGTTCGTCTATGACCATCCGTTCCAGTGGGGCTCCAAGCGCACCGGCCCGGACTTGGCGCGCGTCGGCGGCCGCTACTCCGACGAGTGGCACCGCATTCACCTGATCAATCCGCGCGATCTGGTGCCGGAATCCAACATGCCCGCCTATCCGTGGCTGGAGCGCCGCCCGGTGGACGCCGACGCGCTGCCCGCCAAGATGCGCGCGCTGCGCAAGGTGGGTGTGCCGTACTCGGACGAAGAGATCGCCCAGGCCGCCGAAGAGGTCAAGGGCAAGACGGAGCTGGAGGCGCTCATCGCTTATCTGCAGGGCTTGGGGACCGTTCGCTCGTGGGATAAGCTGGCGCAGCCGGCCACCAAGACCGCCCAGTCCGCCACGGGCCAGCCCGCGGCCGATGCGGCGCAGTGAGGGGACGCGATCATGGATGTCAACGATCTGCGCGTCATCGTCACGTTGCTGAGCTTCGTGACCTTCATCGGCATCTGGGTCTGGGCCTGGTCCCGCAAGAACCGGGAGCGTTTCGAGGAAGCGGCCCAACTGCCCTTCCGCGACGAGTGAGGCCCGTCAGGAGAGAATTATCATGAGCGATTTCACCAGTGACTTCTGGCACCTCTTCGTTGCCGGCGTGACCTTGATCAGTATCCTGGTCTGCGCGTTCTTCCTGTGGGCCAGCGGCAAGACCAAGGTCATGGCCGCGGCGGACAACACCACCGGCCACGTCTGGGACGAGGATCTGCGCGAGATGAATAACCCGCTGCCGCGCTGGTGGGTGTATCTGTTCATCATCACCGTGGTGTTTGCCCTGGCCTACGGCCTGATGTATCCGATGTTCGGCAAGGCGCAGGGCCAACTGGGCTGGAGTTCCCATAGCCAGTGGGAAGCCGAGCGGGCCAAGGCCCTCGCGGCGGTCGAGCCCCTGTACGCCAAGTTCAAGGGCATGGATCCCAAGGATCTGGCGAAGGACCAGCAGGCCATGGCGGTCGGCGAGCGGCTGTACATGAACTACTGCGCCCAGTGCCACGGCTCGGACGCCCGCGGCAGCAAGGGCTTCCCCAACCTGACCGATGCCGACTGGCTGGGCGGCGACGGGCAGCCGGCCTACATCCACAAGACCATTGCCGAAGGCCGTCAGGGCATCATGCCCCCGATGGCAGCGGCGGTCGGCACGCCCGAGGATGTACGCAACCTGGCGCACTATGTGCTGAGCTTGTCCGGCAGCCCCCACGACAGTGTGCGCGCCACGCAAGGGGCCGCCAAGTGGGGCGCCTGCGCGGCCTGCCACGGCGCGGATGGCAAGGGCATGCACGCCACCGGTGCGCCCAACCTGACCGACCAGATCTGGTTGCACGGTTGGGGTGAGGAGACGATCATCAAGATCATCAACGAGGGCAAGTCCAACGCGATGCCGGCGCAAAATGCCCTGCTGACAGATGCGCAAATCCATGTGCTGACGGGCTACGTCTGGAAGCTGGCGAATCCCAACTGATCCCGTCGCCGGGGGGGGGCACCTGTGGCCCGCCTCCCGGTTTTTTTGATTCGCACCGAATACTTCCATGGGTACCAGCGTAGCCAATACGCCCCAAAGCCCGACCCCGTCGGATGAAGAGGTCGAGGTGTCCTTGTACGCAGCCCGCAAGAAGATCTATCCGCGGGCGGTGACGGGGTTGTTTGCCAAGTGGCGCTGGGTCTTCGTGTGGCTGACCCAGATCGTTTTTTACGGGTTGCCCTGGCTGGCCTGGAACGACCGGCAGGCTGTGCTGTTCGATCTGGAAGCGCGGCGGTTTTACATTTTTGGTCTGGTGCTGTACCCGCAGGATTTCATTTACCTGACGGGGATTCTGGTGGTGTCGGCGTTGTCGCTGTTTTTGTTCACCGCGATTGCCGGGCGGCTGTGGTGCGGTTACGCCTGCCCGCAGACCGTCTACACCGAAATTTATCTGTGGATGGAAAAGCTCTTCGAGGGCGACCGCTCGGCGCGCATGCGCTTGGATCAGCAGCCCTGGAGCCCGAACAAGGTGGCACGCAAGGGCGGCAAGCAACTGGCGTGGATCGTATTTGGTCTGTGGACCGGCTTCACGTTTGCCGGCTATTTCACGCCGATTCGCGACCTGGGCGCGGCCTTTTTGGCATGGAGCCTGGGGCCGTGGCAAACCTTCTGGGTTTTCTTCTACGGCTTTGCGACCTACGGCAACGCGGGCTTCATGCGCGAGCAGGTCTGCAAGTACATGTGCCCGTATGCGCGCTTCCAGAGCGCGATGTTCGACAAGGACACGATGATCGTGACCTACGACGCCAAGCGCGGCGAGCCGCGCGGCGCGCGCAAGAAGTCCGCCGACCCCAAGGCCCTGGGTCTGGGCGAATGCATCGACTGCACGCTGTGCGTGCAGGTCTGTCCGACCGGTATCGACATCCGCAACGGCCTGCAGTATGAGTGCATTGGCTGCGGCGCCTGCGCCGACGTCTGCGACGAGGTGATGGAGAAGATGGGCTACCCGAAGGGACTGGTCAAATACTCGACGCAAAACGGCATGGCCAACGGCTGGACGCGCGCGCAGATGATCCGCCGAGCGCTGCGCCCGCGCGTGCTGGTCTACAGCGCTATCCTGCTGGCCATCATCGCCGCGCTGGGGGTCAGCCTGTGGCTGCGCGTGCCGCTGAAGGTGGATGTGATCCGCGACCGCGGTGCGCTGGCGCGCATGGTGGAGATGGGGCGCATCGAAAACGTCTATCGCATCCAGTTCATGAACGCTTCGGAGCACGAGCGCGAGCTGGTCGTGACCGTCGAGGGGCTGCCGGGCATCGAGGTCACTTCTGAACGCAGCGTGCATCTGCGGCCTACCGAGGTGCGCTCGGTCGCTGTGCGGGTGCAGGTGCCCGCAGGTTTGCAGGCCGGCTCGCATCCCATCACATTCGGCTTCCGCACGCCGGATGGCGCGATCGATGTCCGGGAGAAGACCACCTTCGTGGTGCCCCGTTGACGCCACCCCCCCCCGGGAAAACCCCCTGGGGGCTTCGAACCCAAGATCGATACACCAAGGCCTACACTATGCCCACGATGACCGCCCCTTCACCCGCCCGTCCATCCCCCGTGCGCCCGTGGTACCGTGAACCGTACGTCTGGATGGTGATTGGTGGGCCGCTGGTCGTGGTGGTGGCGTCCCTCGTGACGGTCATGATCGCGGTGCGCAATGCGGATACGGTGCTGCCGCGCGAGGCTGCCCCGGCGCCCGCCGTCGTGGCACCCGATCGGCTGACCCCGGAGGAGCGGCTGCAGGCCGAAAAGGCGCTGCTGCCGGCCAACCAGGGCCGCAATCATGCGGTGTCGTCGGCATTGCCCGAAAAAGATTGAGGCCCCGCCGGGGCCACACCCGAGAGGAGTGCATGATGTTGGCCCAACGCGTGATGTGGATCGCCTGGCCCGCTTTCCTGATGGCGGCGGTGATGGAAATGGTGGTGTTCGCCTTCGTCGATCCCAGCGAACTGCATTGGGCGGGGGAATCGCTCGGGTGGTCGCGGCAGACCGTCTACACCCTGGCGTTCTTTGTCTTCTGGGGCCTGACCATGGCGGCCGGCGCGCTCACGACCCTGCTGTCGCTGTCGCCGTGGGAGGTGAACCGGTGCCCGGTTCCGCCGGATCAGCGCCCCGCGGACTGTGTCCGGGGTGATGGGGTGGGGGCCAATTCCCGCTCGTCGTGCGACGGCGGACGCTGCGGCGGCTGCGCTTGAGCTGGCTGCGCTCGATAGGACTGCGCTCAAGGGGATTGGCCGGCGCCGTCAGTCCTCGCCCGAGTAGGCGTGGTTGACGATGGCGCCCAGCGCGTCGGGATCCAGGATTCTCACATAGCGCTGCTTGACTTCGATGATCCCGTCGTCCTGAAAGCGCGAGAAGGTGCGGCTGACCGTCTCCAGCTTCATGCCAAGGTAGCTGCCGATTTCCTCGCGGGTCATGCGCAGCACCATCTCGGATTTGGAAAACCCCCGCGCGTGCAGGCGCTGCACCAGATTCAGCAGAAAGGCCGCCAGCCGCTCCTCGGCGCGCATGCTGCCTAGCAGCAGCATGACACCTTGGTCGCGCACGATCTCGCGGCTCATGATGCGGTGCACATGGTGCTGCAGCGCGCTGAATTCGCGCGAAAGCTGCTCCAGCTTGTCGAACGGCAGCACGCACACCTCGGCGTCCTCCAGCGCGATCGCGGAGCAGGAGTGCTTGTCCTGCACGATGCCGTCCAGGCCCAAGATCTCCCCCGCCATCTGAAAGCCCGTGACCTGGTCGCGCCCGTCCGCCGTCGTCACGCTGGTCTTGAAAAAGCCCGAGCGCACCGCGTAGAGCGAGGTGAACGCATCGCCCGCCGCGAACAGCGCCGCGCCGCGCCGCACGCGCCGTCGGCTGGCGATCAGGTTGTCGAGCTGCTCCAACTCCTCGGGGTTGAGGCCGACGGGAATGCAGAGCTCGCGCAGGTTGCAGCTGGAGCAGGCGACTTTGATGCTGTGCAGATCCATGGGTGCGGTGGCGTTGCCGACCCCGGGGGCCGAAAGGGGACTGTCCAACGGGGGACTGCCAAATTCGACCGATGATAACAATCGGTCGGCGTGCCTGCAGGGCTTTGTCCCGGCGGGCGTTGCGGGCAGCGGCGTGCAGGGGGTTTGACTCACGTCAAGGGCCGGGGGGGCGTCCTGGGGCACATTAGCTCCCCGATGGAGCCCATGCCCGTGAAGCACGTCATCGATGAAGCCCTGCTGCGCCGGTTCGACATCCCCGGCCCGCGCTACACGTCCTACCCAACGGCGGACCGCTTCGTCGAGGCGTTTACCGAGCGCGATTACATCCAGGCGCTCGAGCAGCGCCGCGCCGGCTCGCTGGCGCTGCCGCTGTCGGTCTATGTGCACATCCCGTTTTGCGAGTCGCTGTGTTACTACTGCGCCTGCAACAAGGTGATCACCAAGCACCACGGCAAAGCGGCGGAGTATCTGCGCTACCTTTCGCGCGAGCTGGAGCTGCAGACCGACCACTTTGGCCGTGGTCACCGGGTCAGTCAGTTGCACCTGGGGGGCGGCACACCCACCTTCCTGAGCGATGCCGAATTGGCCGACCTGATGGCCATGATCCGCCGCCACTTCGAGCTGGTGCCGGGGGGCGAGTATTCGGTCGAAGTCGATCCCCGCACGGTGACGCCCGAGCGCCTGGCGCACTTGCACCAACTGGGCTTCAATCGGCTGAGCTTTGGCGTGCAGGATTTCGATCCCACCGTGCAAAAGGCCGTGCACCGTATCCAGCCGGCCGAGCAAGTGTTTGCCCTGGTCGCCGCGGCGCGGAATCTGGGTTTTGAGTCCATCAACGTCGATCTGATCTACGGCCTGCCCCAGCAGACACCGGAGTCCTTCCATCACACCCTGGAGCAGGTGGAATGCCTGCGGCCGGACCGCATTGCGCTGTATGCCTATGCGCATCTGCCGGCGCGCTTCAAGCCGCAGCGGCGCATTGTCGTGGCCGAGTTGCCCAGCCCGGCCGACAAGCTGGCGATGCTGTCGCTGTCGCTGGACCACCTGAGCGCAGCGGGCTATGCGTATGTGGGCATGGACCACTTTGCCCTGCCCAACGACGCGCTGGCGGTGGCCAAGCGGCAGGGACGGCTGCACCGCAACTTTCAGGGCTACAGCACCCAGCCCGACTGCGATCTGATCGCGCTGGGGGTGTCGGCCATCGGCCGCATCGGCGCCACCTACAGCCAAAACGCCAAGACGCTGGACGAATACTACGACGCGCTCGACCAGGGGCGGCTGCCCATCGTGCGCGGACTGGCGCTGACGCGCGAGGACCTGCTGCGCCGCAGCGTCATCATGGCCATTATGTGCCAGGGCTTGGTGGACTTCGAGTCCATCAACCTGGCGCATCTGGTGGATTTTCGTTCGCACTTTGCGCGGGAGCTGGAGCAATTGCGCGCCCTGGAGCGCGACGGGCTGGTGCGCGTGGACGATGCGCACCTGGAGGTCACCGCGACGGGGTGGTATCTGGTGCGGGCGATTGCGATGGTGTTCGACCGCTATCTGCAGGTCGATCAGGACCGCGCGCGTTTCTCCAAAATCATCTGATCCCCCGTCCCGCTCCGTGCCCGTGCGGGGCTGATAGCATGTGCCCATGCTCGCTTCCATGACGCTGTCGGCCCTGGTAATGGGGCTTGTGGGGGGGCCGCATTGCGTGGCCATGTGCGGGGCGGCGTGCGCCGGGATCGCCCGGGCTGCCGCGCCCAGGTCGCGCCAGGCGCTGTGGACGTGGCAACTGGGGCGCCTGGTGGGCTACTCGGTGCTCGGCGCGCTGGCCGGGGGCACGGTGCAGGGCATGGGGTGGTTGGGCCAGCAGACGGTGGTGCTGCGCCCGGTGTGGACCATGATGCACATCGCCGCTTTGCTGCTGGGGTTGCTGCTGGTGGTGCAGGCCCGTCAGCCGGCCTTTCTGGACGGCTGGGCCCAGGCCGTCTGGCGCCGTGCCCGGCCCGTGATGAGCCGGTTGGGCGCCCGCGCCCCGGCGGTGCTGGGCGTGGGCTGGGCGCTGATGCCCTGCGGGCTGCTGTACTCGGCGCTGCTGGTGGCGTCGCTGTCCGCCTCGGCGCTGGAAGGCGCGGCGATCATGGCGGCCTTTGCCGTCGGGACCATGGTGTCGCTGGTTGCCGGGCCGTGGCTGCTGCTGCGGCTAGGCGATGCCCGCTCCGGCGGGTGGGGCATACGCCTGGCCGGGCTGGCGCTGGCGGCCACGTCCGGCTGGGCGCTGTGGATGGGTATCACCCAGCCGACGGGTCTGTGGTGCGCGTGATGGGCTGCGTGGCCCGTGTGGGCCACGTCGCCACGATCAGACCGAGCAGCGCGACGCCAAAGGCCAGCCATTGCAGCAGCGTTAGCCGCTCGCCCATGAACAGCACGCCGATGGTCGCGGCGCTGATGGGTAGCATCACGGTGAACACGCCGGCCCGCGCGGCGGAGACGTGGCGTAGCCCCGTCATCCACAGCCACACGGTCCAGACGCTGGCCGCCAAGCCGTAAAACACCAGCAGCACCCACAGCGGCGCACCCATGCGGCCCCAGTCGTAGTCCAGGGCGGCCCACAGGCCCAGCGGCGTCATCAACACCAGCCCCCACAGGTTGATGAGGGCCGCGATGCGTTTTGGGCCCACCTGAGCGCTCAGGCGCTTGCCGATCACGACATAGGCGGCCTCGCAGCAGACGGCGCACAGCACCAGCAGGTTGCCCCACACCGCGAGCGGCACGCCCATCCAGGTGCCGCCGGTGGCTGTTGCCGTGTGCGCGGCGGCCCCTTTGTCCAGCGAGAACAGCCCGATCCCCACGGCCGCCAGCCCGATGGCGGCCAGCGCCCGGCCATCCAGACGCTCGCGCAAAAAGAGTGCGGACTGTAGCGCCACCACTGCCGGGATGGCCGCCATGATCACCCCGGCCGCGCTGGCGGTGGTCAGGCTCACGCCATATAGCATGCAAATGGAAAACAAAAAGTTGCCGAGCAGCCCCTGCAAAAACAGCAGCGCGTGCGTGCGGCGGCCGGGGGGCGCCTCGTGCGCGGGGCGGCGCACCCAGTGCGCCATGGCCGCGGCGCCGATCAAATACCGCAGCCACGCCAGCAGAAACACCGGCATGGCCGCGACCAGTGGTTTGGACAGGGCTACATAGCTGCCCACCATTGCCATGCTGGTGGCCAGCGCGCCGTAGGCCGTCCAGGGGGTGCGCGGGGGCGTCATCGGGGGTCGGGCACCAGGATGGTGGGGCGCGCCTCGGGCAGGGTGTAGGGGTAGTCGCGGCTGTAGTGCAGGCCGCGGCTTTCCTTGCGCTGCTGGGCCGAGCGCACAATCAAGTCCGCCACCTGCACCAGATTGCGCAGCTCCAGCAGGTCGCTGCTGACGTGGAAGCGGGCATAGAACTCCTGGATTTCGGCCTGCAGCAGCGCGATGCGGTGGGCCGCGCGTTCCAGCCGCTTGTCGGTGCGCACGATGCCGACGTAGTCCCACATGAAGCGGCGCAGCTCGTCCCAGTTGTGGCTGATGACGACCTGCTCGTCCGCATCGATTACCCGGCTGTCGTCCCAGGGGCGTGCGGCGATGGGGGCGGGGCGGGGTTGGGCCACCATGTCGCGCACCGCCGCGCGCGCAAACACCATGCACTCCAGCAGTGAGTTGCTGGCCAGCCGGTTGGCGCCGTGCAGACCGGTGTAGCTGGCCTCGCCCACGCAGTACAGGCCCGGCAGGTCGGTGCGCGCGCGCAGGTCGGTGACCACGCCGCCGCAGGTGTAGTGCGCCGCCGGCACCACGGGGATCGGCTCGCGCGTGATGTCGATGCCCAGCTCCGCGCAGCGCTTGAGGATGTTGGGGAAGTGCTCGTGCAAAAAGGCCGGCGGTTGATGCGAGATGTCCAGGTACACGCACGGGATGCCGTGCTTCTTCATCTCGAAGTCGATCGCGCGCGCGACGATGTCGCGCGGGGCGAGTTCGGCACGCGGATCGTGGTCCGGCATGAAGCGGCGGCTGCCGAGGTGCGGCGGCAGCTTCAGGATGCCGCCTTCGCCGCGCACCGCCTCGCTGATCAAAAAGCTCTTGGCCTTGGGGTGATACAGGCAGGTCGGGTGGAATTGGATGAACTCCATGTTGGCCACCCGGCAGCCCGCGCGCCAGGCCGCGGCGATGCCGTCGCCGGTGGCGGTGTCGGGGTTGGAGGTGTAGAGGTACACCTTACCCGCGCCGCCTGTGCACAGCACGGTGTGCGGCGCCGCAAACACCTCCACCTGATCGGTCGCCACGTCCAGCACGTAGGCGCCCAGCACGCGCCGGGGCAGCTCGCGGCGCTCGGCGTGGCGGTCGCTCAGGATCAGGTCCACCAGCGCGTGGGTTTCGAACACGTCGATGTGGGCGGCGGCGCGCAAGCGCTCGATCAGCGTTTGCTGTACGGCCGCGCCGGTGGCGTCGGCGGCGTGCACGATGCGGCGGTGGCTGTGCCCGCCCTCGCGCGTCAGGTGCAGACCGCCGCCCTCGACGGTGAAGGGCGTGCCAAGCTCGCGCAGCCAGGCGATGGCCTCGGGCGCATGTTCGACTGTGAAGCGCGTCGCCTGAGGCTCGCACAGGCCGGCCCCGGCGACCATGGTGTCGTCGATGTGGTCCTGGAAGCTGTCGTCCTCCGCCAGCACCGCGGCGATGCCCCCCTGCGCCCAGCCGCTGGAGCCGTCGGTGATCAAGCGCTTGGTGACGATGGCAACCCGCCAGCTCGGCGGCAGCAGCAGCGCGGTGGTCAGGCCGGCCAGGCCGCTGCCGATGATCAGCGCGTCGTAGACGTGGTGGGTCGAGGCGGCTGTGGGGGGGGGTGGATTCATGGCGATGGCGCGGTCCGGGGCAGGGCGGCTCAGGAGGGCACGTAAGCGAGCCGGACGTAGATGGGGGCGTAGGCCTCGGCCTGGGTCAGCTCGATCAGGTGCTCCTTGGCCAGTTCGAGCATGGCAATGAAGGTGACGATGGCGACCGGCACGCCGCGCGCCGGATCGAACAGCTCGCCAAACTCCACGAAACGGCGGCCTTGCAGGGTGCGCAGCACCAGACTCATGTACTCGCGCACGGACAGGGCCTCGCGCGTGATGGTGTGGCGCTGCACCAGGCGGGCGCGGCGCAGGATGTCGCGCCAGGCGGCGCGCAAATCGTCCACCGACACGTCCGGCCAGCGCGGTGCCAGCGACTGCTCGATGTGCACCTGCGCGCGCCAGAAGTCGCGCCCCAGTTGGGGCAGCGCGTCCAGGCTGCGCGAGGCGAGCTTGATCTGCTCGTACTCCAGCAGCCGGCGCACCAGCTCGGCGCGAGGGTCCTCCGGCTCGCTGCCATCCAGCGTGGGCTTGGGCGGCAGCAGCATGCGCGACTTGATCTCGATCAGCATGGCTGCCATCAGCAGGTACTCGGCCGCCAGCTCCAGGTTGCGCGCGCGCACCTGCTCCACGTAGCCGAGATACTGGCGCGTGACCTCGGCCATCGGGATGTCGAGGATGTTGAAGTTCTGCCGCCGGATCAGGTAGAGCAGCAGGTCCAGTGGCCCCTCGAAGGCCTCGAGGAACACCTCCAGCGCATCCGGTGGGATGTAGAGGTCCTGCGGCAGCGCGAACAGCGGCTCGCCGTACAGGCGCGCGATGGCCACCCGATCGATGACCTCGGGCTGCGTGGTCACCGCCTCGGGCGCAGGGGGCAGCTCGGCCGGCGGGCCGCTCACTTCAGCGACGGCTCGGTCTGGTAGACATAGGGTTTTTGCGGGACGCGCGCGCGCTGCGCCTCGCGCCAGAAGTCGCGGTCCTGCGGGCGGTCCCACAGCAGGGCGCGGCCGGCGCGTTGCTCGGCCTCCAGCGCGGGCTTGCTGCGCTTGAGCGATTCGATGAACTGGGTGGCGTCGGAGACGTAGTCGGGCAGACCAAGCGGATTCATGGGCGTTCTCGTGGGCGTCGCGTCAGCAGCCGATTTTAGGCCGCTGGGGGCAGGGGCGACCAGCCGGCCAACCGCGACAGAAAGCCGGTGCGCTGCAGCAGGGACAGCGGCTGCTCATGCAGGTGGTCGATGACCAATTGGCCGCCGCGCCGCTCGATGGCGTCGTGCAGGCTGCTCAGCGCATCCAGCCCCGTGGTGTCCAACAGCATCAGGTGCCTGGCGTCCAAACGCACCTGCACACCCGCATCGGCCGATTCCACCGCCTGGACCAAGGCATCCAGTTTGGTGACGGCGCCAAAGAACAGGGAGCCATAGAACTGCGCCTCGATGCATTGTGGATCGGCCCGGTGCAGCGTGACGCGGAACAGGCTTCTTTGCCGCCGCACGAACAGCACCACCGCCAGCACCAAGCCCAGCTCCACCGCCACCGTCAGATCGAAGATCACCGTCACGGCAAAGGTGCTCAGCAGCATCAGACGGTAGTGGTGGCTAAAGTGCCTGAGGCGCGCAAACTCGCGCCACTCGCCCATGTTCCATGCGACGAACAGCAGGATGCCAGCCAGCACCGCCAGCGGCACATGGCGCGCCAGCGGCGCAGCCAGCAGCACGATGGCCGCCAGCGTTGCCGTGTGCACCATGCCCGCGACGCCGCTGGTGGCCCCGCTGCGGATGTTGGTGACCGTGCGCGCGATGGTGCCCGTGGCCGGCATGCCACCGATGAACGGCACCACCGCGTTGGCGATGCCCTGCGCCATCAGTTCCTGGTTGGGGTCGTGTTTGCGGCCGCCGTGCAACTGGTCGGCCACCCGCGCGCACAGCAGCGACTCGATGGCGCCCAGCAAGGCGATGGTCAGCGTCGGGGTGACGAGCTGGCGCACCGTCTGCCAGGACACGTCGGGCCACACCAGCGCGGGCAGCCCTTGCGGGATGCTGCCAAAGCGGCTGCCGATCGTGTCCACTGGCCACTGCAGCGCCCAGGCCAGCAGGGACAGGGTGACCAGGGCCACCACCGGTGCCGGCAGGCGCGAGGTGGCGCGCAGCGCGCCGACCCCCTCCAGCGCATCCAGCCGCTGGCGAAAGGCCGAATCCGTGGCCCACAGCCGCGGCCACACGAACAGCCCCAGCACACACAGACCCGCCAGTGCCACCGAGTACGGGTTGACGGTGGACAGTGCCCTGCCCACCGTGTGCAGGATGCCGAAAAAGTCCGCCGGCATCTCGGCCACTTGCAGCCCTAGCGCGTCGCGCAACTGCGACAGCCCGATCAGCACCGCGATGCCGTTGGTAAAGCCGATGACGACGCTGACCGGCACGAAGCGCACCAGCCCCCCCAGGCGCAGCGAGCCCATGGCAAACAGCAGCAGCCCTGCGCAGAAGGTGGACACCAGCAGCCCGCCGACGCCGTGGCGCTCGACAATGCCGTAGACGATGACGATGAAGGCACCGGCCGGCCCCCCGATTTGCACCGATGTGCCACCGAGCGCTGCGATGATGAAACCCGCGCTGATCGCGGTCCACAGGCCGGCGGTGGGTTGCAGGCCGCTGGCGATGGCAAACGCCATGGCCAGCGGCAAGGCGACGACGCCGACGGTCATGCCGGCGCCAATGTCGCGCATCAGGCGCGCCCGGTCGTAGGCGCGCAGGTCATCGAGCAGACGGGGGCGAAACGGATGCAGCGCGCGCATCACCGCACGCGCATGCCCGGCTCGGCGCCTGCGTGCGGCTCCAGGATGAACAGACCCGGGTTCGCCTGCCCGTCGGCGTGGCTGGCGGCCAGCACCATGCCTTCGCTGAGGCCAAACTTCATTTTGCGAGGGGCGAGGTTGGCCACCAGCACCGTCAGCTTGCCGACCAGTTGCTGCGGCGCGTAGGCCGAGGCGATGCCGGAAAAGACGTTGCGCGTGCGGCCTTCGCCGACGTCCAGCGTCAGCCGCAGCAGCTTGGTGGAGCCTTCGACGCGCTCGCAGGCGACGATGCGTGCGATGCGCAGGTCCACCTTGGCGAAGTCGTCGATCGAGATCGGCGGCGCGATGGCTTCGCCGCCGGGCAGGGGCGCGGCATCGGCGGCCGGGGCGGGCGTGGCGGGGGCTGCGGCCGGGGGCTCGAACAGGGCGTCCAGCAGCTTGAGGTCGACGCGCTGCATCAGGTGCTCGTAGGGGGCGATGGCGTGTCCGGCGCCGAGCGGGCGCGCGGCGTTGGCAAAGTCCAGCGGCGCGCAGCGCAGGAAGGCCTCGACCCGCTCGGCGGTGGCGGGTAGCACAGGTTTGAGCATCGCCGTCAGCACCCGGAACGCCTCGATGCAGGTGGTGCAGACGTCGTGCAGCCGCGCGGCCAGCTCGGGCTGTTTGGCCAGCTCCCACGGCTTGTTCTGGTCGACGTGGGCGTTGACGCGGTCGGCCAGCGCCATGATCTCGCGCACGGCCTTGCCGTACTCGCGCTCGGCCCACAGTTCGGCCACCGCCGGTAGCGCGGTCTGCAGCGCATCCAGCAGCGCCTCGCCGTCCGGCGCGATGGCGCCCAGCCGCCCCTCGAAGCGCTTGGCGATGAAGCCCGCCGCGCGCGAGGCGATGTTGACGTACTTACCGATCAGGTCGCTGTTGACGCGGGCGACGAAGTCCTCGGGGTTGAAGTCCACGTCTTCCACGCGCGGATTGAGCTTGGCGGCCAGGTAGTAGCGCAGCCACTCCGGGTTGAGCCCCAGGCGCAGGTAGCGCAGCGGGTCGATGCCGGTGCCGCGGCTCTTGCTCATCTTCTCGCCGCTGACGGTGATGAAGCCGTGCACGAACACGTGCGTTGGCGTCTTGCGGCCGGAGAAGTGCAGCATCGCCGGCCAGAACAGCGTGTGGAAGTAGGTGATGTCCTTGCCGATGAAGTGGATCTGCTCCACCGCCGGGTCGGCGATAAATTCGTCGAACGTCTGCGTCGTGCGCGACGGCGCGTGCCAGTGGTTGGCGGCCTGACCCCTGTCGAAGTGGTTCTTCAGGCTGGCGAGATACCCGATCGGCGCGTCCAGCCAGACGTAGAAGTACTTGCCCGGCGCGTCCGGGATCTCGATGCCAAAGTACGGCGCGTCGCGGCTGATGTCCCAGTCGCCCAGGCCGCCGCGGCCGTCCTCGTCCTTGGCGAACCATTCGCGGATCTTGTTGACCACCTCCGGTTGCAGGCGGCCGGGCTCGGAGGTCCACTCCTCCAGGAACTGCACGCAGCGCGGGTCGGACAGCCGGAAGAAGAAGTGCTCCGACTGGCGCAGCTGCGGCGTCGCCCCCGACAGCGCCGAGTAGGGGTTCTTCAGCTCGGTGGGGGTGTAGACGGCTCCGCAGGCCTCGCACGAGTCGCCGTACTGGTCGGCCGCGCCACAGCGCGGGCACTGGCCCTTGATGTAGCGGTCGGGCAGGAACATGCCCTTGACCGGGTCGTAGAACTGCTCGATGGTGCGCCGCTCGATCAGCCCGCCGGCCTTCAGCGCCCGGTAGATGGCCTGTGCCAGTTCGTGGTTTTCCGGTGCGTCGGTGCTGTGCCAGTTGTCGAAGCGGATGTGAAAGCCGTCCAGATAGGCCGCGCGGCCGGCGGCAATGTCGGCGACGAACTGCTGCGGGGTCTTGCCGGCCTTCTCCGCCGCGATCATGATCGGCGCGCCGTGCGCGTCGTCGGCGCCGACGAAGTGCACCTCGTGCCCGAGCAGCCGCTGCGTGCGCACCCATACGTCGGCCTGGATGTACTCCATGATGTGGCCGATGTGGAAGTGGCCGTTGGCGTAGGGCAAGGCGGTGGTGACGAAGAAACGGCGCGCGGGCATGGAAGGGTCCTGTAACAGTCCTGTATCGGCGGACAAGTCAAGGATTCTAATGAGGACACTGCGTACACCTGGGTGAGCGCTCCGTGAGCGAGCCGCTAGACTCGCGCCATCGGACATGGCCCCAACGCGGCCCCACAGTGGCCCAACCTTCGGAGACTGCACCCCCATGAGCGTAGACCAACAGGCGCTGCTGCAAGCGCTGCAAACCGTCGTCGATCCCAACACGGGCAAGGATTTCGTCACCACCCGTGCCCTGAAAAACCTGCAAATCGCCGGGGGCGACGTGGCCTTTGAGGTGGAGCTTGGCTACCCCGCCAAAAGCCAGCTGGCCGATCTGCGCCGCGCGCTGGTGGCCGCCGCCCGCTGCGTGCCCGGGGTGGACAACGTGTCCGTGCAGATCAACACCCGCGTCCTGGCGCATGCGGTGCAGCGCGGGGTGCAACTGCTGCCGCAGGTCAAAAACATCATCGCCGTCGCCTCCGGCAAGGGCGGGGTGGGCAAAAGCACGACGGCCGCCAACCTGGCGCTGGCCTTGGCGGCCGAGGGCGCGCGCGTGGGCGTGCTGGATGCCGACATCTACGGCCCCAGCCAGCCCATGATGATGGGCATCGAAGGCCGGCCCGCAAGCCTGGACGGCAAAACCATGGAGCCGTTGGAAAACTATGGCCTGCAGGTCATGTCCATCGGCTTTTTGGTGGACAAGGACGAGGCCATGATCTGGCGCGGCCCCATGGCCACGCAGGCGCTGGAACAACTGCTGCGCCAGACCAACTGGAAGGACCTGGACTACCTGGTGGTGGACATGCCCCCGGGGACCGGGGACATACAACTGACCCTGTCGCAGCGCGTGCCCATCACCGGCGCGGTGATCGTGACCACGCCGCAGGACATTGCGCTGCTGGACGCGCGCAAGGGCATCACCATGTTCCAGAAGGTGGGGGTGCCCATCCTGGGCATCGTGGAAAACATGGCCGTGCACGTCTGCCCCCACTGCGGCCACGCGGAGCACATCTTTGGCGCCGACGGCGGCAAGCGCATGGCGGCCGAGCTGGAGGTGGCCTACCTGGGCGCGCTGCCGCTGAACCGCAGCATCCGCGAACAAGCCGACGCGGGTCGCCCGACGGTGGTGGCCGACCCGGATGGCGAAATTGCCGCGCTGTACAAGGCCGTGGCGCGGCAGGTGGCGATTGCCGTGGCTGCGAAGGCCAAGGATTATTCGAGCAAGTTTCCGACGATTAAGATTAGTCAGGGGACGTGATGGGCGTGCCGGTCTCGAACCAGTGCGTGCGGAACTGGCGCTTGTCCAACAGCAGCAACACGTCGAACGGGTTGTAAGCGCTGGTGGGGCCCCAGCGCTAGCCGTTGTGCCGGCAGCGGATCTCCTGCCGATCCGGCGGCTGGCCCTCGGTGGCAGCCGCCCGTAGTTCCGGCGCGAAGACGGTGTCGATGTCCGCGTCGGTGTAGCCGCAGGTCGTGCCGTAGCGCGCGTCCAGGATGATGTCGTTGAGGTTGCTGAGGCCGGAGAAGATGGAGACGTTGCTGAACTTGGAAGCACCCGTCAGCAGCACGAAGCGCAGTCCGGCATCGCGCCCCTCGATGACGCTGTAAAGGTTGCGCAAGCCCTTGCGCATCGCGCGGGCGATGTTGGGGGCCTCGAGGTCGTCGAGGATGGGTTTGTCGTATTCATCGACCAGCACCACGGCCTGGGCGGCTGTGGGCATCGGCGGTGCGGGCGCGAGAGAAAGTGGTGCTTGCCGCTGTCCACCAACCGCGCGATCAGCGGCGTCTGGTCGACGAGGTCGTAGCCGCCCGCCCTCGCGGATGTCGCGCAGGGGCTGGATGCCGATGGGCAGCTTGTGGCGCAATCGCACCCGCCCAGGCTAGCATATCGCCGCGATGGGCGTCAGGGTCCGTCGCGAACCGTGATTGTGATGCCTGAGACGGGTGGCTGATAGGGCGGATTGGGCGTTGCGGAGTGGATACTGACCGACCCGGAACTGCTGCTTACCGCGAGCGTCGATGTCCCAGGTAGCGACGCAAGGCAAACAAACCTGCGTGTATCGCTGACAACAGGCTCCAGAACACAGGCCCTGCTCCCGCTGCTGTAGCTGACCGTGAGCGCGATATTGTTCCAATTGAAGCTGCTGCCTGCCCATCGTTGCAGGGTGCCCGTCAAGGTTCCCGCCCGGTCGATCCGAATCCAGTAATCGGAGGGTTTCAAGCAGGTATCTTTTGTCCGACAGGTGATGCCCTCCAAACCCGCGTCTGCACCAGCTCCGACGATATTTTGAAACTGCTGAAGTTCGCCATACCCCTGTGATCGGAAGCTAACCACGGGCGTCGTCGTACCGCTCACGGTCACTCCAGCGCCGCCAGAGCCAAAGACGACGGTGTTGCATCGTTGCTGTTGATTGCTTCCGTAAATGAGGAAGTGAAGATTTTGAAGAAGCGGCTCGTCGCTAACCCGAACGCCGGTTTGTCCGGTGATTTGAGTCTCGCTGGTTGGGGGGATGGTGTCGCTGTAGATGGTTTTGTGCGAGCGCCACCCACCTCGGAGATCAGGAGGGTTATTTGGACTCAAATCTGGACAAACGTGGGTTTTGTTGGGCCAATTTGAGAAATCGACGGCGACATTGCCTGCCCATCCCTCGGGCACGTAGCAGACATAAGCCGCCGCTTTGGCGGTGTCAGGGGGGGCGGTTTGACGGTAAGTGCTGACATCATTGGCGTTTGAATAACTCAGCGGAAATTCGCACTGGCCCACGCCAGTGGTAATGATGGTCATTCCGGGTGGCTTGCTCCCGGACGTCGATCGGAGCGAAGAGATGGTCGCATCCGTTGAGGCCACGACCCCGGAAATGCGAACAAAAGCAGCGGTGGATCGGATGGCTTCCTTCCAGTTGGTGCCGTGCTGTCGATAAAGTCGAAACTCTCCCGTGGTGTTGTCGCGGGTAATACGAATGCCAATTTCGTTGTCGGTCGGACTGCTTTGGTTCGTTCCGACCGGCGTGGCCACGGCAGCTTCGTTGATCCGTCTGGCAATGGAGGGGTCGGGAACCTCGATGCCTGCGTCACCGCTGCCACCGCCGACATACATTCGGCTTCGTGGGATGCGGATATTATTGAGCGACCAGTTTTGGGTTGTGACGCAACGGTTGTTGGTGACGGTTAAGTTGTATTCGCAGTACAGGGATACATTGGGGGTGTTTACCGGGGTTGCTGTGACCGTGACGTTGTCGGATGTTTGGGTCTGTGAAGGTGGGCATGTGTCAGCGGCCACAACTGCTGATCTAATTCGATCAATGAGCGATGCTGCCAAGGCGTTGTGCTTGGCGACGCAGTGCGCGTCGAGTATAGTCGACTGGATTCGAGCAGCGCTGACGACACCCAATGACAGCACAAGCAAAGAAATCAGGGACTCAATAAGGCCGATGCCTTTTTGGGGTTTCTTGGGTATCATGACATCACCAATCGCGCCAACTGCTGCGCATAAAACGCGGGGGATTGAGCGTTTCATCAACTCTTGTAGTGACGGTACTGTTCGCGCGGATGGTGAAGTTGCCAGAGCCGCTGGATCCGCCCGTCGTGCTGTTTGCGATGATGGAGCCGTAGACGGTTCCGGAGCCTTGAAAGTCGATGTTACCGGTGGCGTAAACACGCCCGTACACGGTGGGGTTGCCGGTGAAGTTGACGTTGCCATCCACGGCCAAAATGATGGGCTGACTCAACGTTCCGAGCGATGTGTTGATAGTGACGTTGACTGTCGCTCCCGGGGTGCTATTGAATATATAAACCGTTTTGGGTTGAGGGTTGGCGCTGGTTAGTTTTGAAAGTGTTTCTGTTTTCAGGTCTATCGTCGTTTCGGCGCTTGCACGAAATTCGGCGCGGGTGGAGTTCAGGGCGATCCGGTCGAGTTCGTCGGCGCTCAGGTTTCTCAGGTTATAGTCATTTAAGACGACGTCCGGGCCGATGTTATAGTCATTTCCGGTTTTTTCAGAGCTTTTCTGGTCGTTGATGCCATTGATCTGAATCCTAGTCTCGAAGCTGCCGGTGATCTCGGTCAATCTACGACCGGACCAAATGGTAAAATTGGAGTCGTTGTTGTAAATGGTTGCATTCCCAGCGAAGGTGCCGGTCGCGCCCTGAACCACCATCGGCGCCAGGGTCCGGGTCGCCCCGCCACCAGCGGGTAAGATGACCATGGAGACATACCGTTCCGCTTGGCCGGACGGGTCGGTTCCACGGGCAACGAGCAAGGCGCGGCTTCCGTTCACTGGGGGCGGGCACACCGCCGCATTGGTGGTGTCAAAAATGGTCCGGTTGGGGTGTGCGGGGGGCGAGGGATCCGCGGCGCATGCGCGGATATTCGGGCGATTGGTAAAATAGGCGGTCAGGGTTTGGTTTGAATTCAAGTAAGCTTGAAACTCTGAAGTCAGGACATGTTCTGCATTGAGCAGCGCGCGCTGAGAAGCCAGGGAGTTGCCGATGATGCGGGTTTCCGTGATGACGTTCCGCGACAGATAGAAGATGCCGATGCTCGCGATGAGCACCAAGGCGACGGTGGTCACAAGCGATGCGACACCCCGGTTTTGATCCATAGTTCCGTGTGTCATGACGCGGTGCAGGTGGTGTTTCTGGGTTGAATTTCTAGGGTCTGATCGGGTAGAGAGTTCCCGTCCTGCGGTTCGAAACGAAGCTGGATTCGTAATATGTTCCCAGGACTTGGGCACTGGGCTGAAAATCCATCGCTTCTTAGCGGCAGAGCGTTGGATTCGGTTAAGGACATCCAGGGAAGTCCGGCGGCGGAACATGCGGCGGGGGGAGTGCCTCGATTGTAGACAGCCTGCATTTGTCTGGTGTTTGCATTGAAGCGAAAGGCGTGCCACAGCACTGCAGAGCCAGGATTTTCGGCGTAGCCATAAACTATGCAATTCCCGTCTTCTTGGATGCGAATATATGGGTTATCCGCAGCGGGACTCTGATACCCCGCGCGCTGTAGCTCATTGGTGAACAAATCGAGCATGGCGCGAGCATCCGTATTCATCCGGCTTGCACGTGTAGTCGAGGTGGTTGTTTGGTTGATGGGCAAAATCATCATCGCGGCGCCGAGGACGATGATGAGCCCGATGGTGATGGCCACCATCAATTCAATCAGGGAGAGGCCACGTTGGCCGTTCACATTTCACTCCTTTTTGCCTAGCACGACGGGTATCGGGTCGTTGTGCCCGCGCCGGGGTCGCAAAGACGGATCTGTCCGGATGGCATTGCCTGAACCGTTAACTGGCTACCGGACGCCGAGGTCAGGGTAAAGGTCAGGGGAAGGGTGTTTGTTGGGTTCGCGTTGTCCACATACCGACCTGTTCGGTAATCCACCGTGACAGTCTGAAGCGATCCGGGGCTGACGGAGAGGGACAGGTTGGCATGGTCGTCTGACGTCAGTTTGATGTTTTCCAGCAAACATGGCTCAGTCGGGACACGATTGGCGCACGTCGATTCGGGGCTGACCCATACTTTCCAGTTCGTGCCGGTGTCCACCAACACATAAACGTCGCGTGAGTGGCGAACGTTGGCAACCCGCGCTTGGCGGAATACTTGATACATGGCCTCGGCGGCGGATTCCAGACGGGACCGTTCGATCTGGCGCAAAAACGACGGGGTTGCGATCGCCGCCAGAATGGAGACGATGGCAAGCACGACCAAGAACTCCACCAGCGTCAGGCCGTGCAGTCTGCCGA
>NZ_DAISXZ010000006.1:0-47563 GCF_036825565.1 Tepidimonas sp. | reverse complement strand
TCACTCGATGATCTTGGCGACGACGCCGGCGCCGACGGTGCGCCCGCCCTCGCGGATCGCAAAGCGCAGGCCTTCTTCCATCGCGATCGGCGCAATCAGCTTGACCGTGATCGAGACGTTGTCACCCGGCATCACCATCTCTTTGTCCTTGGGCAGCTCGATGGAGCCCGTGACGTCGGTGGTGCGGAAGTAGAACTGCGGACGGTAGTTGTTGAAGAACGGCGTGTGACGGCCGCCTTCTTCCTTGCTCAGCACGTACACCTCACCGGTGAAGTGGGTGTGCGGCGTGATGGAGCCGGGCTTGGCCAGCACTTGGCCGCGCTCGACTTCTTCGCGCTTGGTGCCGCGCAGCAGAATGCCAACGTTGTCGCCCGCCTGGCCTTGGTCGAGCAGCTTGCGGAACATCTCGACGCCGGTGCAGGTGGTCTTGGCGGTGGGACGGATGCCAACGATTTCGACTTCGTCACCCACCTTGATGATGCCGCGCTCGATACGGCCGGTCACGACGGTGCCGCGCCCGGAGATCGAAAAGACGTCTTCCACGGGCATCAGGAAGGCACCGTCGATGGCGCGCTCGGGCGTGGGGATGTAGCTGTCCAGCGCTTCGGCCAGCTTCATGATGGCGCCTTCGCCCAGCTCGCCCTTGTCGCCTTCCAGCGCTTTGAGCGCCGAGCCCTTGACAATGGGGATGTCGTCGCCCGGAAAGTCGTACTTGGACAGCAGCTCGCGCACTTCCATCTCGACGAGTTCGAGCAGCTCGGCATCGTCCACCATGTCGCACTTGTTCATGAAGACGATGATGTAGGGCACGCCAACCTGACGCGCCAGCAGGATGTGCTCGCGAGTCTGGGGCATGGGGCCATCGGCCGCAGAGACGACCAGAATGGCGCCATCCATCTGGGCAGCACCGGTGATCATGTTCTTGACGTAGTCGGCGTGGCCGGGGCAGTCGACGTGCGCGTAGTGGCGGTTGGCCGTCTCGTACTCGACGTGCGCGGTGTTGATGGTGATGCCACGCGCCTTCTCTTCGGGCGCCGCATCGATCTGGTCATACGCCTTGGCCTGGCCACCGTACTTGGCCGCCAGCACCGTCGTGATCGCCGCCGTCAGCGTCGTCTTGCCATGGTCCACGTGACCAATCGTGCCCACGTTGACGTGCGGCTTGGTCCGCTCGAATTTTTCCTTTGCCATTGCAGTTTCCTCGCATCAAAGAACGGTGCCCGTGCGGGTTTAACGTCTGAGGCACGGTCCCGCCACGGGCAGCGGGACCTCCCCTTCGAGCGGGGTGCCCAAGACCAGAGGGATGGGTTACTTCGCGCGCGCGGCGATGATGGCTTCCTGCACGTTGCGCGGGGCTTCGCTGTAGTGCTTGAACTCCATCGTGTAGGTCGCGCGGCCCTGCGACATGGAGCGCAGCGTGGTGGAGTAGCCGAACATCTCGGACAGCGGCACCTCGGCCTTGATGACCTTGCCACCGCCGGGCAGATCGTCCATGCCCTGCACCATGCCGCGGCGGGACGACAGGTCGCCCATCACGTTGCCTGCGTATTCCTCCGGCGTCTCGACTTCCACGGCCATCATGGGCTCGAGGATGACGGGCTGGGCCTTCTTGCAGCCTTCCTTGAAGCCGAAGATGGCGGCCATCTTGAACGCCTGTTCGGACGAGTCCACCTCGTGGTACGAACCGAAGTGCAGCGTGACCTTGACATCGACGACCGGGTAGCCGGCCAGCACGCCGGTCTGCAGCGCCTCTTCGACACCCTTTTGCACCGCCGGGATGTACTCGCGCGGCACCACGCCACCCTTGATGGCGTCGATGAATTCGAAGCCCTTGCCAGCTTCGTTGGGCTCGATCTTGAAGACGACGTGACCGTACTGGCCCTTACCGCCGGACTGGCGCACGAACTTGCCTTCGGCCTCTTCCACCGAGCCGCGGATGGTTTCGCGGTAGGCGACCTGCGGTTTGCCCACGTTGGCCTCGACGCCGAACTCGCGCTTCATGCGGTCGACAATGATCTCCAGGTGCAGCTCGCCCATACCGGCGATGATGGTCTGGCCGGATTCTTCGTCGGTGTAGACGCGCAGCGACGGGTCCTCGGCGGCCAGGCGCGACAGCGCGATGCCCATCTTTTCCTGGTCGGCCTTGGCCTTGGGTTCGACCGCCTGCCGGATCACCGGCTCGGGGAACACCATGCGCTCCAGCACGATCGGCGCCGCCGGGTCGCACAGCGTCTCGCCGGTGGTGACTTCCTTGAGGCCCACGCAGGCGGCGATGTCGCCAGCACGGATTTCTTCGATCTCTTGGCGGTTGTTGGCGTGCATCTGCACGATGCGGCCGATGCGCTCCTTCTTGCCCTTGACCGAGTTGAGCACAGTGTCGCCCTTGCGCAGCACGCCCGAGTAGACGCGCACGAAGGTGAGCTGACCCACGAACGGGTCGCTCATCAGCTTGAACGCCAGGGCGGAGAGCTTTTCCTCGTCGCTGGCCTGACGGGAAGCGGGCTGCTCGTTGTCGTCGGTGCCAGCCACCGGCGGGATGTCCACCGGCGAGGGCAGGAACTGGATGACCGCATCCAGCATGCGCTGCACGCCCTTGTTTTTGAAGGCGGTGCCGCACAGCATCGGCTGAATCTCCACCGCGATGGTGCGCTGGCGCAGGCCGGCGATGATCTCGTCCTCGGTCAGCTCACCGGTCTCGAGGTACTTGTTCATCAGCTCTTCGCTGGCCTCGGCCGCGGCTTCGACCATTTTTTCGCGCCATTCGCTGGCCTGATCCACCAGCTCGGCCGGGATCTCGCGGTACTCGAACTTCATACCCTGCGAAGCCTCGTCCCAGATGATGGCCTTCATCTTGATGAGGTCCACCACGCCTTGGAAGTTGTCCTCGGCGCCGATGGGGATGACGATGGGCACCGGGTTGGCCTTCAGGCGCAGCTTCATCTGCTCATAGACCTTGAAGAAGTTGGCGCCGGTGCGGTCCATCTTGTTGACGAAGGCCAGACGGGGCACCTTGTACTTGTTGGCCTGACGCCAGACGGTCTCGGACTGCGGCTGCACGCCACCGACCGCGCAGTACACCATGCAGGCGCCGTCGAGCACGCGCATGGAGCGCTCCACCTCGATGGTGAAGTCCACGTGGCCCGGGGTGTCGATGATGTTGAAGCGGTGCTCAGGGAAATTGAGGTCCATGCCGCGCCAGTAGCAAGTGGTCGCGGCGGACGTGATGGTGATGCCGCGCTCCTGCTCCTGCTCCATCCAGTCCATGGTGGCGGCGCCGTCGTGCACCTCACCGAGCTTGTGGTTCACGCCGGTGTAGAACAGGATGCGCTCGGTCGTGGTGGTCTTGCCGGCATCGATGTGCGCCGAAATGCCGATGTTGCGGTAACGCTCGATGGGCGTGGTACGTGCCATGAGAAAACTCCGATTTTGGATGGGCGAAGCCCGCCAACCTCGTGCAGTGCGGTGGCGGGCTTGGGGTTGAGGTCGCGGCCTGGCGCTCGGACGGCGTCAGAAGCGGAAGTGGCTGAACGCCTTGTTGGCCTCGGCCATGCGATGGACCTCGTCGCGCTTCTTCATGGCGCCGCCGCGGCCTTCGGTGGCCTCGATCAGCTCGTTGGCCAGACGCAGCGCCATCGATTTTTCGCTGCGCTTGCGCGCGGCCTGCTTGACCCAACGCATGGCCAGGGCCTGGCGCCGCACCGGGCGCACTTCGACCGGCACCTGGTAGTTGGCACCACCGACGCGGCGGGACTTGACCTCGACGAGGGGCTTGACGTTGTTGAGCGCGGTCGAGAAGACTTCCAGCGGGTCTTTGCCGGTCTTTTTCTCGATGTGCTCCAGCGCGCCGTAAACAATGCGCTCGGCGACCGCCTTCTTGCCGCTCTCCATGACGACGTTCATGAACTTGGAGAGCTCGACATTGCCGAACTTGGGATCCGGCAGGATTTCGCGTTTAGGGACTTCGCGACGACGTGGCATGGTTCGATCCTTTTTGCTTCAGTTGGCACCCAGGTGCCACGAGGGCCATCGGGACCCTCACTTACTCGACCACCGGCACCTCAAGGGTTGCTGCGGTTACACTGCCGGAGGCCCCCCAGCCAGGCATTCCGACACCGATGCGTGACAGCCGCATGACGGCCGCGCACGCGTGGCATGCACCGATCAGGCCTTCTTGGGCCGCTTGGCGCCGTACTTGGAGCGGGCTTGCTTGCGGTCCTTGACGCCCTGCAGGTCCAGCGAGCCGCGCACGATGTGGTAGCGCACGCCGGGCAGATCCTTCACACGGCCGCCGCGCACGAGCACCACCGAGTGCTCTTGCAGATTGTGGCCTTCACCGCCGATGTACGAGATGACCTCGAAGCCGTTGGTCAGGCGCACCTTGGCGACCTTACGCAGCGCCGAGTTCGGCTTCTTGGGCGTCGTGGTGTAGACGCGGGTGCACACACCCCGCCGCTGGGGGCAGTTCTCCATCGCCGGGCTCTTGGACTTGGTCTTCTCGACCGTCCGCCCGTGGCGCACGAGTTGGTTGATGGTTGGCATAACGTCCCTAAACGTCAAAGAAAACAATTCACCCTTCGGACTAATCCGAAAAGCCCGCTACTGTAACACGCGCCGTGGTTGGGCGCAATGTCCGGCCGGCGCGTTTAGCGGATCCACAGGCGCAGCGCACCCCACAGCCGCCCCAGCAGCCCGGCCTCTTCGACCGCCTCCAGCACGACCAGCGGCACTTCGGCAACAGGCTCGCCCCCTGCGGACAGCACGCGCAGCGTGCCCAGCGGCTGGCCTTTTTGCAGTGGCGCGACCAGGGGGTCGGGCCGGACCACCTCGGTGCGCAGCCCCTTGGCCATGCCAGCCGGCACGGTCACCACCACGCCCTCCGGGCGGCCGAGCTTGACCTCGCTGGCGCGACCCTTCCAGACCGTGGGAGTGGCAACGGGCTGGCCCGGGGCCGACAGCCGCACCGCATCGAACGCGGTGTAGCCCCAGTTGAGCAGTTTCTGGCTTTCGGCGGCGCGGGCGTTTTCGCTGGCCGCCCCCAGCACCACGCTGATCAGGCGGCGCTGCCCCGCCGCCCCCTCGCCCAGGCCCGGCACGGGCCGGCGCGCCGTCGCCACGAGGCAGTAGCCCGCCGCGGCCGTGTGCCCGGTCTTGAGCCCGTCCACCGTGGGATCGCGAAACAGCAGCAAGTTGCGGTTGGTGTCGTTGGCCGCCGGCGTGCCGGGGTAGCGGTAGCGCTGGATGGCGTAGTAGCCCACGTACTCGGGGAAGTCGCGCATCAGCCGCATGGCCAGCGTGGCCAGATCGCGCGCGGTCGTGGTGTGGCCCGGGGCGGTGAGTCCCTCCGGGTTCTGGAACTGGGTGCGCGTCAGCCCCAGGGCCTTGGCCTGCCGGTTCATCAGCTCGACGAAGTGCTCCACCGTGCCCCCGACGCCTTCGGCCAGCACCACGGTGGCATCGTTGCCCGACTGCACGATCATGCCTTTGAGCAGATCTTCCACCGGGATCTGCGCGTTAGGGGTGATGAACATGCGCGAGCCGGGCATGCGCCACGCCCGCTCGCTGACGACGAGCTTTTGGTCCAGGGCCAGCTTGCGCGACTTGATCGCATCGAACACCAGATACGCCGTCATCAGCTTGGTCAGCGAGGCCGGCTCGACCGCTTCGTCCGGGTCCTTGGCGGCGAGCACCTGGCCACTGGTAGCGTCCAGCAGCAGCCACGCCCGCGCAGCCACCTCCGGCGGCTGAGGAGCCTGGGCATGCGCCAGCCCCACGCCCAGCGCCCAGGCGCACAGCGCGACGAGGGCGCCCCTGCCCAGACGACGCAGCCGGTGCAGACCGGCACGGATGGCAGCGAACGGCAAAAACAACGCAACGACAGACACGACGGAAAACCCTCCAAGCCACCCGCGGCGGGGGTGGCGGATCACAGCGCGCGCAGATGGCGCACGACCAAGGACTTGAGCAACGGCAGACGCCCGTGGAAGAAATGCTCCCCCCCGGGCACCACGGTGATGGGCAACCCCTGCGGGCGCGTCCAGTCGAGCACCGCGGCCAGCGGCACGGTGTCGTCGACCTCCCCATGAACGACCAGGGTGCGCTCGTGGAGTTCCGCATCCAGCGCGGGGAGGGTGAAGCGGCTGGCGGCCGGGGCCACCAGCGCCACGGCCTGCACCGGCCGCTGCGTCCCCAGACGGACGGCCGCGGCCGCAGCCACATAGCCGCCGAACGAAAACCCGGCCAGCGCCAGCGGGACGGGCTCGCCCACGCACGCCCCCGCCACCGCGAGCAGGTCGTCGACCTCGCCCACGCCGTGGTCGTGCACGCCTGCACTGCCCCCCACACCGCGGAAATTGAAGCGCACCGCCACCCAGCCCTGCTGCACGAAGGCGCGGGCAAGCGTCTGTACCACCTTGTTGTGCAGGGTGCCGCCAAACAAGGGGTGCGGATGGGCAATCACCGCCAACCCGCCGTCGGGGCGGGGCACGGCGGGGCGATCGATCGCCAACTCCAGCGGGCCGGCCGGACCGGGGATGAAGGACGACTCGGTGTGGGCGTTCATCGGCAGGGCCGCACCGCGGCGTCAGCGCCCCACGTCGGGCGGCAGGCGCAGCCGCTCGACGGCAACCCCGTCGCGCAGGTGCGAGGTGACGATCTCGTCGATGTCGGCGAGGTCCACATAGGTGTACCAGACCCCTTCCGGGTACACGACCGCCACCGGCCCGCCAGCACAACGGTCCAGACAGCCTGCCTTGTTGACCCGCACCTGCCCCGGACCGGCGAGCCCAAGGGTGCGCACCTGCGCCTTGCAGTGCTCGAACGCCTGCTGGGCGCCGTGGCGGGCGCAGCAAGCCTCGCCGTTGGCCCGGTCGTTCAGGCAGAAGAAGATGTGGCGGCGGTAGTAAGGCGGCGTGGCCGCGTCGTGCGTGGCGTCGGTCATGGGCGGCGATTGTAGGACGCCCCCTCGCTGCGGCGCAGGGCCAGCCGGGCGGCCGCGGCCAGAGCCGCCCAGGGCCAGAGCCAACCCAGCCACTGGGACAGACCGTGAAAGCGGCTGAAGCGCCCCTGCTCCCAGGTCTGCAACCATTCCCCGAGGTAGGCGGGGTCGGGCACACGGTTGAGCAAACCGAGCATCAGCCCCCCGGCGAGTACGGCCAGCAGCGCCGCAGCGCGCGAGCCGAGCGGCAGGGCAAACAGCGACATCGCCCCGGCTGCGGCCAAGCCCAACTGTGTGGGCGGCGTGAGCCACGCCCAGGCGTGCAGCGGGCCGAAGGACAGCACGGCCGACAAGGCCCCGCTGCCCCAGGCCACCGCGCCAAACAGCAGGGCAAAGACGCTGCGCTGCCCGATGTGGCGCACGCTGGCATAACCCAGCAGCACGGGCAGCCAAAGGCTCAAGGCCACCAGCAGCGCTTCGGTCAGGGGACTGGGGGCGGCCAGGGGCGGGCTTTGCGGCAGCCACGCCTGCAGCGGCGAGCCCTCCGCGGCCCGCCAAAGCGCCGCCTCCAGCCGCGGCCAGAACTGGCCGGTGCCAAACGGCACGGGCGTGGGGTACAGCACGGCCAGGGGCCACAGCAGCAACACCGCCCATGCCCACTGCCCACCCGGCTGCTGCCAGCGGGCGCGAAACTGCGCCCACGACCCGAGCACCCGCCAGCGCAGCAGCACCGTGGCCCCGACCGCGCCTATCAGAGCGCCGATGGCGTTGAGCAGGGCATCGGCCTGCGACGGCACGCGCTGCGGCAGATAGGTCTGGGTGGCCTCCATGGCCAGGGACAGCAGCGCCGGCCCGACGACGCCCAGCACCGGCGCACCCCGCGGCCACCCGGCGCGGGCCAGGGCCACCGTGAGCAGGGCCCCGAGCGGCACATAACCCAACAGGTTGGCGACGACGTCGAAACGGGTCCAGTACCGCGGCCAGGGCGCGGTCAGAAAGGCCCACGGCGCGACCCCTTGCGCCCGCCAGCTCTCGAACGGAAATAGGCTGGCATAGACGACCAGCACCGTGTAGCAGCCCAGCAAGGGCCAGGCCAGCGACAAGCTGCGCGCACCGGGGAGGGGCGCGGAGGTCGGCCTCACCGCCACCCGGCTCAGAAGGGCTTGACGACCACCAGCGCCACCGCCACCAGCATCAGCAGCACCGGCACCTCATTGAACCAGCGGTACCAGCGGTGGCCATGGCGGTTGGTGCCCGTCTCGAAGCGGCGCAACAGCCGCGCACAGGCGTGGTGGTAGCCAATGAGCAGCACCACGATCGCCAGCTTGGCGTGCATCCAGCCATGGCCTGGCCCCAGACCGATGCCATAGCCCAGCCACAGCCACAGGCCCAGCGCCAGCGCGGGCACCGCCAGCAGCGTCATGAAGCGCAGCAGCTTGCGCGCCATCAGCAGCAGCCGCTCGCGCTCGGCCGGGCTGTCGGCCGGCACCATCGCCAGGTTGACGAAGATGCGCGGCAGGTAGAACAGCCCGGCAAACCAACTGGCGATGAAGACGATGTGAAAGGTTTTGACCCACAACATGGCCCGCAGTGTATGCCAGGGGCTGCACCGCCCGCAGCGCATGACATAAGATCGGCGCATGGCCACGACCCCTCCCCCTGATGCCGACGGCGATGCCACCGGGATGGGCGGCTGGACCTGCCTGACGCCGCCGGTCTGCGCCCATGGCGAATCGCCCGTCTGGCGCGGGCTGGAGGATCGGCTGTACTGGGTCGACGCCGGCCTGCAGCGGCTGTGGCGGCTGCACGTGCCCAGTGGCCGCAGCGAGTTCCGGGAGCTACCCCAGACACCCGGGGCCCTGGTGCCCTGCCGCCGCGGGGGTTGGCTGATCGCGCTGCGCGACGGCATCTACCACCTGTCGGACTGGAACCTGCCACTGGAGCGCATTGCCGACGCGCCCTACGATACGCGCCGGGTGTGCTTCAACGACGGCAAGTGCGACCCCTGGGGCCGCTTTTGGGTGGGCAGCAGCGTGGATGCCCGCGACCGGCCCGACGCCGCGCTGTACTGTCTGCGCGCGCGCGACCGGCAGCGGCCGGAGCTCGCGCTGATCCAGTCGGGTGTGTACACCTTCAACGGGCTGGCCTGGGCGCCCGACGGCAAGCTGCTGTACTGGGCCGATCCCCACGGCTGCGCGGTATATACCTTGCCGATGGTGTCGGCCGGCCAATGGCCGCCGGTGCTGGGGATGCGGTTGCTGCTCAAGCGGTTCGATGCGCGCCCGCCGGACTGGCGCTTCGAGCAGGACCTGGGTCAGGGCTACGGGGGCCGTCCGGGTGGCGCCGCCACCGACAGCGCGGGCAACTACTGGGTGGCGATGTTCGAAGGGGCGCGGGTGCTGTGCCTGAGCCCCAGCGGGCAGATTCTGGCCGACTGGCCGGTACCAGCCCAGTGTCCGACCATGTTGTGCTTTGGCGGGCCGGACCTGCGCACCCTGTTCGTCACCACGGCGCGGCAGCGCCGCTCGGCTGCCGAACTGGCGCACTACCCCCACAGCGGCGCCGTGTTCGCGCGCCGGGTGGCCACCCCCGGCCTGCCGCCGGCGACGTATTGGGACTGACGGGGCCGTGGGATCGGGTGCCAAGGCACCCCGAGCCGGCGCAGACCGGCTCAAGCCTGCCGTTCAAAAAGTTCACGCCAGCGGTGCCCGCGCGGGCTACCATTGCCGCCCATGGCCGACGATACCCCTTCTTTGCCCCCTGGCGACGGCGCAGCGGATGACGCAGTGCGCGCATGGGCCGAGCGCATCCGCGCAGCGGCCGCCGATCGCCGCCCCTTGCGTCTGCGCGGCGGAGGTACCAAGGCGTTCTATGGCGACCCCGTGGCCGCCGAAGCCGAGGTCGTGGATACGCGCGCATACACCGGCATCCTGAGCCACGAGCCGACCGAGCTGGTGATCACGGTCCGCTGCGGCACCCCCTTGAGCGAACTGGAGGCCACCCTCGACCGCCACGCCCAGTATCTGCCCTTCGAGCCGCCGTACTTGGGCGAGGGGGCCACCGTCGGGGGCATGGTGGCGGCCGGCCTGGCCGGCCCGGCGCGTGCCGCCGTGGGGGGCGTGCGCGACTATGTGCTGGGGGCGCGGCTGCTCAATGGCCGGGGCGAGGATCTGGTCTTTGGCGGGCAGGTGATGAAAAATGTCGCCGGCTACGACGTCAGCCGGGCGCTGGCCGGCAGCCTCGGCACGCTGGGGCTGATCACGGAGGTCTCGCTCAAGGTTCTGCCCCGGCCGGCCGGCGAGGCCACCCTGCGGCTGCCGCTGTCCGCCGACGCGGCGCTGCAGCAACTGGCGCGCTGGCGCGCCCAGCCACTGCCGCTCAACGCCAGCCGGTGGCAGGACGACGCGGGCGGCACCCTGCTGTTGCGGCTGCGCGGCGCGGCCGCAGCGGTCGAGACGGCCTGCCAACGGTTGCTGGCCGAAGTGGGCGGAGATCGGCTCGACCCCGCCACCGCCCAGCGCGAGTGGGAGGCCACGCGGGAGCAGACGCTGCCCTTCTTTGCCACCCCGCCGTCGCCCGCCCACGGGCTGTGGCGGCTGTCGGTGGCTCCCACCGCCCCCATGCTGGCACTGCCCGGGCCGACGCTGGTCGAGTGGTTTGGCGGGCAGCGCTGGGTATGGGCGCCACTGGATGCCGCGGATACCCTGCGCGCCATGGCCCGACAGGCGGGCGGGCATGCGACGCTGTTTCGCGCCCCGGCCGCGACGCCGCAGGCGCGCGGCCGCTTCACGCCGCCCGAGGATCCGTTGCGCGCGCTGCAGCAGCGCGTGCGGACCGCGTTCGATCCGCACGGCCTCTTTCAGCCGGGCGTCTGGGGATTTTGATCCATGCAAACCCGACTCGCTGCCGAGTTTTTGAGCACGCCCGACGGTCAGACGGCCGACGCCATCCTGCGGCGCTGCGTGCACTGCGGCTTTTGCACCGCCACCTGTCCGACCTATCAACTGCTGGGCGATGAGCTAGACGGACCGCGGGGGCGCATCTATCTGATCAAGCAGGTGCTGGAAGGCGCCGAGCCCACCCGGGCGACGCAGCAGCACCTGGACCGCTGCCTGACCTGCCGCAACTGCGAAAGCACCTGCCCGAGCGGAGTGGAGTACGGCCATCTGCTGGACATCGGGCGCAAGATGGTCGAGGCGCGCGTGCAACGGCCGGCAGGCGAGCGGGCGGTGCGCTGGCTGCTGCGCGAAGGGTTGACGTCCCCACTGTTCGGTCCAGCGATGCGGCTGGGGCAGGCCGTGCGCGATGTGCTGCCCGCCCCGCTGCAGGCCAAGGTGCCGGCCCGGCGCGATGCCGGTGCATGGCCGCAGATGCCCCGGCCGCGCCGCGTGCTGATGCTGGCCGGCTGCGTGCAGCCAGCGATGATGCCCACCATCAACGCCGCGACGGCGCGCGTGCTGGACGCGGCGGGGCTTCAGACCGTGGTGGCGCCCAAAGCCGGCTGCTGCGGAGCCATCCGCTTCCACCTGGACGACCAGGTGGGGGCGCTGGACGACATGCGTGCCAACATCGACGCCTGGTGGCCCTGGATCGAACCCACCGATGGCAGCCCCGGCGTCGAAGCCATCGTCATGAACGCCTCGGGCTGCGGTGTGATGGTCAAGGACTACGCGCACGCGCTGCGGCACGATCCAGCCTATGCCGAGAAAGCGCGCCGGACCAGCGATCTCACGCGCGACCTGAGTGAGCTGCTGCCCGACCTGGTGCCCGCCTGGCGGCAGCGGCTGGGCAACGGCCTGCCCGCGGCGGTGCCCCGGCGGCTGGTGTTTCACCCCCCCTGCACGCTGCAGCACGGCCAGAAGCTGCGCGGCGGCGTGGAGCGGCACCTGGGCGAGTTGGGCTTCGAGGTCACGCTGGCGCGCCAGGAATCGCACCTGTGCTGCGGATCGGCCGGCACCTACAGTGTGCTGCAGCCGACGCTGAGCCGCCAGTTGCGCGACCGCAAGCTGGGTCACCTGGAAGCGGCTGCACCCCAGACGATCGTGTCGGCCAACATCGGCTGCATCACCCACCTGCTAAGCGGCACCTCCACCCCGGTGCGCCACTGGGTGGAGGTGGTGGACGAGGCCCTGGCCGCCAGCCCTGCACGGACCCCAGCCTAGCGCGTCGCCCGCCATGCTGCCCGCCCTGACCGCCCTGTTGACCTTGCAACTGGCCGGGGAGGTGCTGGCGCGGATACTGGGCCTGCCCATCCCCGGTCCGGTGCTGGGCATGGCGCTGCTGCTGGCGCTGCTGATGGCGCGGCCGTCTTGGCGCGACGCCTTGCAGCCCACCACCCAGGGCCTGCTGCAGCATCTGTCGCTGCTGTTCGTGCCGGCTGGCGTGGGCGTGGTGCAACACCTACAGCGGCTGGGGGACGAGGCCGTGGCCATTGCCGTCGCGCTGGCGGTCAGCACCTGGATTGGACTGGCGGTGACCGCCTGGACGGTGCGTGCCCTGCTCCCGCGCGAGGAGGGGCCGCCCGCGCGAGCCTCGACACCAACGCCCGGAGGCCCCCGGTGAACGCCACCACAGCCGCCCTCGACGGCACCCGCCTGGGCGCAATCTGGGTCTACCTGTCTGCCTCCCCGCTGCTGGGGCTGACGATCACCCTGCTGGCCTACGGCGTGGCGCACCGCCTGTTTCTGGCCTTCGGCGCGCACCCGCTGGCCAACCCGGTGGCCAGCGCGGTCGCGCTGATCGGCGGGCTGTTGACCCTGACCGGCACACCTTACGCCACCTATTTCGAAGGGGCGCAGTTCGTGCACTTTCTGCTCGGTCCGGCGACGGTGGCGCTCGCCGTCGCCCTGCACGCGCAGTGGCCGCTGCTGCGGCGCACGTGGGCACCGCTGGTCGCGGGGCTGGTGACCGGGGCGCTGGCCGCGGCGGTCAGCGCCGTAGCCCTGGGCTGGCTGCTGGGGGCCAGCCCGCAGACGCTGGCCTCGCTGGCCCCCAAGTCGGTGACCACGCCGGTGGCGATGGGCATCGCCGAGCGCCTGGGGGGGCTGCCGTCCTTGACCGCGGTTCTGGTCGTGGTCACCGGCATCTGGGGCGCGGCGACGGCGCGCTGGCTGTTCGATCGGCTGGGCATAGCCGACCCGATGGTGCGCGGCTTTGCCTTGGGCGTCACGGCCCACGGCATCGGCACCGCGCGGGCCTTTCAGGTCAGCCCCACGATGGGCGCCTTCGCCGGACTCGCCATGGGGCTGGCCGCCCTGTTCAGCGCCCTGGCCTTGCCCTGGCTAATGCAGGGCCTGCTGGCGCTGCTGGCCCGCTGAAACGGGGGTGCGTCCGGGCCGCTGCGGCGCGCCCCGATGCGCTCACTGCGCGCGGATGCCGTTGCGCTCGACGATCGCCTGCATGCGTGCGGTGTCCGTGCGCACGCGCTGGGCCAGCCCCTCGGGCGCCGTGCCGGCCACCTGCCAGCCCTGGGCAAACAGCTTTTGGCGCACCTCGGGCCGCCGCACGATCTCGGCCAGGGCTGCAGCCACGCGCTGGATTTGGGCCGCGGGCCAGGTCACCGGCGCCGCAACGGCGTTCCAGATTTCCAGATCGAAGCCGCGCAGGCCCAGCTCCGCCAGGCTGGGCACCTGCGGGGCCAGCGTGCTGCGCCCGGGGGAGGTCAACCCCACCGCGCGCAACCGACCTGCCTGCACCTGCGGCAGCGCCACGCCGGGGGGCAGCAGGGCCACCTGCACATCGCCCTGGATCATGGCCGTGACCACCTGCGGATTGCCCGGATACGGCACATGCACGGCGCGCCAGCCCGCGGCCACCTTGAGCATCTCCATCCCGATGTGGGCGACCGTGCCCGCCCCCGGGGTGCCGTAATTCCAGCGGTCGCCCGCCTCGCGCCCCGCGGCCAGGACGGCGGCGGGCTCGGCCGGCAGCCGGGTCGAGGCCGTCAGCACCAGAGGCGCGGTGCCGACCAGCGACACCGGCGCCAGGTCGGTCAGCGGATCGTAGGGCGTGGCGGGGTTGAGGATCTTGGCGATGGTCAGATTGCCGTTGATCATCAGTCCCAAGGTGTGGCCATCGTTGGCGCGCGCCACCTGCTCTGCAGCAATGTTGCCGCCCGCGCCCGGGCGGTTTTCCACCACCACCGGCTGGCCGAGCACCTGGGCCAACGGCTCGGCCAGGGTGCGCGCGGTCAGGTCGGGCGACGAGCCGGGCGGAAAACCCACCAACAGGCGCAACGGCCGCGACGGCCAGCCGCCGGTCTGCGCGTAACCGGATGCAGCCGGGACCGCGAGTGCGGCCACCCCCCACGCCGCCGAGTGCAGCCAGCCACGGCGGGACAGCGGGGCCGACTGGGTGGACGGGGTGGACGACGAACGGGGCACAACCATGGCGGGGTCTCCTCGGATGATGGAATCACGGTCGGTCGGCGCCTGCGCCGCTCAGCCGTGCAGGTCGTCGCGGCGGGCGATCTCGAACAGTCGCGCCAGCTCGTGTGGGTAGCAGCGCAGATTGCGCCGGTGCCACAGCGTGATCAGCAGCATCACCCCAGCCACCAGCAGCCCGAATGCGGTGATGGCGCCAAACGCCGACAGCCCCGCGCCGGTGGCCGCGCTGTAGAGAAAGCCCAGCCCCAGGATGCAGGTTTGTTCGTTGAAGTTTTGCACCGCGATCGAGCGGCCGGCGCCCATCAGGTTGTGGCCGCGGTGCTGCAATAGCGCGTTCATCGGCACCACCAGAAAGCCACCCAGCGCCCCCAGCAGGACGAGAAACGGCGCGGCCACCCACACGTCGCGGATGAGCACCATCAGCACCACCAGCAGCCCCATCGCCACACCCAGTGGCATCACGCGCGGGGCTTGGTCGATGCGCATGCGCACCGAAGCCACCACCGCCCCCACCGCCGTGCCGACCGCCACCACGCCGACCAGGCTGGAGGCCTGCGTGGTGTTGTAACCCAGCGCCGCGGCGGCCCAGGCCAGCACGATGTAGCGCAGGTTGCCGCTGACGCCCCAGAACAGCGTGGTGGTGGCCAGCGAGATCTGGCCCAGATGATCGCGCCACAGGCGCAGGTTGCAGCGCCAGAAGTCCGGCAGCAGCGCCAGCGGATTGGGCGGCAGGTGGCGCAGCGGCGCCGTGGTGCGCGGGATGCGCAGGTTGAACGCCGCCGCCAGCCCGTACACCACCACCAGGCCAACGATGGCCAGCTCCGATGCCGTCGGCAGCCGGGCGCGCAGCCACGCCGCCTCGTGCGCCGCCAACCACGCGGCCACCGCGGGCGAGACGAGCTGGCCACCCAGCACGACGCCAAGGATGATGGAGGCGATCGTCAGCCCCTCGATCCAGCCGTTGGCCTTGACCAGCTGCGATGGCGGCAACAGCTCGGTGAGGATGCCGTACTTGGCCGGCGAGTACGCCGCCGCGCCTAGCCCCACCAGGCTGTAGGCCAGCAGCGGGTGCACGGGGGTCAGCATCAGCACGCAGCCCACCACCTTGATGGCGTTGCTGATGAACATGACCTGCCCCTTCGGCCGCGAGTCCGCAAACGCCCCGACCCACGGCGCCAGCAGCACGTAGAACAACGCGAACATCGGCACCAGCGCAGCGGCCTGCCATTCCGGGGCGCCTCGGCTGCGCAGCAGCTCCACCGCCACCACGAACAGCGCGTTGTCGGCCAGCGAGCTGCAGAACTGCGCCGTCATGATGGTGTAGAAGCCGCGCTTCATGGGGGCGAAATATCCGAAAAAGCCTCGAATCAGGGGAGCGCACACCGCCGGCCTGTGCGAAAGTCGCGTCTGGCGCAGGGTGCGCGGTTTATAGCATGCGCCTGCGCCGGACTCCCCTCCGCTCATCCCCCTTTCCCTTCGCTTGCCATGCCCCGCCCGATCCTCGCTACCGTGCACCTGGATGCCCTGCGCCACAACCTGCACCGCTGCAACGCCGCCGCCGGCGACGCGCGTGTGTGGGCCGTCGTCAAGGCCAACGCCTACGGCCACGGCATCGAGCGCGTCTGGCCGGCGCTGCGCGGCGCCGACGGTTTTGCGCTGCTGGACTTGGCCGAGGCCGAGCGGCTGCGCGCGCTGGGTTGGCGCGGCCCGATCCTGCTACTGGAAGGCTGCTTCGAGCCGCGCGACCTGGAGACCTGCTCGCGCCTGGACCTGTGGCACGTGGTCCACACCGAGGAGCAGATCGACTGGCTGGCAGCGCACAAGACACACCAGCCGCACCACGTGTTCCTGAAGATGAACTCGGGTATGAACCGACTCGGCTTTCGCCCGCAGGCCTACCGCGCCGCGTGGGCGCGGCTGCAGGCGCTGCCGCAGGTCGGCGAGATCGGGCTGATGACGCACTTTTCCGACGCTGACGGGCTGCGCCGCGGGCGCGAGGGCGTGCTGCACCAGGTGGAGGCGTTCGTGCGCGCCACGCGCGATCTGCCCGGCGAGCGCAGCCTATGCAACAGCGCCGCCACGCTGCGCCACGCGCGGCGGCTGCGCCTGGGCGACGACGGCGGGGCGCTGGGGGCGGACTGGGCGCGCGCCGGCATTGCGCTATACGGCAGCGCGCCGGACCACCCGGCGCACACCGCCGCCGACTGGGACCTGCAGCCGACCATGACGCTGGCCAGCCGCCTGATCGCCATCCAGCCGGTGGCCGCCGGCGAGACGGTCGGTTACGGCTCGATCTACACCGCCGCACACGACATGCGCATCGGCATCGTCGCCTGCGGCTACGCCGACGGCTATCCGCGCCACGCCAGCCTGTCGCAAGCCCCCGGCGCGCCGGTGCTGGTGCGCGGCGTGCGCACCCACTTGGTCGGGCGCGTCAGTATGGACATGCTGGCGGTGGACCTGACCCCGGTGGAGGCCGCCGGCGGGCCGTGCCACCTCGGCGACGAAGTGGTGCTGTGGGGCCGCAGCACCAGCGGCGCAGTGCTGCCGGTGGACGAGGTGGCGCAGGCCGCCGGCACCATCGCCTACGAGCTGCTGTGCGCGGTGGCGGCGCGCGTGCCGTTCGCCGTCGACGGGGCCGAAGCGCCGTAGCCCTTGTACTCCTGGGGGTATGACGCTATACTTGCGGGCAATGGAGGATCAAGCCATGGATCACTGTACGCCCCCCTTTTCCCAGACGACCTTGCGGCGCTGGCTCGGCGCGGCCGCTGCGGCCGCTGCGGCCGTGCTGCTGGGCAACGCGCTGTCCACCCCGGCCTGGGCCCAACCGGAGGCGGCCGGGCCGCGCGTGCCGGTGGTCGAAGCCGCCCGCCGCCCGGTCGGCCAGGCGCTCCTGCTGGACGCCACCATCGAAGCGCAGCAGCAGGCGACGCTGGCGGCCCAGGCCAGCGGCCGCATCACCCAGCTGCACGTCAAGGCCGGTGACCGCGTGCGCGCCGGGCAGGTGCTGGCGGTGATCGATGACCGCGAATCCAGCGCCGGCGTGCAGCGCGCCAGCGGCGCGGTGGCGCAGGCCGAGGCCGAGCTGCGCAACGCCGAGGCGCACGCCAAACGCACGCGCGAGCTGCGCGCGCAGGGCTTTGTCTCGCAGGCGGCGCTGGACACCGCCGAGGCGCAGGCCGCCGCGGCGCGCGCCGCGCTGCAGCAGGCCAAGGCCGCGCAGTTGCAGGCCGCGCTGGCGCAGGGCTTCACGCGCCTGACGGCGCCGTTCGACGGCTTCGTGTTGGGCACGCATGCCGAGGCCGGCGATCTCGCGGCGCCGGGCCGCCCGGTGCTGACGGTGTACGCGCCACAGCCGCTGCGCGCCACCGTGCATGTGCCGGCGTCGCAGTCGGCGCTGGCGGAGCGCGCGCAGCGCGTCGAGGTGCGCCTGCCCGAAGGCCGCTGGGTGCAGCCCAGCGGCCGCAGTCGCCTGCCGGCGGCGGACCCGGTGGCGCAGACGGTGGAGTGGCGCCTGCCGCTCGCGGCCGCCGATGCGCAGGGTGTTCTGCCCGGCCAGGCGGTCAAGGTGCGCTTCGCGGCGGGCAGCGACGAGCGGCTGGTGGTGCCGGCCAGCGCCCTGCTGCGCCGGGGCGAGCTGACAGCGGCCTACGTGGCGGCCCCGGCGGGCGCGCCCTCCGCCTTCGTGCTGCGCGCGGTGCGCACCGGCGCCGACCACGGCGAGGCCGGGGTCGAGATCCTGTCGGGCCTGCAGCCGGGCGAGCGCGTCGCGCTCGATCCGGTGCGTGCCGGGCTGCGCGGTGCGCAGCCGGCGCCCTGATCGGCCATCGTCCCCTTCCCCGCACGCAGGAGAACGGCCGATGAACGCCGAATCCCAAACTACCCCTACCAGTACCCAAGCCGAACGGCTGGGCATTTCCGGCGTGATCGCGCGCGCCTTCCAGGCCAACGCCATCACGCCGCTGCTGGCGCTGGTGGCGCTGCTGCTGGGCGTCTTCGCGGTGCTGGTCACCCCGCGCGAGGAGGAGCCGCAGATCAACGTCACGATGGCCAACGTGCTGATCCCGTTTCCCGGCGCCTCCGCCGCGGACGTGGAAAAGATGGTGGCGCAGCCGGCCGAGCACGTGCTGTCGCAGATCCACGGCATCGAGCACACCTACAGCGTCTCGCGCCCGGGCGTGGCGGTGCTGACGGTGCAGTTCAAGGTCGGCGTGCCGCGCACCGAGGCGCTGGTGCGCCTGTACGATGTGCTCAACGCCAACCAGGACTGGCTGCCGCAGGGCCTGGGCGTGCTGCCGCCGATCGTCAAGCCCAAGGGCATCGACGACGTGCCGGTGCTGGCCGCCACGCTGTGGAGCCCCACGGGCAAGAGTGCCTGGGAGCTCGAGCGCGTCGCGCACGCGATCGAGACCGAGCTCAAGCGCGTGCCGGGCACGCGCGAGGTGCAGACCATCGGCGGCCCGGGGCGCGCGATCCACGTCTGGATCGAGCCGGAGCGGCTGCGCGCGCGCGGCGTACCGCTGCAGGCCATCCACCAGGCGATCGCCGCGGCCAACCAGGCCATGCCGTCTGGCACCGTGGCGCAGCCGCGCCAGCAGCCCGGCGCGCCGGGCCTGCTGACGGTGGAGACCGGCGAGTTCCTCAAGAGCGTGCAGGACGTCGGCGACATCGTCGTCGGCGTGCACCAGGGCCGCCCGGTGTACCTGCGCGAGGTGGCACGCATCGAGGAAGGCGCGCAGCTGCCGCGCCGCTACGTCTGGCACACGCCGGGGCCGGCGGCGACGCTGCCACAGGGGGCGCAGCCCGGCCAGCTCTACCCGGCGGTCACGGTCATCGTGACCAAGAAGCCGGGCGAAAACGCCGTGGACGTGGCGCGCGCCGCCACGCAGCAACTCCAGCGCCTGCACAACACGCTGATCCCGGACGGCGTCGAGGTGACCATCAGCCGCGACTATGGCGCCACTGCCGCCGACAAGGCCAACAAGCTGATCAGCAAGCTGATCTTTGCCACGGGCAGCGTGATCGTGCTGGTCGGGCTGGCGCTGGGCCGGCGCGAAGCGGTCATCGTCGGCGTGGCGGTGATCCTGACGCTGACGGCGACGCTGTTTGCCTCGTGGGCGTGGGGCTTCACGCTCAACCGCGTGTCGCTGTTCGCGCTGATCTTCTCCATCGGCATCCTGGTCGACGACGCCATCGTCGTGGTGGAAAACATCCACCGCCACCGCCAGCTCACGCCGCAGGCGTCGCTGCTGGACATCATCCCGCGCGCGGTCGATGAGGTCGGCGGCCCGACGATTCTGGCAACGCTGACGGTGATTGCGGCGCTGCTGCCGATGGCCTTCGTCAGCGGCCTGATGGGCCCGTACATGAGCCCGATCCCGATCAACGCCAGCATGGGCATGGCGATCTCGCTGGCGGTGGCCTTCACCATCACGCCGTGGCTGGCGTGGAAGCTGATGGGCGCGCATGGTGCTGCCGGCCACGCGGCGCACGGGCCGTCCAAGCTGACGCGCGGGCTGCAGACCTTTTTCACGCGCGTGCTGACGCCGTTCCTGGAAAGTGCGCGCCACCGCTGGTTGCTGGCGCTGGGCGTGCTGGCCGGCCTGTTCCTGTCGGTGGGGCTGGCGGTGGTGCAGGCTGTGATCCTGAAGATGCTGCCGTTCGACAACAAGAGCGAGTTTCAGGTGGTGCTGGAGATGCCCGCCGGCACGGCGCTGGAGGACACCGCTGCCGCGCTGCAGGACATGACGGCGTTCCTGGCGCAGCAGCCGGAGGTCACGCACGTGCAGGGCTACGCCGGCACCGCCAGCCCCATCACCTTCAACGGGCTGGTGCGGCAGTATTACCTACGCGCCGATGCCGAGCAGGGTGACCTGCAGGTCAACCTGGTCGACGCCAAGCACCGCAAGGAGCAAAGCCACGCCATCGCGCAGCGCCTGCGCCCAGGGCTGGAGGCGGTCGCGCAAGCGCACGGCGGGCGTATCAAAGTGGTGGAAGTGCCGCCGGGGCCACCGGTGCTGTCGCCGATCGTCGCCGAGGTGTATGGGCCGGACGAGGCCGGCCGTGCCGAGTTGGCGCGCCGTGTCGCCCAAGCGTTCGCCGACACGCCCGACATCGTTGGCATCGACACCACGCTGAAGGAGGAGGCGCCACGCGTGTTCCTGCGCATCGAACGTGCACGCGCCGAAAGCCTGGGCATCCCGGCGCAGGTGATCGCGCAAACGGTCTACACGGCGCTGTCCGGCAGCGACGCAGCCTACCTGCACGACGGCCACGCCAAGTTCGCGGTGCCGGTGCGGTTGCAGCTGCCGCGCGAGCGCCAGGTCGGGCTGGAGGCGCTGCTGGCGCTGCCGCTCAAGGCCGCCGACGGCCGCATGGTGCCGCTGTCGGAGCTGGTGCGCGTCGAGCGCGGCGTCATCGACCCGCCGCGCTTCACCAAGGACCAGCTGCCGGTGGTCTATGTGCTGGGCGACATGGCCGGCCAGACCGACTCGCCGCTGTACGGGATGTTTGGGATCCGCGGCCGGCTGGCCGAGGCCGCGCTGCCCAACGCCGGGCCGCTGGGTGAATACTGGATTCGCCAGCCGGCCGACCCGTGGCGCGAGTACGCGATCAAGTGGGACGGCGAGTGGCAGGTGACCTACGAGACGTTCCGCGACATGGGCGCGGCCTACGCGGTCGGGCTGGTGCTGATCTACCTGCTGGTGGTGGCGCAGTTCCGCAGCTACCTGACGCCGCTGATCATCATGGCGCCGATTCCGTTGACGATGATTGGAATCATGCCGGGCCACGCGCTGCTGGGTGCGCAGTTCACCGCCACCAGCATGATCGGCATGATTGCGCTGGCGGGCATCATCGTGCGCAACTCGATCCTGCTGGTGGACTTCATCGAGCTGGAGACCGCCAAAGGCATGCCGTTCAAGGAGGCCGTGATCCAGTCCGCCGCGGTGCGCGCGCAGCCAATCGCGCTGACCGCTCTGGCGGCGATGCTGGGGGCGTTTTTCATCCTCGACGACCCGATCTTCAACGGCTTGGCCGTGTCCTTGATCTTCGGCATCGCCGTCTCCACCTTGCTGACGCTGGTGGTGATCCCGGTGCTTTATTACGCCGTGTACCGGCGCCGCCACGAGGGGCGGGGAGCGCCGCGCCCCGCCTGAGCCCGGTTTTCCTGCAACCCTGTCCCAACCCTAGCTAGTAAGGAGAGCATCATGACCGTCGAGCGCTGGATCCGTGTGATCGCGGGCCTGTTCGTGTTCCTGTCGGTGGCGCTGGGCGCGCCGGCCAGCCCGCTGTTCGTCAGCGAATGGTTCCTGGCCTTCACCGCCTTCGTCGGCCTGAACCTGTTCCAGTTCGGCTTCACCAACTTCTGCCCGCTGGCCATCATCCTGAAGAAGCTGGGCGTGCCCGAAGCGGCCATCCCCTGCAAGGCCTGCTGAAAGCGCAGCGGAGGCCGCGATGAACGCTGCCCATCCCACCCCGCTGAAGTTTCTGCACCCGGGCTGGTTCACGCTGGTGATGGGCCTGAGCGGCCTGGCGCTGGCTTGGCACGCCGCCGGCCCTGTGCTCGGCCCGTGGGCCGAAGGGTCGGCGCTGGTCATCGGCGCGCTGGCCGCGACGGTGTGCGTGGTGCTTCTCGCGGGTTCCCTGCGCCGCTGGCAACGCCACCCCGAGGCGCTTGCCGAAGACCTGCGCCACCCGGTGCGCCACGCCTTCGTCGCGGCGATACCGGTGGCGCTGATCCTGCTGGCGACCTGGCTGCAGGCCATGGGCCTGGCTCGGCCGCTGGCACAGGCGCTGTGGTGGATCGGCTCGATCGGCCAGCTCAGCGTCACCGTCTGGGCGCTGGGGCGCTGGCTGGCCCCCACCGTGGCGCACGCGCCGGACGCGCAGTCGCTGTGGAATGGCATCACGCCGGTGCTCTACATTCCGGTGGTGGGCAACGTCGTGGCACCGCTGGCCGGCGTCGGCTTCGAGCACGCCCTGTGGTCGGCGGTGCACTTCGGCATCGGGGTGTTCTTCTGGCCGGTGGTGTTCACCCTGTTGGTGGCGCGGCGCTTGGCGCACGGGCCGATGCCACCGCGGCTGCAGCCGACGTGGTTCATCTCGCTGGCGCCGGCGGCGGTGGTGGGGCTGTGCGTGCTGCGCTTCGGCTGGCCACCGGGCGTGGCGGCGGCGATGTGGGGCGTGGGGCTGTTCATGCTGCTGTGGGTCGGCACGCAGGCGCGGCGCTACTTCGCGCAACCGTTCGCGCTGCCGTTCTGGGCCGTATCGTTTCCGCTGGCGGCGTTCACCGCCCTCACCTTCAAGCTGGCTGCGGCGCTGGCGCACCCGGGGCTGCAACTCGCGGCGCTGGGGCTGCTGGCGCTGGTGTCGGTGGTGATCGCGGCGCTGGTGCTGGCCACGATCAAGGGTCTGCGCCAAGGCACGCTGCTGGCGCCGGAGCCGGTGGCGCCGGTGGTGACGGCCGCGCCCTGATGCCGTCCCCAGGTCGTCACGCCTGACACGGCCAGGGAGCCTGGGCGATACCGGGGCGGTAGCGAGCGGTTAGCATAGCTGGGATGCACACCGCCGCGCCCGACCGCCTCATCGCCCTGCCCGAGTGGCTGGCCAGCTCCGCCGGTCAGCCGGTCGGCCTGCGCTGGCACGTGCTGCCCAGTCCCCAGGGGGTGGAGCCCACATGGTGGCGGTCGGCCGAGGTGACGGCCCTGACCGAGCGATGGCCCACCTGCTGGGTCGGCCAACGCGGGGAGCTGGCCCCCGCGGCGGACACCATCGCGCCGTGCCAACCGGATGAGGTCGCCGAGTGCCACACACAGCCCCCGGACGGCCACGGCCCGCGGTGAACCGCCGGGACGTGGTACCTGAAGCCGCCGGCCCGGCCCAACACCGCCCACACGGCGCCGCGCCAGCGCGCCTTGCGGCTGCTGGAGCTGGTGCATGCCGACGCCGATCTGCACGAGCTGGAGGCGGCCTTTCGCGAAGACGCGGCCCTGTCCTACCAACTGCTGCGACTGGTCAACTCCGCCGCGTTTGGCGCGCGCCGGGAAATCACCAGCTACGGGCAGGCCATCCTGATGATGGGCCGCAAGCCCCTCAAGCGCTGGCTGCACCTGCTGGTCTTTGCCGCGGGCGACGACGACGCCCGCGGCGCCATGCTGCAGATGGACGTGGCCCTGCGCGCGCGCGGCATGGAGGCGTTGGCGCAGGGTGCCGGGCTGGACCGCGTGGGGCAGGATCAGGCTTTCATGGCGGGCATGCTCTCGCGGCTGGACGTGCTGTTTGGGCAGCCTTTGCCCGACCTGCTGCGCCCGCTGGCCATCGGCGACGACCTGCGCGATGCCCTGCTCGTCCCCGACCAGGCCGCGCATCCGGTCGGGGCCCTGCTGCGCACCTGGCAAGCGGTCGAGGCCCGCGCGCTCGATGGTGTCACCCGCCACTGGCCGGCCTGGGGGATGGAGGGGCCCCGGTTCCAAGCCTGCATCCTGGCGGCCTGTCACTGGACTTTGGACCTGATCGGGGCGGGGGCCGGGCGTGAGCGATGCGCAGGATGATGGGGCGGCCGTCCACATCGAACTCGATGCCGCCGGCTTCGTGACCCACTGGCCCGCGCAGGCCGTCGCCCTGTTTGGCCTGCCGGCCTCGGCCGTCCTGGGACAGCCGCTGCCCTGGCTGCTCGACGACGGGCAAGATCCCACGCACCCCCAACCGGTGACTCTGCCCCACGAGGGCGAGGCCCTGCGGCTGCTGGTCGAGCGGCCGGATGCCAGCGGCCAGCCCCGCCGCCTGTGGAGGACGCTGCGGCGGCGCCACGACGCCCAGGGCGAGCCGCTCGGCCTGCATGTCCGCTACGAACCCGCCAGCGACGACGACAGCAAGCAAGCAGACCGATGGGCCCGCCTGGGCGGCCTGCTGCAGCGCAGCCCACTCGGCCTGGTGGTGCTCGACCCGGCAGGCCGGGCCGTGGTGGCCAACGCCGCTTTCACCCGCATCACGGGCCATGTCCCGGACGGCACGACGCCCCTCTGGCCCACCTTGTGGGCGGACCTCGCCCCGCCCCCGCTGGACGCGCTGATGCACGGCGACGAGGGCCACTGGCACGGCGAAGCCACGGCGCGGCACCGCGAGGGGCACCCGCTGCCACTGGGCGTCAGCCTGGGCGCCGTGCGGGTCGGGGCCGAGGCACAGCGGCATGTGCTGTGCGTGCTGGTGCCCCAGCAGCGCGATCCGCGCGCTCCCGGCGCTCAGCGCCTGCGCGACCATTTCGACCCCGTCAGCGGGCTGCCCAACCGGCTGCTGCTGGCGCAATTGCTAGGGCAGTTGCTGGCGCAGGCCCGGCGCAGCCGGTCGCTGATGGCGGTGTTGGCCATCCGCTGGCCCCGCCTGGGGCGCCTGTACGACACCCTGGGACACACCGTGGGCGACACCCTGGTGCGCGCGGCCACCGGCCGGTTGCAGGGCGCGCTGCGCGAGCAGGACCTGCTGGCGCGGCTGGACCACGACACGGTGGTCGCCGTGCTGCCGGGGCTGCCGCTGCGCGAGCACGCGGCCCTGGTCGCGCACAAGCTGATCGAGCGGCTGCAGCCGGCCTATGCCGCGCTGGACGGCGAGGTGGAGTGCCCGGCCTGCATCGGCGTGGCTCTGTTCCCCGACAACGGCCACGAAACGGCAGCGCTGTTGCGCTGCGCCGAAGCGGCCACCCAGCGCACGGCCGACCCGGACCAGCCACCGGTGACCTTCTTCAGCGCCGACATGCAGGCGCGCGCCACCGAGCGCCTGCGGCTTGAGCACGAACTGCGCCGCGCCAGCGCGCAAGGCGAACTGCGCCTGTGGCTGCAACCTAAGGTCAGCCTGCGCACCGGACGCATCGTGGGCGCCGAGGCGCTGCTGCGCTGGCAGCACCCCCGCCAGGGGCTGCTCGGCCCGGCGCACTTCGTCCCGCTGGCCGAGGAGTCGCAGCTAATCCTGGAACTGGGCGACTGGGTCCTGCAGGAGGCCTGCCGCATCCTGCGCCGCTGGAATGCCGGCGGCATCGCCATGCCCTCGCTGGCGGTCAACGTCTCGGCCCGGCAATTCCTACCCACGCTGCCCGGGCGCCTGGATTCCCTGCTGCGCGAACACGGCGTGGCGCCACGGCAACTGCAGATGGAGGTAACCGAAAGCGTGATGGTGCGCGGCGCCGAGAATGTCGTGCCCATCATGGAGGCCCTGGCCGCCATGGGCCTGGGCCTGGCGCTGGACGACTTCGGCACGGGCTACTCCAGCCTGGCCTACCTCAAGCGCTTTCCGATTCGCACGCTCAAAATCGACCGCTCTTTCGTCACCGGCATTCCGCACCAGATCAGCGACGGTGCCATCGCCCGCGCGATCGTGACCATGGGGCACCAGCTGCGCCAGGAGATCGTCGCGGAAGGGGTCGAGACCGTCGAGCAGATGCAATTTTTACGCGCGCTCGGTTGCGATCAACTGCAGGGCTTTCTGTTTAGCCCGCCGGTGGACCTGGACACCTTCGAAACCTTGGTGCGGCAAGACCGACGCCTGCCTCTGGATCCCCCCCATTCATGATGACCCTGACTGACGGCCTGCTGCTGGCGAGTGCCGCCTTTGCCGCGGGCGTGCTCAACGCCATCGCGGGCGGCGGCAGTTTTTTGACGTTCCCTGCGCTCGTGTTCACGGGCGTCAACCCCATCGTCGCCAACGCCACCAGCGCGGTGGCCGTCAGCCCCGGCTATCTGGGCAGCGCTCTGGGCATGCGCGACGAGCTGGCCCGAGTGCCGCCACACCGCCTGCGCATGGAGGCCAGCATCGCCGCGGTGGGCGGGGTGGTGGGGTCCCTGCTGTTGCTGATCACCCCGGCCAGCGCCTTTCGCGCCATCGTGCCGTGGCTGCTGCTGTTTGCCACGGTCGTCTTCATGGCCGGGCCGCGGTGCGTGCGCTGGTTGGCGGAGCACCGCGGCGGCTTCCCGGGCCGCGGCGCGCGGACCTGGGGGCTGGCGGCCGTGTCCGTGTACGGGGGCTACTTCAACGGCGGGTTGGGCATCCTGCTCATGGCGCTGTACACCGCGACGGGGGAGTCGCGCATCCACACTGCCAACGCGCTCAAAAACCTCCATTCGTTGGTGCTGTCGCTGCTGTCGGTGGCGACATTTGCGCTCGTAGGTGCCATCGCCTGGGGCCCGGCGGTGCTGATGATGGCGGCCGCCACCGCCGGGGGCTATGCGGGCGCACACGGCGCACGGCGGCTGCCCGCTGCCGCCGTGCGGGCGGTGGTCATCGGCACCGGGGTCGTGATGAGCGCCATATTCTTTTGGCGCGGCTAAACGGCCGGGGAGCGCCGGCGGCGTCTGGCACCACACCGGGAACCTGTCGCCCACTGGGCAGCCCGTTTGGACTGCGTTACGATCGCGGTATTTCGCCCACCACCGTCATCTGCCATGGACCGTATGCCCGACGTCCTGAGCGGACGTCTCGAACAAATCGCCTACCCCCACATCCGGGAGCGCCTGCTGCAACTGCAGGACGATTGGCCGGGCATGTTGGATTACGTGAACCATTTGTTCCTGGACACGCGGGGCGGCACGCGGCGCGGCTTCGATTTCACGACTGCCGCGGCGCTGATGGCGATCAAGCACGATCTGATGCTGCGGCTGGACGAATTTGCCCGCCTGCGCCACCAGGTGGCGCACCGCGACCCGCAGTTCACCGCCGGCGCGGGCAAGCCGGTCAACGGTTACGGCAAGATTCCGCTGCCCAAGCACTGGTGACGCCAGCGCGGCCGTCCCCGGACGGTTCGCGGCCGTCATCCCCGCCCTAGACGCCGCCCTCGGTACCGCCCCAGACCCGATCCAGCGCGGTCCAGGCGGCTTCGATGGGCGGTTCGCCCTGCCGCTCGGCCAGGCTGACGAAACTCAGCACACACCCCAGCGCCACCCGGTCGGCCACCACCAGCCCGCGCGCCTGCACCTCGCGGATAGCCACCGCGTCGCGCACCAGGCTCAGGCCCACGCCGGAGCGCACCAGGTCCAGCATCGACGCCTCCTGATCCACCAGAGCCACACGCCGCACCTGCAACCCCAGCGGCTGCAGGGTGCGGCGCAGCAGGCGGTGATGGGCCGACTCGGGCGGCGTCTCGATCCACGGCAAGGCCGCGAGCTCGGCCCAGCCGCGCCCCTGCACCTGCGGCCCCCACCCGGCGGGTGCCAACACGCGGTAGGTGAACGGGGTGAGCGTGCGCACGCGGTAGCGCCCCGCCGTCCCGCGGTCCTCGTCCGGGTCGCCGAGGTAGAAGCCCACGTCGTGTTCGCCCGCGTCCAGGCGCTGCAGCACCTCGCCGCTCATGCCCTGGCGCAACACCGTCTGCAGGAAAGGAGCGGTTTCCACCAGCTCGCGCAAAAAGGCCCCCAGGCGGGTGAACTCCGGGTCCAGGATGGTGCCGATGGCCAGCTCGCCGCGCACTTGCTGCCGCAGGCGCTGGGCGGCGCCGTCGAACTCGCGCTGCGCCGCCAGCACCCGGTCGGCCAGCGGCAACAGGGCCGCGCCATCGGGGGTCAGGCGCATGCCACGCGGGGTGCGTTCGAACAGCCGCACCCCCAGCCGCGCCTGCAAGGCCTTGAGCTGCAGACTCAAGGCCGGCTGAGTCAGGTGCAGGCGCCGCGCCGCCCGCGACAGGCTGCCTTCGCGGGCCACGGCGGCAAAGGCACGCATGGCGGTGTGGTCCATCTGGATATTAGATCACCTTATGTCTGACTTTTGAAAAACTCGCTGGTCAGGCGGATTGCACTCTTCTAAAGTGGGGGCTTTCACATGAGCCGGATTTAAGACCATGATCCTGACCCCCACCGCCATCGGCCACTACATCGGCGGCCGCCCCGTCGCCGGCCAGTCGGGCCGCCAGCAGGACGTCTTCAACCCCGCGACGAGCGCCGTCACCGGCCGCGTCGCGCTGGCCGATGCGGCCGAGGTGCAGGCGGCCGTCGCGGCCGCGCGGGCGGCCTTCCCCGCCTGGGCCGAACTGCCCCCGCTGCGCCGCGCGCGCATCCTGTTCCGGTTTCTGGAGCTGCTCAATCAGCAGCGCGACGAGCTGGCCGCCATGATCACCGCCGAGCACGGCAAGGTGTTCACCGACGCGCAAGGCGAAGTCACCCGCGGCATCGAGATCGTCGAATTCGCCTGCGGCATTCCGCAGCTGCTCAAGGGCGACTACACCGAGCAGGTCTCCACCGGCATCGACAACTGGACCATGCGCCAGCCGCTGGGCGTGGTGGCCGGCATCACGCCGTTCAACTTCCCCGTCATGGTGCCGATGTGGATGTTCCCGGTCGCGCTGGCCTGCGGCAACACCTTCGTGCTCAAGCCCAGCCCGATCGATCCGTCGCCGTCGCTGCGCATCGCCGAGCTGCTGCAGCAGGCCGGCTTGCCCGACGGCGTGTTCAACGTGGTGCAGGGCGACAAGGTGGCGGTGGACGCGCTGCTGGATCACCACGATGTGCGGGCCGTCAGCTTCGTCGGCTCGACGCCGATCGCCAACACCATCTACGAGACCGGCGCGCGCCACGGCAAGCGCGTGCAGGCCCTGGGCGGGGCCAAGAACCACATGGTCGTCATGCCCGATGCGGATCTGGACCAGGCGGTCGACGCGCTGATCGGCGCAGCCTTCGGCTCGGCCGGCGAGCGCTGCATGGCCATCTCGGTCGGCGTGCTGGTGGGCGACGTGGCCGACCGGATCATGCCCCGGCTGGTCGAACGCACGCGGGCGCTGAAGGTGCTGGACGGGATGAATCGGCAGGCCGAGATGGGCCCCATCGTCACCGACGCCGCGCGCCAGCGCATCACCGGCTACATCGAGGCCGGCGTGCGCGAAGGGGCACAGCTGTTGGTGGACGGCCGGGGCTTCGACGGCCGCAGCGCCGGCCCGGGCTGCGACCACGGCTTCTGGCTGGGCGGCACGCTGTTCGACCACGTCACCCCCGAGATGTCGATCTACCGCGACGAGATCTTCGGCCCCGTGCTGTCGTGCGTGCGGGTAGCGGACTTTGCCACCGCGGTGCGGCTGATCAACGGGCACGCCTACGGCAACGGCACGGCCTGCTTCACCCGCGACGGGCATGTGGCGCGTGAGTTTGCGCGCCGCGTGCAGGTCGGCATGGTGGGCATCAACGTGCCGATCCCGGTGCCGATGGCCTCGCACGGCTTTGGCGGCTGGAAAAAGAGCCTGTTCGGCGACATGCACGCCTATGGCGAGGAGGGTGTACGCTTCTACACCGCGCAAAAGAGCGTCATGCAGCGCTGGCCCGAGAGCACGCCCAAGGGCGCCGAGTTCGTGATGCCGACCTCCCAGTGAACACCTTCGACTACATCGTGGTCGGTGGCGGCACCGCCGGCAGTCTGCTGGCCAACCGCCTGTCGGCCAACCCGCGCCACCGCGTACTGCTCATCGAGGCCGGGCAAAAGGACGACTACCACTGGGTGCACATCCCGGTGGGCTACCTCTACTGCATCGGCAACCCGCGCACCGACTGGCTGTACAAGACCGAGCCGGACGCCGGCCTCAACGGCCGACAACTGCGCTACCCGCGCGGCAAGGTGCTGGGCGGCTGCTCCAGCATCAACGGCATGATCTACATGCGCGGCCAGGCACGCGACTATGACCAATGGGCGCAGATCACCGGCGACGACGAGTGGACGTGGGAGCGCTGCCTGCCCGACTTCAAGGCGCACGAGGACCACTACCGCCTGGATGCGGAAACCGACCCCGCATTTGCCGCCCTGCACGGCCACCGGCGCACGGGCAGCACGGGCGAGTGGCGCGTGGAAAAGCAGCGCCTGCGCTGGGACATTCTGGACGCCTTCGCGCAGGCGGCGCAGCAGGCCGGCATCCCGGCCACGGACGACTTCAATCGCGGCACCAACGAAGGGGTGGGCTACTTCGAGGTCAACCAGAAAAGCGGCTGGCGCTGGAATACGGCCAAGGCCTTTTTGCGCCCGACCTGCGAGCGGCGACCCAACTTCACCCTGTGGACCGGCGCGCAGGTCAAGCGGCTGCTGATCGAGCGCGGTGCCGACGGCGCCCTGCACTGCCGGGGCGTCGAGGTCTGGACCGCCCAAGGCAGCGTGGCGGCCCAGGCCGCGCGCGAGGTGGTGCTCAGCGCCGGCGCCATCGGCAGCCCGCAGATCCTGCAGCTCTCCGGCATCGGGCCCGCGTCCGTGCTGCGGCCCTTGGGGCTCGACGTGGTGGCGGACCTGCCCGGCGTGGGCGCCAACCTGCAGGACCACCTGCAAATCCGCGCCGTGTTCAAGGTACAGGGGACCGAAACGCTCAACACCCTGGCCAGCAGCTGGTGGGGCAAGGCCCGCATCGGCCTGCAATACCTGCTGACGCGCAGCGGGCCGATGAGCATGGCGCCCAGCCAGTTGGGCGCCTTCACGCGCAGCGGGCCGGGCTTCGATTGGCCCAATGTGGAGTACCACGTGCAGCCGCTCAGCCTGGACGCCTTTGGCGAACCGCTGCACCCCTTTCCGGCTTTCACGGCGAGCGTGTGCAACCTCAACCCCACCAGCCGCGGCACGGTGCACCTGCGCAGCCCGCGCTTCGAGGACGCGCCCGCCATCGCGCCCCACTACCTGTCCACCGCGCAGGACCGCCAGGTTGCGGCCGACAGCCTGCGTCTGACCCGGCGCATCGTCGCCCAGCCGGCGCTCGCCCCCTACCGACCCGAGGAATACCGTCCCGGCCCGCAGTACCAGACCGACAAAGAACTGGCGCGGCTGGCCGGCGACATCGCCACCACCATCTTCCACCCGGTGGGCACCACGGCGATGGGGCGCGACGGCGACCCGATGGCGGTCACCGACCCCCACTTGCGCGTGCGCGACGGGCACGGCGGGCGCATCGGCGGGCTGCGCGTGGTCGATGCCGGCATCATGCCCACCATCACCAGCGGCAACACCAACAGCCCCACCTTGATGATCGCCGAGAAGGCCGCGCGCTGGATCCTGGCCGGCGCATGACCGCGCTGCGGGTTTGTCCCAAGCCGCAGCGGGGACAGCGCCACCTAGAATACGCTCACTCGGACGCCGGAGCCTGTGCGCAGCCGGTCAGCTCTGAGAGGACCGAGGAGACAAATCAATGGCGCGGCATGGCAGCGAAGCGCCCGTTTGAGGGTAAACCCCGACAGAGACGATCCAGGTGCCACCGCCACAGGTGGCTTGCGACGACACCGGCAGCCCCGCTCCCGGTGTTTTTTGTTGCCGCGCGCACCGCGCGCAAGTCGATTCAGGCCCGGGTGTCGAGCAAGCGCCCCATCGCCTGATCGGCCGCTTTGAACACTTGCAAATTGGCCGCAAAATTGGTGGCCGCCATTTTCTGCTCCACCATGTCGGCGGCCAGATCGGCCCCGGGCTCGGGCCGCTTGTCGATGCGGGTGCGCACACCCGCGCCCGGCACGGGCTCGGCCTGACTGCTCACCTGCTCGCGGCGGTAGCCGTCGGTTTGCGCGTTGGCGATGTTGTTGGCCGCGCTGCTGAGCCGGGTCTGCGCCGCGCGCATCCCGGACAACGCCGCGCTGTTGATCCTGGCGTCCATGCCCGGCAGTGTACGTCCCGGGCGGAACTTCGTGCCAACGCGGCGACGAACGGCCCCGCCCCGGGCGCGGGCGTCAGCCCGCCGAGCGCCGGTTGAGCAGCGCGTACAAGCCAATGGCGCCAAAAGTCGCCGTGCCTATGCCGCCCAGGGCGAAGTCGCCAAACTTCAGCGTGAAATCACCCGTGCCCAGCACCAGCGTGATCGCCGCCACCAGCAGGTTCTTGTTGTCGGAAAAGTCCACCCGGCTGTCCACCCAGATCTTGGCGCCCGCCACCGCGATCAGGCCAAACACCACGATCGAAACCCCGCCCATCACCGCCAGCGGAATGGCCTGGATCAGCGCACCGAATTTGGGGCTGAAGCCCAGCAGAATGGCCATCAGACCCGCCACGACGAAGATCGCGGTCGAGTAGATCTTGGTCGCCGCCATCACGCCGATGTTCTCGGCGTAGGTGGTCACCCCCGTGCCGCCCGCGCTGCCGGCGACCATGGTCGCCACGCCGTCGCCCATGAAGGCGCGGCCCATGTACACATCCAGGTTCTTGCCCGTCATCGCCGTCACGGCCTTGATGTGGCCCAGGTTTTCGGCCACCAGAATCACGGCCACCGGCGCGATCAGCAGCATCGCATGGCCGCTGAACACGGGGGCGCTGAAGTTGGGCATGCCCAGCCACGCGGCATTGGCCACCCCCGACAGGTCGAGCGGCTTGCCCAACCCCAGGCCGTTGGCCAGCACGGCATACACGACACTGGCCACGATCAGGCCCATCAAGATCAACAGCCGCTGCACCATGCCGCGTGTGAACACCGCCACCAGCCCCACGCAAACGAAGGTCACCGCCTGCATCCAGGCATCGAACGGCGTCGGGGCCATGTTCTTGACCGGAATGTGCGCCAGGTTGAGGCCGATCACCGCCACCACCGCCCCCGTAACCACGGGCGGCATCAGTCGCTCGATCCATCCGGTACCCACCGCCTGCACGACGGCCCCGATGACGAAGTACAGCGCACCGCACGCGATGATGCCGCCCAGCGCCACGCCCATGTTGGCGTTGGGCCCCTGCCCGGCATAGCCCGTGGCTGCGATCACCACACCAATGAAGGCGAAGCTCGACCCCAGGTAGCTGGGCACATTGCCGCCCGTGGCAACGAAGAACAACAGCGTGCCGATACCGCTCATCAGGATCGCGACGTTGGGATCGAACCCCATCAGGATGGGCGCCAGCACCGTCGCGCCAAACATGGCGATCAGGTGCTGCACCCCCAACATGGCGGTCTGCGGCCAGGGTAGCCGCTCGTCCGGCCCGATGACGCCGCCGGCCTGCAGGGCGGCGTCAGATTTTTCCGTCCATTGGAACATGGTGGTTCTCGCTCCTCGCGTGGTTGCAGGTAAATGGGCGTGATTCTGCCCGTGTGCGCCATGCCCCTGCATGCCTCGTGTCAGGTCATGGGCGCCAGCGCGAGGGCAAGCAGGATTCGGGCCGGCCCGCCTGACACCGACGCGACGGGCCGCGCAGCGCCGCTCTCGATAATTCGGCCCATATGCCCGCCGTGCGCGGCCAACCGCGCCAATGGCCGAAGGAGACCGGATGCCCGCCCCCTACACCCCCCAGATTGGCCGCTACCAGGACTGGCTGCTGCAGCGCCATGGCCTGGGCTTTGACGACTACGACGCGCTGTGGCGCTGGTCCACCACCGAGCTGGCGGCGTTCTGGCAAAGCGTGTGGGACCACTTTGCCCTGGAGTCGCCCACGCCGCACCACGCTGTGCTGGAAGGTGCCGCCATGCCGCACGTACGCTGGTTCCCCGGTGCGCAGGTGAACTATGCGCGCCAGGTGTGGCGCCATGTGGAGCCGGCCGAGGCCGCGGGCCAGCCGGCCATCATCGCCGAGGACGAGCTGGGCCGCGTGCGCACCGTGGGCTGGCGCGAGCTGCAGCGCGACGTGGCCGCGTTGGCGGTGGGCCTGCGCGCGCTGGGGGTGCGGCGCGGCGACCGCGTGGCCGCCTATTTGCCCAACCTGGCCGAGACGGTGGTGGCCTTTCTGGCCTGCGCCAGCCTGGGCGCGATCTGGAGCGTGTGCGCGCCGGACATGGGCACGGCGGCGGTGCTGGACCGCTTCCGCCAGATCGAGCCGACCGTGCTGATTGCCGCGGACGGGGTGCACTACGCGGGCCGACCGCTGGACCGCAGCGCCACCGTGCGGGAGCTGCGCGCCGGCCTGCCGACGCTTTCTCATGTGGTCACGCTGCGCACGCCCTATGCGGCGGAGCGCCTGACCGAAACGCACGACTTCGCCGCGCTGGTCGATCGCGACGATGCGGCCGTGCGCGACTTTGCGCCCGAGTGGCTGCCGTTCGACCATCCGCTGTGGATCGTGTACTCCAGTGGAACGACGGGCCTGCCCAAGCCCATCGTGCACGGGCACGGCGGCATACTGCTGACCACGCTGGCGCTCAAAGTCCTACACAACGACATTGGCCCCAGCTACGACCCCAACAGCCTGGGCGAGCGCTTTCACTGGTACAGCTCTACCGGCTGGGTGATGTGGAACGCCCAGATCACCGGGCTGACCGGCGGGACCACCATCGTGCTCTACGACGGCAGCCCGGGCGGGCGCAAGGACGAGCCGGACTGGACCGTGCTGTGGCGTTTTGCCGCGCGGCACCGCGTGACGTTCTTTGGCGCGGGGGCGGCCTTCTATGGCAACGTCATGAAGGCGGGAGTCGATCTGGCCGCCCTGCAGGCGGGCGGACACGATCTGTCCACCATCCGTGCGCTGGGCTCCACCGGCTCGCCCCTGCCCGAGGAGGTGCAGCGCTGGGGCAGCGCGCAGTTGGCTCGCGTCTATGCGCTCGCGGGCCGCCCGGCCGATCCGGCCGCCCTGCCAGGGGGGCCCGGCGGGCCGGTGTGGTGGTGCAACATCTCCGGCGGCACCGACTTTTGCGGTGCCTTCATTGGCGGCCACCGGGGCCTGCCGCAGGTGCCAGGCCAGATGCAATGCCGGCAACTGGGCTGCGCGGTGGAAGCCTGGGACGCCGACAGCCGCGCCGTCGTCGGACAGGTGGGCGAGCTGGTCTGCGTGCGCCCCATCCCCTCCATGCCGTTGTACTTCTGGAACGACGAGGGCAATGCGCGCTACCTGTCGAGCTACTTCGACACCTACCCCGGCGTCTGGCATCACGGCGACTGGCTGGAGGTGCGCGCCGATGGCGGCTGCGTCATCTACGGCCGATCCGACGCCACCATCAACCGCCACGGTCTGCGCATGGGCACGAGCGAGATCTACGCCGCCGTCGAAGCGCTGCCCGAGGTGCTGGACAGCCTGGTGGTCGATCTGGAGTACCTGGGTCGCGAGAGCTTCATGCCGCTGTTCGTGGTGCTGCGCCCGGGGCTGACGCTGGACGAGCCCCTGCGCGAACGGCTGCGCGACGCCATCCGGCGTGCGCTGTCGCCGCGCTTCGTCCCCGACGCCATCGAGCAGGTGCCGGACATCCCGCGCACCCTCAGCGGCAAGAAGCAGGAGCTGCCGATCAAGAAGCTGCTGCTGGGCCAGCCGCTAGAGCGCGTGGTCAACCGCGACGCCATGGCCAACCCGGACTGCCTGGCCTGGTACGTGGCCTATGCCCAGACCCGCCAAGCCCAGGCCCCAGGCGGTACCCGGCCAGCCCCCGCGGGGTCATGACCCCAACCCCCAAACCGGCCGCCCCGCCACCACTTTGCGGCACAATCGGCGTATGACCGATCGCTCCGTCGAAGCCGAATTGGACCAGGCCCGCGCGCGCGGGCCCGTGCGCGACATCGTCATCCCGCCGTGCCCGGAGTTGCTGCGCCAACTGCAGGATGCCACCGCGCACGGCGAGCCCGCCCCCGCGGTGCTGGACACCATCGCCAGCAGCGACGTGGCCATGGCCGCGGCCCTGATCCGGCAGGCCAACAGCCCGCTCTACGGCCTGAGCCAGCCCGTAGCCACCGTGGGGCAGGCCCTGACCGTGCTGGGTGTGCGGCCCGCGGTGCAGTTGCTCATGGGCTTTCTGACGCGCAACGCCCTGCAGGTGCATTCGCCGGTGCTGGCGCATTTCTGGGAGAGCTCCACGCGCCGCGCCATCGCCAGCGAACACATCGGCCGCCAGCTCTACGACATGGACCCCGGGCTGGCGTACAGCTTTGGCCTGTTTTGCCACGTGGGCATGCCGGTGCTGCTACGCGGCGTGCGCGGCTATGCCGCCACGATCACCGAAGCGCTGGCCCGCAAGGACCGCACCTTCACCCAGACCGAAAACGCCAACCACCGCACCGATCACGCGGTGGTTGGTGCCATCGTCGCGCGCACTTGGCACCTGCCACCCCCGGTGGCGGTGGCCATCCGGCTGCACCACGACTTCACCTGCCTGGGTGGCACCCGCTATTCGGACACGGTGCGGCACCTGGTCGCCATGGGGCTAATCGCGGATCATCTGGTGCAGCAGCACGAAGGAGTACCCCCGTCGCCCGACTGGGCGCGGCACGGGTACGCGGCGCTGGCGCACCTGCAAATCGGTGCAGCGGAGGTGGAGCACTGGATCGACGAGCTGCACCCGGCATTCGAGGCGGTTCAGGCCCCCTAACCCCCGTTCAGCGCCGCCTGACCACCACGATGCCGGCCGCCACCCCGGCCAGCGCCAGCAGCAACTGCAGCGTCAGCGGCTCGCCCAACAGCAGCACGCCAAACACCAGCGTGAACAGCGGCGTCAGAAAAGTGAACGTCGCCATGCGGGTCGCCGGATAGTGGCGCAGCATCCACATCCAGGCCAGGTAGCTGGCAAACGCCCCCACCGCGGTCTGCAAAAACACCGCCCCCCACGCCAACGCCGAATAATCCATCGCCCAGCGCTCGCCCAGGGCCAGGGACAGCAGCGGGGTCACGGCCGCGGTGACCCCCAGCTGGTAGAACAGCGATTTTTCGGCGGCGACCGTGGCGATGCGGGTGGTGCGGATGGCCACCGTGGTCAGGCCCCAGAACAGGCCGGCCGCCAGCCCCATGGCGTCGCCCTTCCACTGCCCGGGCGTCGAGTCGTGCAAAACGCCTCGCTGAAGGCCACCGCCACCGCTGCGAAGGCCAGACACAGACCGGCCCACTGGATGGGGCGCAGCCGCTCCGCCGGCACGAAGCACGGCAGCAGCAACGCCACCCAGAACGGGCTGGTGTAGAGAAAGACCGTCAACCGCGAGGCGCTGGTGTGCTGCAGCCCCAGATAGATGAAGACGAACTCCGCCGCGAACAGCAGCCCGACCAGCAGCCCCCCCGGCAGCGAGCCGTCGCGCTGGAACAGCGGCACACCGCGCCCGCGGCACCACAGCCACAGCAGCGCCGTGGCGCCCCACATGCGCAGCGACGCCTGCCACAGCGGAGGGATCTCGCGCCCGGCAAACTTGATCAGGTTCTGCTGAAACCCCCAGAACGCGCAGCACACCACCAGCAACGACACGGCCAGCGTGTCGAGGTGGTCCTTGCGTTGGGGCAGGGCGGCGAAGGTCGTCAAAGCGGATGCTCGGTGTAGAACCGCCCGCCATGGTACAGGAGGGGCGAGGTCGAGCCGTCGTGGCGGCAGCGCAGCACCTCGGCCACCAGGATCACGTGGTCCCCCTCGACATACCGGCTGCGGCTGCGGCACTCGAAGACGGCTGCGCAGTCCGGCAGCAGCGGCACGCCGTCGGCGTTGGGCGTCCACGCCACGCCGGCCCAGCGGTCCGCCTGCCGGCTGGCAAACCGTTGGGCCAGGGCCTGCTGTTCCACCCCCAGCACATGGATGGCGTAATGCGCCGCCGACTCGAAGACGGGCAGCGCGCGCGAGCGCAGCGCCAGGCTCCAGAGCACCAGCGGCGGCTCCAGCGAGACGGAGTTGAACGAATTGGCGGTCAGGCCGACCGGTGCGCCATCCGCCGCGCGCGCGGTGACGATGGTCACGCCGGTAACAAAGCACCCAAGGGCGGCCCGAAACCGCTCGGGCGACGGTTCGAACATGGGGCGCGATTGTGCCTTGCCGCCGCCCGGCGCGTGGCCAGGCGGCGCAATGCCCGGGCCCGCATTGGGCTTGAGCGCTTGGGCACTGGGCGCTTGCGGGTTGGGCGCCCTGGGCCGCGGTTCAGGCCGTAGCGGACGCCGCGGCAGGACGCGCGGCGCGGTCGCGCGCCCCCGCGATGCCGACGAAGTCCATGGCGATTGCCGGGCGCTCGCCACTGATCAGCTCGGCCAGCGCCCGCCCGGAGCCGGCGCCGTGCGTCCAGCCCAGGGTGCCGTGGCCGGCGTTGATCCACAGCCGCCCCAAGGGCAGCCGACCGATCAGCGGGATGTTGGTGGGTGTGGCCGGGCGCAGGCCGCACCAGAATTGCGGCTCGCCGCCCTGCTCCGGCGTGCGCGTGTCGACCACGCCGGGGAAGAGCTGCTCGATGCGCTCCAGCAGCATGTGGCAGCGCGCCCGCGCCACCGGCGTGTCCAGCCGCAGGTCGAAGCCGCCCAGCTCGATCGTGCCCGCCACACGCAGGCGGTCGCCCAGTCGCGAGATGGCGATCTTGCGGCCATCGTCGAGCAGGCTGACCTGCGGTGCCCGCGCCGGATCGCGCAGGGCCAGCGTGGCGCTGTAGCCCTTGCCGGGGTAGATGGGCACGCGAATGCCCACCGTGGCCAGCAGCGGCGTGGTGTACGAACCGCACGCCACCACGAAGGCGTCGGCCTGCAAGGCGCGCGCCTGGCCGGTGGCGCGGCAGCGCAGGTGCACCCGCTGCACGGCGCCGCCCGCCACCTCCAGCCGCTCGATGTCGTGGCCGAACAGCAGCTGCGCCCCCTGGGCCGCGCAGCGTCGGGCCAACGCCTGGGTGAACACGCGCGCATCGCCGTGCTCGTCGGTGGGGGTGTAGGTACCCCCGGCGATCTGGCCGGCAAAGGGCTGCAGGGCCGGCTCGATGCGCAACAGCTCCTCGCGCGAGACCACCCGGCGCTGCACCCCGTGGCGGCGCATCAGCTCGGCGGCCTCGCCCGCCTCGGCAAACGCCTGGGCATCGGTGTAGACGTGCGCGATGCCGCGCTCGCTGCGCTGGTACTCGATCCCCGTCTCGGCCACCATCTGTTTGAGCGTGGCGTGGCTGAAGGCGCCCAGCGACACCAGTTGCGCCACGTTGCGCTCGAACGCGCGATCGGTGCACTGGCCCAGAAACTGCAACAGCCAGCGCCACTGCGCGGCATCCCACTGCGGGCGCCACAGCAACGGGGCCCGCTTGTCGAACATCCACTTGAGTGCCTTCAGCGGCGCCTGGGGGTTGGCCCACGGCTCGCAGTAGCTGACCGAAATCTGCGCCGCATTGGCAAAGCTCGTCTCCAGCGCCGCATCGGGCTGGCGGTCCACCAGCACCACCTCGTGCCCGCGCTGCAGCAGGTGCCACGCCGTCGAGGTGCCGATGATGCCTGCGCCCAGAACCGCCACTCGCATGTCCGTCTCCTTGGGCGGCCCCACCGCGTCCGTGCACGGATCGCCAACCGCCTGTGGGGCGGGAGTGTGCGCGATGGCGCGACAAATATAAAGCAATATTCACCAAACGGCGATAACATCAGCTAAACTAATGAATAACCGCCATGACCGCCACCTTCGACCCCGATGCCCTCGAATGCCTGGCCGCCATTGTCGAGGAGGGCGGATTTGAACGCGCGGCCCAGCGGCTGTCCGTCACGCAGTCGGCGGTGTCGCAGCGGCTGCGCGCGCTGGAGGCGCAGGTGGGCACCGTGTTGCTGGTGCGCAGCCGCCCGATCAAGCCGACACCGGCAGGGCGGTTGCTCATCAAGCACGCCAAGATGATGCGGCTGCTGCGCGCCGACCTGGAGCACGACCTGCGCGACCTGGCGCCCACGCTGGCGCGCCGGCCGCGCGACGAGGGGCGCATTTCGGTGGCGATCAACGCCGATAGCATCGCGAGCTGGGCGTTGCCGGCCGTCACGCCGCTGGTGCGCGACGGCGTGCCGCTGGAAATCATCCACGACGACCAGGACTTCACCCACGAATGGCTGCGCGAGGGCCAGGTGATGGGCTGCGTGACCTCGCTGGCGCAGCCGCTGCGCGGCTGCCGGCTGGAGCCGCTGGGCCGCATGGCCTACATCGCGGTGGCCAGCCCAGCCTTCGCCGCCGCGGCGCTGGAGGGGCGGCTGACGCGCCACAACTTTCACCGCGTGCCCTTCGTCGCCTTCAACCGAAAGGACGATCTGCAGCGCGATTTCGTCTGCCAGACCTTCGGGCTGCCCCAGGTGGTGCTGCAGCAGTGCTACGTCCCCTCGTCCGAGGGGCAGGTGCGCGCGGCGCTGGCCGGCTGGGGCGTGACCGTGGTGCCGCGCCTGGTCGCGGGGCCGGCCCTGCAGGCCGGCACGCTGGTGGACGTGGCGCCGGGCAGCGCCTACGCCGTGCCGCTTTACTGGCACTGCTGGAACCTGGACTCCGAAGTGCTCGCCCGCCTGACCCACGCGCTGCGCGACGCCGCGGCGACCCTGCTCGAACCCATGGCCTGAGCCACGGCCCGCCGGCACCGGATTCAGCTGCGGCCCAGCCCAGGGATGCCCGACCAGATCTCATCGAGATCCGGGATCTTCCACTGCGCCGGATCCTCGCGCTGCACCACCTGAACCGTGCAGCCCGGCGCCGACAGATCGATGCGCTCGGGCACGACCCGCTCGCCGCTGCGGATGGAAAACACCGTCTTGACCACCGGCTTGAGCAGGCTGCGCGGCGAGGGCTCGACCACGACCGCCAAGCGCCCCTTGCTCAGCCGCACCAGCGAGCCGACCGGGTAGATGCCCGAGCTGCGCACGAAGGCCTGAAAAACGCGCTCGTCGAAGTGGCCCTTCCAGCTCGCCATGCGCTTGAGCGACTCGGCCGGATCCCAGCCCGCCTTGTACGGGCGGCTGGAGGTGATGGCGTCGTACACGTCACACACAGCGCCCATGCGGGCCACCAGCGTGATGCCCTCGCCCGCCAGTCGGTCGGGGTAGCCTGTGCCGTCGTAGCGCTCGTGGTGGTGCAGGCAGACGTCCAGCGCCACCGCGTCATCGATGCCCGCCGCGCGCAGTCGCTCCCAGCCCTTGCGCGGGTGCTCGCGCACGATCGCAAACTCCTCGTCGGTCAGGCGACCGGGCTTGTTCAGGATCTCCAGCGGGACGTCGGCCTTGCCGACGTCGTGCAGCAGTCCGGCAAAGCCCGCCGCACGCGTCTCGTCGTCGGGCAGGCCGAGCTGACGCCCCATCGCCACCATCAGCGCGCACACCGCCACCGAGTGCATGTAGGTGTACTCGTCGGCGGTCTTGACGCGCGCCAGGCTGATCAGCGCACCGGCGTTGCGCGTGACGCTGTCGGCAATGTCGTCGGCCACCGCGCGCATGACCTGTCGGTCGATCGCACGCCCCATGCGCGCGTCCTGGAACATGTCCTTGACCGCGCCGCGCGCGCTGGCCAACAGGCGCGCGGCGCGCTGCAGCTCGACCGATTGGCTGACCGGTTCCAGCAGGCGCTGCACGCGCTCGTCGTAGGCCTGCAACGGCGCGATGTCCTGCGGCGCGTCCACCGCCTCAGCCACCGGCGCCTCGGGCGGCACATCGGCCCCTTGGCTGACGTCGATCCACACCTCGCGCACGGCGCTGGCGCGGATGCGCGCCGGATATCCCCCGGGGGGTACACACGGCACGCCCGACGGCACCGCCACCACCGACGCCGGGGCGAAGGCGCCCTGCTCGCCCTTGTCGGCATACCCCAGCGGATTGGCCACCACGCGGCAGCGGTCGACGCGGTAGTCGTGCGGGCAGTGCAGGTGGCCATGCAACCACACATCGGCCAGTGGCAGCAGGTCGTCCAGCCCATTGCAAAAGCCGGCCGTGCCAGGCTGCACGCCATAGCGCGGATCGGCGCTGCGCAGCGTCGGCGCAAAGTGGGTCACAACGACGGTGGGGCCGTCGAAGGGGGCCGACAGCGCCGCGCGCAGCCACGTCTGGCAACGCAGGGCCTCGTCGCGCATGGCCGCCGCGTCGAACAGCCGGCCCGCGCGCTGCGTGGCCATCTGGGTCAAATGGAAATTGGCGGCCCGAAAGGCCCGCTGTCGCTGGTGCAGCCGGTGCGCCTGCGGGTCGGTGATGGGCCGCGGCCGGCCACGGCGCTGCAGCGGCACCGAAGCCAGCGCGTCGAAGTCGCTCCACAGCGTCGTGCCCACGAAGCGCACCCCGTCGATGACGACCACCTCGCGCTCCAGCCATACGATGCCCAACCGCTCGCACGCCGCGCGCAGGCCCGCGTGGGCCTCGTCCCAGTCCAGGCCGTCGTACTCGTGATTGCCCGGCACGTAAAGCACCGGCGTGGGCCAGCCCCCGTATTGCGGCAAGGGCGAGAAGGCCTGCAAGCCCCAGTCGGGCAGCCCCAGCCGCCCCCCATCGGCGCGCCGTTGGTACGAGCCCACGTCCCCGGCCAGGACCAGCAGGTCGGCGTCCGCCGCCGGCGTGGGGACGAAACCGGTGTTGGCCTCCAAATGCAGATCCGACAGCAGTTGCACACGCATCAGTACGCCTCATCGGGTGCCGGGGCGCTGGCGACAGCGCGCACCACCGTCTCGCGCAGCCAGCGCTGGGCGCTGCCCAGCTCGGTTTGCCGGTGCCACAGCATGTCCACATGCACCGTGGGCACATCGATGGGCAGCGGCTGCACGGCCAGCTCGGCCGCGCGCCCCGTGCTGCTCAAAAAATGGTGCGGCAGCACCGTCAACAGATCGGACGTAGCCACCACCTGCCCAGCCGTAAAAAACTGATTGACCGTCAACACGATACGGCGCCGGCGAGACCGAGCAGCCAGCGCCTCGTCCACGAAGCCGAACGGCCGCCCGGAAAAGCTCACCAGCAGATGCCGCGCGGCGCAGTAGTCGTCCAGCGTCAGCGGCCCCTGGGCGAGCGGATGCCCGCGGCGCATCACGACGACGTAATGCCCCTCGTACAGCCGGCGCGACAAAAAGCGCGGCGCCTGCTCCTGCAGGTGGGTGGCGCCCAGCTCGGCCAACACCCCCGGAAAATAGCCGATGGCCAGATCCACCCCGCCGTCCTCCAGCAGCGGGCGCGGGTCGCGCGTGGTCAGGGGCAGCACGCGCAGCGTCACCCCCGGCGCCTCCCGGTCCAGGATTGCCACCAGCCCGGGGACGATCTTGGAGGCGGTGGCATCGGCCATGGCGAGCACGAACGCATCCTGCGCCTGCGTGGGGTCGAACGGCCCCGGCGCCAACGACTCGCGCAGGCGTTGCAGCGCCTCGCGCACCGCCGGCCAGATCTGCAGGGCCAGCGGCGTGGGCTCCACGCCATAGCCGGATCTCCGCACCAGGTCATCGCCCAGCAGCTCGCGCAGCCGCCGCAGGGCGTTGCTGACCGCCGGCTGCGATAGCGCCAGGTTGTGCGCGGCGCGGGTGAGGTTGCGCTCGGCCATCACCTCGTCGAAAACGCGCAGCAGGTTCAGGTCGAGGGTGCGGAAGTTGAGTCGATTTATCACCCCGGTGAATATATGACATTCCAAAAATTAAGTTGCAACCCGTCAGGGCAAACCCTAATATGCGAACCATCGCATTGCTGCAACGCAGCATCTTGGAGTCACACCATGAGCACCACGCTGATTCATTCCCCGAACCCGGCCCCCGCCGTGGGGGCCGGCGCAGGCGCCTCGCACGTCGAAGCCGCACGCCGCGCCGTCGCGCCGCGCGCGCTGGCCACCTTGCTGCTGGCAGCGGGTGTGGCCGCGCTGGCGGTGGTGACGGATCGCCTCATCGACACCTGGGCCGACGGCCACCTGCTGGCCGCCTGGGTGCTGATGTGGGCGGTGGTCTTCCTGGGCAGTCTGCTGCTGGCCTCGCCCGCCCGCCACGCCGCCCAGCGCGTCATGGCCGGCCTGAATGGCTGGGCGCTGCGCCGCGCCGTCGCCCGCGCCGAAGCCCGCACCGCCGCGCTGGCGCGCCGGGACGCCCGCCTGCAGGCCGAGCTGAACGCCCTGCGCCAGCGCATGGAAACCCCCGACGCGGCCTGGGCGCACGCCCTCAGCCCGCTGGGGCCAGAGCCAACCGGCGCCGCCCACGCGGTGCGCGAATGGGCGCTCAGCCAGGCCGAGCAGATGACCTGGCCCAACGGCCGGCGCTACAGCCTCTACTACGTCTGACCGGCGCGCGACGGCTCGCCCGTCGCCCCCTCCAACCGTGGAAAAGCCCCGCACGGCGGGGCTTTTGATTGTGGGCGGAACGTCTGCTCAGCCCAGGATGCGCTGCACCATGCGGGCCTTGGTCTCCACCAGCTCTGCCGGCAGATGGTGCGCCAACTTGTCGAACAGCTCTTGGTGCAGTTCCAGCTCGCGCGCCCAGTCCGCGGGGTTCATGTCGGTGACGGCGGCAAAGCGCTCGGGACCAAAGTCCAGCCCGTCCCAGTGGATCTCGCCATAAGTGGGGCTGATGCCGAAGGCGTGGTCCTCGCCCGCCACACGCCCTTCCAGCCGGTCGATCATCCAGCGCAGCACGCGCATGTTCTCACCGTAGCCGGGCCAAATGAACTGACCGTTCGCGTCCTTGCGGAACCAGTTGACGCAGAAGATGCGCGGCAGGGTGCGGCCCGTCTCTTCCAGCCGGTGCTCCATGTCCAGCCAGTGCTGGAAATAGTCGCTCATGTGGTAGCCGCAGAAGGGCAACATGGCAAACGGGTCGCGGCGCACCACGCCCTGCGCGCCGAAGGCCGCAGCCGTGGTCTCGGACCCCATGGTGGCGGCCATGTAGACGCCCTCCGTCCAGGTGCGCGCCTCGGTCACCAGCGGCACGGTGTTGGAACGGCGCCCGCCAAAGATGAAGGCGTCGATCGGCACGCCGGCCGGGTCGTCCCATTGGGCGTCCAGCGCCGGGTTGTTGGTGGCCGCGACGGTAAAGCGGGCGTTGGGATGCGCGGCCTTGCGCCCGGCGGCGCCATCGGCGGGCGTCCAGTCCTGGCCTTGCCAGTCCAGGCAGTGCGCGGGCGCGGGGCCCATGGCCTCCCACCAGACGTCGCCATCGTCGGTCAGCGCCACATTGGTGAAGATGACGTCCCGCGTCAGACTGGCCATGCAGTTGGGGTTGGTCAGCGTATTGGTGCCCGGGGCGACGCCAAAATAGCCGGCCTCCGGGTTGATGGCATAGAGCCGGCCGTCCGCATGCGGCTTGATCCAGGCGATGTCGTCGCCGATGGTGGTGACCTTCCAGCCCTCGAATCCCCGGGGCGGGATCAGCATGGCAAAGTTGGTCTTGCCGCAGGCGCTGGGGAAGGCTGCGGCGACGTGGTACTTCTTGCCCTCGGGGCTGGTCACGCCCAGGATGAGCATGTGCTCGGCCAGCCACCCCTCGTCGCGCCCCATGACCGAGGCGATGCGCAGCGCCAGGCACTTCTTGCCCAGCAGCGCGTTGCCGCCGTAGCCGGAGCCGTAGGACCAGATCTCGCGCGTCTCGGGGTAGTGGACGATGTACTTGGTGGTGGGGTTGCACGGCCACGCGACGTCGGCCTGCCCCGGCTGCAGCGGCGCGCCCACGGTGTGCACGCAGGGTACGAAATGCCCGTCGCTGCCCAGCACATCGTAGACGGCGCGGCCCATGCGGGTCATGAGCTTCATGTTCACGACCACATAGGGGCTGTCGGACAGCTCTACACCGATCTGCGCGATGGGCGAGCCCAGCGGCCCCATGCTGAACGGGATGACGTACATGGTGCGGCCGCGCATGCAGCCGTCGAACAGGCCCGGCTGGCCGTCGCGCCCGTGCTGCAGAATGCCCCGCATCTCGGCCGGGGCCATCCAGTTGTTGGTGGGGCCGGCGTCCTCGGCGCGTTCGCTGCAAATGAAGGTGCGGTCCTCGACACGCGCGACGTCGGACGGGTCGGTCCACGCCAGGTAGGAGTTGGGGCGCTTGACGGGATCCAGCCGCTTGAGCGTGCCGGCCGCGACCATCTGATCGCACAGGCGGTCGTATTCGGCCTGGCTGCCGTCGCACCACTCGATGCGGTCGGGCTTGCACAGGGCGGCCATGTCGGCCACCCAGGCGATCAGGCGGGCGTGTTTGACATACGCGGGGGTGTTGAGCTGGAGTCCCTGCATCACGGGAGCATTCATGGCGGTGAAACCCTGGATCGCGGTGCGCCCGAGCCTGCCTCAGCGGATGCTGGCCGACACGCTCCGGCGACTCAATGGCATCGAGCCGGTGCCGGGCACCGGCCGTCGGGGACCCCACGGCCGATCGTCACGCGGATCGCGGTGGCAGCAACGACACGAGGCCCGCGGGATAGCCCGGGCCCATGCCGGTCCGGCAGGGTCGAGCGGGCATTGTATGTAGCGCCCCCGCGGGTCGGGGCACGCTCGCCGAAAACCCCCATGCAAAACATGCATGAAATCATGACGCCCAGATGACGGCCGCGGCACCCGGGGCCACACCCACGCGCCGATAACAAAACCCCGCCAGGCCAAAACCCGGCGGGGTCACTCAAGCCGGCTTGCGCGGCAACGGGGCAGGAGCCCCCCGCGCGGAGCCCGATCAGGCCATGAAGACGGCGATGAACGCAAGCAAGAACATCAGAATGGCGCCGGCCACCGGAATCAGCCAGGGGATCACGGGGACGATGGCCTCGGCCGGGTCGGCCGCGGCGGCGCTGTGCTCGGTCGAGGGAACGTGTGCCATGCGGGATCTCCAGGGTTGTCGGGACGGAGCGGCAGCGGTGGCCGCCCGCTGGATTGTAGACAAAATGCCCCCATGCACGATCACCCGCCAAGCGCCACCCCCGATCTGATCGAACCGCCCGCCGAGGCCCTTCTGCTGGCTGCCGGCCGCGGCGAGCGCATGCGCCCGCTGACCGACGCGTGCCCCAAGCCCCTTCTGCCCGTGCGCGGCCGGCCACTGCTGGTCTGGCACTTGGACGCGCTGGCCCGCGCGGGGGTGCGGCGCGTGCTCATCAACACCGCGTGGCTGGGCGAGCAAATCCCGGCGGCTTTGGGCGACGCGTATGACGGCCCGCACGGCCCCGTGGCGCTGGCCTATTCGATGGAGGGCCGAGACTTCGACCGCGCCCTGGAAACGGCCGGGGGCATCGCCCGCGCCCTGCCGCGGATGGCGGATGTGTTCTGGCTGGCGGCGGGGGATGTCTTCATGCCGAACTTTGGCTTCGACCCGGCCGTGCGGGCGCACTTTGCCCGCGGACCGGCGCTGGCCCACCTGTGGCTGGTGCCCAATCCGCCGCACCACCCGCGCGGCGATTTCGGACTGGATGCACAGGGCCTTGCACTCGACCTGCCGGCCGACGACCCGCGCCCGCGCTGGACCTACGCCACCGTGGCGCTGCTGCGTCGCGCGCTGTTCGAGCCGCCGTGGTGCGACATCCCGCCCGGCAATCCCGAGGGTATGGTCGCGCCGCTGGCCCCGCTGCTGCGCCGGGCCATGGCCGCCGGCCGCGTCACTGCCGAGGTCTGGGGCGGCGGCTGGACCGACGTGGGCACCCCGCAACGCTGGGCCGCACTGAATGCCGACGCCGAGACGCCGGGCACGACGGCGGCCTCGACGCAGGACGCCGGGTGACCGACCGTGCCCCCAGCATCGGCCATGGCCCACCCCGATTGCGGGGGATCGTACCCCCCGTATCATCC
>NZ_DAISXZ010000005.1:0-63468 GCF_036825565.1 Tepidimonas sp. | reverse complement strand
GCAGGCGCGGACCTTCACCCGCGGATCATCGGCCCGGAGCCAGCGCGGGACATGCCCGCCCCAGCCCCGCGGTATGGCCGGGGCGTTCTCAGGCTTCGCCGCCGTCATCGCCCGCAGCCTCGTCAATCGCCTGACGGGACAGGGCCAACGACAGGTTGGTGATCCCGTCCGCCTTGCCGCGGACAAACTCGCGGTCAGCCGCAACGGCGGACTTGTAGGCGAGCTGGACGCCTTCGAGCTTCGCGGTCATGCGCTTCCAGACCTCGCCCAGCATCCGTTCGGCCAAGGCCTGAACGGCGAACGGGCGGCGATCCTTCGGGCGACGGTCGATCACGGTGGCGATGGCAGCGCCAAGCACCATGTCCCCGGTCATGATCGCGGTACGGGCGGCGGTTTCGAGTTCGACCGGGCCAGCGCCTTCGAGCTGCTGCATCAGGTGAGTGCGGCGAGCTTCACCCAAGGCGACACGGCCCAGCATCGTCGCGGGCGAGGTGTACACGGCTTGGATTGCGGCGGCTTCCGCGGCGAGGGTCTGGAGGCCCTTGAGCATCGCGGCGCGGTCCGCTTCGGAGCTGGCGATGAGCTGGCGGTGGATGTTCGCGGCCTTGTTCGCGGCGTTCTTCTTGGCGAAGGCGCGAGCGGTGGCGCGACCCTCCGGCGAGGCGGAGGTGATGAATTCTTCGGCTTCCCGGGTGTAGTTGTTCCGGGCGTCCATGACCGTGTTTTGCAGCTTCTCAACCTTGCGGGAGAAGGCGGTGGCCGTTTCGGCGGCACGGTCGCTGAGGTATTGCGCGCGTTCCTCGTTCAGCGTCACGCCGGAGGGAACGGTGTTGAAGTCGATGGTTGCCATGTCGGGCTCCTGTCTCAGTTGTCACAACCGGGAGAGGCCCAAAGCACGTAACCAGCGGGGCTCATCCCACTATCAAGGCGCGGGCGCGAAATGCCCACACTTTCAGTAAGGATAAGGCTCCGATCCAGCCCGCGGCAAGAAATTTATCTTGTAGATCAATGGCGTACTTTACTTTTTCGGTTTCGGCCGGGGTGCAAATGATGGCCCGTTCCAGCGGTCGGCTGGGGTCCGGGCGGCACTCCATGCGCTCGAACTGACGCGCGCCGCCCCGGGGCGTCTTCTGAACCCGGACAGGAGGCGCGAGGCGTGGCGAGAATGTGCCGACCTGCGCCCGGCGGAGCGAGTCCTGGGCAGAGTACAGGGGGCGCTCCTCCGCTGCCGCTACGGTGGCGAGAATCAGCAGCGGGACGGCTACAAGGCTACGCATGGCGGGACCTCCTCAAACGTACATGACACGATCGCCGGTATCGGGCAGACGCGGCGGCGCTCCGCCGAAGTCGCCCACGGTCACGAGGCCCGAAGCGGACCCGGCCAGCCCGTAGCTGGTCGCATCCAGCCAGTGATCCACGGCCTTCGTGTCCACGTCCTCCGGGTTGCGGGGATCGCGCGGCAAGCTGGGCACGGTGCGGAGCCATCCGGCGCAACGGCTCGCCACGTAGAACTCCCGCGCAATCATCATTTGCTTCAACGCCTCGAAGCGCGGCACACGCGGCCCCTTGCGAGCGGGCGAGACGCGAACCCCGGCGGCGCGGAACAAGTCGCTGATGCTGTCCTCGTGACGCCCGGCGGTCTTGGCTTCGGCGGCGGCGTCGATGACGCCCCGCGCGCGGACACCGGAGCGGGCGCACATGGCATGAAGGGCGGGCGCAATCTGCGACGGCGAACGGCCCGTGCCGCGGGCGATGTTGCGCGGGTCGAACTCCGCGTGCTCGTCATACACGACAACGCTGCCCTTCGGCATCACCCGATCATCCGGGAGCCGCACGACGCAGCCGCAACGAGCCGCATCTCAGGCCGATCCGGTCGGATCAGATGGCACGCGCCTGTTGCCACCGCGCCAGCACCTCCATCGCCTCGGTCGGCCGCCCGCCCTGCCAGTAGCCCTGGTAACGGTCGCAGCCCATGGCCTGCAGCGCCAGCCGCTGCTCGCGCACGGCGCGGCGCAGACGCGCCTCCAGCTCCATGCGCCGCGCGGCGGCCTGCGTCAACTCCTGTGTGAAGTAGGCGAAGGTGCCGCGCCCCAGCTCCTTGGCGCGGTAGAGCGCGGCGTCGGCCGGGTCGCGCAGGTGGCGCATCAGCACGACGAACTCGTCGCCGCCCAGCCGCGCCAGCACCAGCAGCCGTTCGGCCAATTCCGGGGAGGCGGCGGCCGGATCGCGCCACGGGCGATGGACGTTGAGCCGCACCCACACGGAGCTGCCGTCCGGCCGCAGGAAGCGCTTGTCCGCCCGCAACCACCGGACCTCGCCCTTGATCAGGCGGCCGATGCGCTGGCGGTCGCCGGCATGGTCGTCCGGGTGCGTCAGGTCCTGAAAGCGCAGCTGCAGCAGCTCAGCCGCGGGGCGCCCGAACAGCGCTGCACAGGCCTCGTTGACCCAGACGAAGCGGCCATCCAGCGCCAGCACGTAGGCCGGCTGCTCGAAGCCGGTCATGGCGTCCACCCACGCCGCGACGGGGCAGCCAGGCTCGGCGGGGTGGCAGGCCGTGTCCTGCATGTCGTGGGGAGGAGACTGGCGCCAGGGCATGCCGCAATCCTAGCTCGGCTCCGGGGCTGCGACGCACCGTTGCCTCAGGGTGGGCATCCCCATCGTCATGTCAGCGCGGTATCGACGTCGCGCCGTTGCAACGACAGGTACTCGCGCGACTGCATTTCGTGCAGCCGGGAGACGGTGCGCGGAAACTCGTGCGCGAGCGGCCCCTCGGTGTAGAGGTGCTCCGGCGGCGCGGCGGCCGAGACGATGAGCTTGACCCGCCGGTCGTACAGCACATCCACCAGCCAGGTGAAGCGCCGCGCGGCCGATGCCATGTTGGGTGGCATCGGCGTAACGTTGCTCAGCAGCACGGTGTGGAACTGACTGGCCAGCTCCAGGTAGTCGTTTTGCGAGCGCGGCCCGCCACACAGGGTGCGGAAATCGAACCACACCACCCCGCCCGCCCGCCGGATGGCGCGGATTTCGCGCCCCTCGATGCGCAGCACGGGGTGTTCGTCCTGGGCTTCGGCCAGTTGCTCGAAGGTGGCCTCCATCTCCTGCTCGGTCACCTCGCCCAGGGGCATCAGGTACAGGCGTACATGCTCCAGCGTGCGGCGGCGGTAATCGATGCCGTGGTCCACGTTGACCACTTCCATGGTGCGCTTGAGCAGCTCGATGGCCGGCAGGATGCGGTCGCGGTGCAGCCCGTCGGGGTACAGCCCGTCGGGGTGGAAGTTGCTGGTCGCCACCATGCCGATGCCGTACTTTTGCATCGCCTCCAACAGGCGGTGCAGGATCATCGCGTCGGTGACGTCGGCAACGTGAAATTCGTCGAAGCAGATCAGCCGAGACCGCACGGCCATGCGTTTGGCCAGTGCGTCCAGCGGGTTGACCGTTCCCTGCAGATCGGCCAGTTCGCGGTGCACCTCACGCATGAACTCGTGGAAGTGCAGCCGGGTTTTGCGCCGCAGCGGCACGGCGTTGTAGAAGCAGTCCATCAAAAAGCTTTTGCCGCGCCCGACCCCACCGTACATGTACACGCCGCGCGGGATGGGCAGCCGGTTGATGAGCTTTTTGAGCGCGTTGGAGCGCCGCTGTTTGAAGCGCGCCCATTCCGCTGCGCACCGCTCCAGCGCCTCGACCGCGCGCAGTTGCGCAGGGTCGCTGTGAAACCCCCGCGCCGCCAGTTCTGCTTCGTAGGCGCGCCGCACCGGCCCCCAGGCAGGGTCCGGCGCGGGCGCGCTTGCGCGCGCCAGCATCGCCCGTCAGAAGTTGAGGGTGCGCTTGTCCACCGCCAGCGCCGCTTCCTTGGTCGCCTCGGACAGCGACGGATGCGCGTGACAGATGCGGGCGATGTCCTCGGCGCTGGCGCGGAACTCCATCGCCACCACGGCCTCGGCGATCAGTTCGGAGGCCATCGGCCCCACGATGTGCACGCCCAAAATCTCGTCCGTGGCGGCATCGGCCAGGAATTTGACCATCCCCGTGGTGTCCCCCAACGCCCGCGCGCGACCGTTGGCCAGGAACGGGAAGGTCCCGGCCTTGTAGGCGCGCCCGGCGGCCTTGAGCTGCTGCTCGGTCTGACCCACCCAGGCGATCTCGGGGCTGGTGTAGATGACCCACGGGATGGTATTGAAGTTGACATGCCCGTGCTGGCCGGCGATGCGCTCGGCCACGGCCACGCCCTCTTCCTCGGCCTTGTGGGCCAGCATGGGGCCACGCACCACGTCACCCACCGCCCACACGCCGGGCAGACTGGTGCGGCATTCGTCGTCCACCACGATGGCGCCGCGCTCGTCGAGCTGCAGACCCACCGCCTGGGCGTTCAGCCCGTCGGTGTTGGGCACGCGGCCGATGGAGACGATCAGCCGGTCGGCGTCCAACGTCGCGGCCTCGCCTTTGGCGGTGGTGTAGGCGATGCTCACACCCTTCTTGCCCATCGTGATCTCGCCAACCTTGACGCCCAGCTCGATTTTCAGGCCCTGTTTGTCGAAGGCCTTTTTGGCCTCCTTGGCAATCTGCTCGTCCACAGCAGCCAGGAAGGTGGGCATGCCCTCGAGGATGGTGACCTCCGCCCCCAAACGGCGCCAGACGGAACCCATCTCCAGCCCGATCACGCCGGCGCCGATGATGGCCAGCTTCTTGGGGACTGCGCCCATGCGCAGCGCGCCGTCGTTGGACAGCACCTTGTCCTCGTCGAACGGCACGCCGGGCAACGCCCGGGCGTTCGACCCGGTGGCCACCACCACCTGCTTGCCCACCAGCGTCTCGGACTTGTCGCCCGTGACGGCGATCTCGTAGCCGCCGTCCACAGCCTTCACGAACGAGCCGCGACCGTGGAAGAACGACACCTTGTTCTTCTTGAACAGGTACAGGATGCCATCGTTGTTTTGCTTCACGATGGCATCCTTGCGGGCGATCATCTTGGCGACGTCCATCTTCACGGTGCCGGTGCTGATGCCGTGGTCCGCGAAGTGGTGCTGCGCGTGCTCGAAGTGCTCGGACGACTGCAGCAGCGCCTTGGACGGAATGCAGCCGACGTTGGTGCAAGTGCCGCCCGGGGCGGGGTCGCCCGCGGCGTTCTTCCATTCGTCGATGCAGGCGACCTTGAAGCCGAGCTGCGCGGCCCGGATGGCCGCGATGTAGCCGCCGGGGCCGGCGCCGATGACGACGACGTCAAATGCTTGTGCCATGGGGGTCACTCCGTCGCGTCAGATGTTGAACAGCAGGCGCGCGGGGTCTTCCAGCGCTTCCTTCATCGCGACCAGGCCCAGCACGGCCTCGCGCCCGTCGATGATGCGGTGATCGTACGACATGGCCAAGTAGTTGATCGGGCGGATCACGATCTGGCCGTTTTCCACGACGGGGCGTTCCTTGGTCGCGTGCACGCCCAGGATGGCCGACTGCGGCGGGTTGATGATGGGGGTGGACAGCATGGAGCCGAACACGCCGCCGTTGGAGATGGAGAACGTGCCGCCGGTCATCTCGTCGATGCCGAGTTTGCCTTCGGCTGCGCGCTTGCCGAAGTCCGCGATTTTCTTCTCGATGTCGGCAAAGCTCATCTGGTCGGCGTTGCGCAGGATGGGCACCACCAGCCCGCGCGGCGAGCCCACCGCGATGCCGATGTCGAAATAGCCGTGGTAGACGATGTCGTTGCCGTCCACGCTGGCGTTGAGGATGGGGTACTTCTTGAGCGCATGCACCGCCGCCTTGACGAAGAAGCTCATGAAGCCGAGCTTCACGCCGTGCTCCTTCTCGAAACGTTCCTGGTACTTTTTGCGCAGTTCCATCACCGGGGCCATGTTGACCTCGTTGAACGTGGTCAGGATGGCATTGGTGGCCTGCGACTGCAGCAGCCGCTCGGCGATGCGCGCGCGCAGGCGCGTCATCGGCACACGCTGCTCCGGCCGATTGGCCAGATCGGCCGGCAGACCGACCGGCGCGCTGACCTGCGGCAGTACCTTGGCCGGCGCACCGGTCGGGATCGCCGCCTGCGCCGCCGCGGCCGGCGCAGGCTTGGGCGCGGCCATGGCCGCCAGCACATCACCCTTGGTAACGCGGCCGTCCTTGCCCGTGCCCGCGGCGGAGCCAGGGGCCAGACCATGATCCGCCATCAGCTTGGCGGCGGCGGGCATCGCGACACCGGCCTTGGGGCCTGCGGCGGCCGGCACGGCACTGGCCACGGGCGCTGCCGGTGCCGCCGCAGCGGGGGCCGGGGCCGCTGCGGCGACCGCTCCCGCCTTGCCTTCCGTGTCCACCTTGGCAATGACTTGGTCGGACACCACCGTGCCGCCGTCACCGACAACGATTTCGGCCAACACGCCTGCAGCCCGGGCCGGCACCTCGAGCACGACCTTGTCGGTCTCGATCTCGATCAGGATTTCGTCCGCGGCGACCAGATCGCCGACCTTCTTCTTCCATTGCAGCAGCGTGGCTTCCGCGACCGACTCGGACAGCTGCGGCACTTTCACTTCAACGATGGCCATGGTGTGTTCTTCCTCAACGAATGCGTACAAAAGGGGCGACAAAGCCCGCGCGCGGCATCCGCGCCCACGCGGACCGCTCTCGTCTTACTTGGTCAGAATGAAGCCCTTGAGCCGGCCGAAGGCGGCCTCGACCAGCGCCTTCTGCTGCTCTTGGTGCAGGTGTGCATAGCCCACCGCCGGCGAGGCGGATGCCGCGCGACCAGCATAGCCCAGGCGCTGCCCGTCCAGCATGTTCTCGTGGATGTTGTGCTGCACGAAGAACCAGGGACCCTGGTTCTGCGGCTCGTCCTGGCACCACACGATGTCGGTGGCGTTGGGGTAGCGCTTCATCTCGGCCGCAAAGGCCTTGTGCGGGAACGGATAGAGCTGTTCGATGCGCACGATGGCGACATCGTCGGCCCCCTTTTCCTCGCGCTTTTTCGCGAGGTCGTAATACACCTTACCCGAGCAAACGATGACCCGCTTGACGCGCTGCGCGTTCTTGACGACGTCGGCGTTCTGCTCCGGGATCACGGTCTGGAAGCCGCCCTTGGTGAACTCGGACAGCGGCGAGGTGGCATCCTTGTTGCGCAGCAGCGACTTCGGCGTGAAGACGATGAGCGGCTTGCGCAGGTTGCGCACCATCTGGCGGCGCAGCACATGGAAGATCTGGCTGGCCGTCGTGGGCTGGACCACCTGCATGTTGGTGTCGGCCGCAAGCTGCATGAAGCGCTCGATCCGCGCCGAGCTGTGCTCCGGCCCCTGCCCTTCGTAGCCATGCGGCAGGAACAGCGTGATGCCGTTGACGCGGCCCCACTTGACCTCGCCGGAGGCGATGAACTGGTCGATCACGACCTGCGCCCCGTTGGCAAAGTCACCAAACTGCGCCTCCCAGATCACCAGGGTGTTGGGATCGCTCGACGCATAGCCGTACTCGAAGCCCAGCACCGCCTCCTCCGACAGGATGGAGTCGATGACGGTGAATGAGGCCTGGTTCTCCGCGACGTTTTGCAGCGGGATGTAGGTGCCGACGTCCCACTTTTCGCGGTTCTGGTCGTGGATGACGGCATGGCGGTGCGTGAAGGTGCCACGGCCGCAGTCCTCGCCGGACAGGCGCACGCCGTAGCCGCTGGCCGCCAGCGAGGCGAACGCCATGTGCTCGCCCATGCCCCAGTCGACGTTGATTTCGCCGCGGCCCATCGCCGCGCGGTCGGCCAGCACCTTCTTGACCAACTGATGCGGGGTAATGTTGTCCGGCACGGCGGTGATGCGCTCGGCCAGCCGTTTCCACTCGGCCAGCGGAATGGCCGTGTCGGCCACGTCGGTCCACTTCTTGCCCAGGAACGGCGCCCAGTCGACGGCGTATTTGCTCTTGTAGTTGGTGAGCACCGGATCGACGGTGCGGCGACCCTCGTCTAGAATGGCGCGGTAGGTCTTGACCATCTCGTCCGGTCCATCCGGCGGCAGGATGCTCTGTGTCACCAGCTTGTCGCCGTACAGCTTGCGGGTGCCGGGGTGCTGCCCGATCTTTTTGTACATCAGCGGCTGGGTCAGCGACGGTGTGTCCTGCTCGTTGTGGCCCAGCTTGCGGAAGCAGACGATGTCGATCACGACATCCTTGCGGAAGGTCTGGCGGTACTCCACCGCCAGTTGGGTGGCCAATACAACCGCCTCCGGGTCGTCGCCGTTGACGTGCAGCACCGGCGCCTCGATCATCTTGACGACGTCGGTGCAGTACAGGGTCGAGCGGCTGTCGCGCGGATCCGACGTGGTAAAGCCAATCTGGTTGTTGATGACGATGTGCACCGTGCCGCCGGTGTAGTAACCGCGCGTTTGCGCCAGCGCCAGCGTCTCCATGACCACGCCCTGGCCGGCGAAGGCCGCATCGCCATGCACCAGCACGGGCAGCACCTGATCGCCGGCGCGGTCACCGCGGCGGTCCATGCGCGCGCGCACCGAGCCTTCCACCACGGGGTTGACGATTTCCAGGTGCGACGGGTTGAACGCCAGGCTCAGGTGCACCGGACCGCCAGGCGTGGACACGTCGGAGCTGAAGCCCTGGTGATACTTCACGTCGCCGGCGGGCAGGTCCTCCGGCGCGGTGTGTTCGAATTCGGCGAACAGGTCCTTGGGCATCTTGCCCATCACGTTGACCAGCACGTTCAGGCGACCGCGGTGCGCCATGCCGATGACGATTTCCTGCACGCCCTGGGCGCCCGCGCGCTGGATCAGCTCGTCCATGGCGGCGATGAAGCTCTCGCCCCCCTCGAGCGAAAAGCGCTTTTGCCCCACGTATTTGGTGTGCAGATAACGCTCCAGCCCTTCCGCCGCCGTCAAGTTTTCCAGGATGTGTTTTTTCTGCTCGGCGGTGAAATTGGGCTTGCTGCGGATGCTCTCCAGCTTTTCCTGCCACCAGCGCTTTTGCTTCTGGTCGCTGATGTACATGTACTCGGCGCCGATCGTGCCGCAGTACGTCTCGCGCAGCGCGTTGAGCAACTCGCGCAGCGACATGGTCTCTTTGCCGAAGTAGGTGTTGCTGGTGTTGAACACCGTCTCCAGATCGGCATCGGTAAATCCGTAGAACGCCGGATCCAGCTCGGGGATGGCCTCGCGCTCGGCGCGCTTGAGCGGATCCAGATTGGCCCAGCGCACCCCGATGTTGCGGTAGGCAGCGATGAGCTGCTGCGTGGCGACGCGCTTGCGCCCCAGGTCGGAGTCGGCCCCATGCGCGGCCATCACCTGGGTGGTGCCCTGCTTGGCCATCTCGGCGAAAGCCGAGATCACCGGCATGTGCGGAATGTCGCGAGCGTCACTCCCGTCGACCGCGGGAACGTGCTGCAGCGCGTCGAAGTAGTCGCGCCAGGACTCGGGCACGCTGGTGGGGTCGGTAAGATATTTCTCGTACATCTCCTCCACATACGGCGCGTTGCCGCCGAAGAGGTACGAGTTGCCGTTGAAGGCTTGGTAGACGCTCGTCGTCTCGCTCATGGAATCGCTGACCTCCGTCTCCCTGCAGGAGACTTGCTGGTTGGAACAACCTTCCGCGACACGGCTGAACCGATTGGCGGACGCGACAGTGACACTGGAAGGGCCTGTGCAGCCTGAATTGTGCCACCAAAGGCGTGGCTGTGGGGGGAAATTGCGCGCCGCGCCCGGCGGTCAGGGACGTCGGGGCGAAAGGCGATCGCTGTTGGGGACGCCCCCGGGCTCGTCCAGCTCGATGGCAATCTGCGTGCACACCGTGCGGCACAGCGCGACCGCCTGTTCGCTTTGCACGCGGTAGTAGACCTGCGTGCCTTCCTTGCGCTTGGCCAGCACGCCGGCCCGGTACAGCAGATTAAGGTGCTGCGACAGATTGGGCTGGGTGGTCTGGATTTCGGCGAGCAGCTCCGACACCGACTTTTCCTTGTCGCACAAGGCGTTGAGGATGCGCAGCCGGGTCGGCGTGGAGAGAATGCCAAACAGCTCCGCCGCCAGCTCGAAGACGCGATTCTTGTCGACGTCGGCTTCGGTGTCGGTCAGTTGTTGCATAAGCGATGATGCATACGTTGAGCCTGCATCATACCCACAATCCGACCGGACACCCAAGCCGGTGCGCGGCCGTTCAGCCAGCGCGCATCAGGTCCCGAATCTGCTGCAGGGCGCTGGGGTCGTCCAGCGTGGTCAGGTCGCCGGGGTCGCGCCCCTCGCAGACGGCCTGGATGGCGCGGCGTAGCAGCTTGCCGCTGCGCGTCTTGGGCAGCAGGTTGACGAAGCGCACGCGCGCCGGCCGCGCCACCGCGCCGAGCTGTTCGTCCACCAGCTTCATGATCGCGCCCTCAAGCTTGAGCTCGTCCGCCTCGGTCGCGGCCAGCGACGGATCCTTGAGGACGGCAAAGGCTACGGCCACCTGACCCTTGAGCGCATCGGCCACGCCCACCACCGCCACCTCGGCCACGGCCGGGTGGCTGGCGATGCTCTCCTCGATCTCGCGCGTACCGAGGCGGTGGCCGGCGACGTTGATGACGTCGTCGGTGCGGCCGAGGATGTAGTAGTAGCCTTCGGCGTCGCGCACGCCCCAGTCGAAGGTGCTGTACATCTGCCGACCGGGGATGCTGGACCAGTAGGTCTTGACGTAGCGCGCGTCGTCGCCCCAGACGGTCTGTAGGCAACCCGGCGGCAGCGGATACTGCACGGCGATCACGCCCTTGCGGTCGGGCTCGTGGATCTCCTCGCCGGTGTTCTCGTCGATCAGGCGCACGTCGTAGCCGTACACCGCCTTGCCCGGCGAGCCAAATTTGGTCGGCGCGCGCTCGACGCCGTTGCAGATCGCCAGGATCGGCCAGCCGGTCTCGGTCTGCCAGTAGTTGTCGACGACCGGCTTGCCCAGCGCCTGCGCGATCCAGGTGGCGGTGGGTTCGTCCAGCGGCTCGCCGGCCAGGAACAGCGCGCGCAGGCTGCCCAGGTCGTACTTTCTTAAGAACGCCGGATCCTGTTTTTTGAGCACGCGCGCGGCGGTCGGCGCGGTAAACATGATGCTGACCCGGTAGTCCTGCACCAGGCGCCACCAGATGCCAGCGTCTGGCCGGATCGGTGTGCCCTCGTACATGATGGTGGCCATGCCATGGATCAGCGGGCCATAGATGATGTAGCTGTGGCCGACCACCCAGCCGATATCGCTGGTGGAAAAGTACGTATCACCCGGGTTGGCCATGTAGATGTGGCGCATCGAGGCCGCCAGCGCCACCGCGTAGCCGCCGGTGTCGCGCTGCACACCCTTGGGCTTGCCGGTGGTGCCGCTGGTGTACAGGATGTAGCTGGGGTGGGTGCTGTCCACCCACTCGCACGGCACTTGGGCATCCAGATACTGCTCGCGCAGCGCGGCGTAGTCGACGTCGCGCCCTTCCACCGGGTCCAGCGCCGCCAACCCGCGGTTGACCATCAGCACCCGTGCCGGCTGATGCGCCGACAGGCGGATCGCCTCGTCGAGCAGGTGCTTGTACGGCACCACCTTGCCGCCGCGCATACCGGCGTCGGCGCTGATGATGACCTTCGGCGTGGCGTCGTCGATGCGGCTGGCGAGGCTGTGGCTGGCAAAACCGCCAAAGACCACCGAGTGGATGGCGCCGATGCGCACGCAGGCCAGCATGGCAAACGCCGCCTCGGGGATCATCGGCATATAAATCAGCACCCGGTCGCCCTTGCCGACGCCGAGCGAGCGCAGCATCGCGGCCATGCGCTGCACCTCGGCGTGCAGCTCGCGGAAGGTGTAGACGCGCTCGGTGTCGGTCTCGGTGGAGACGTAGATCAGCGCGTTTTGATCGGCGCGCGTGGCCAGATGACGGTCTACCGCGTTGTGGCACAGATTGGTCAGCCCACCCTCAAACCACCGCGCAAACGGCGGATGGTCGGTGTTGCACACCCGGTCGAACGGCCGCTGCCAGTCGATCAGGCCGGCCTGTTCGGTCCAGAAGGCGTCGCGCTCGTCGATCGAACGGCGGTAAAACGAGGCGTAATCGGCGCAGCTCATGGGGGCGTCTCCTCGAAGGGGCGTCAAAGGCGAAATGTTCACCGATTATGGGACGTCGGCTTTCGCCGGCCTGACAGGCGCTCGCCCATCGCCACTGGCCCTTGCGGTCGCGCCGCAATCGGCGTAGTCTTGCGGCATGGTCAGTATGACGTTGGCACCCTCCCCCGTCACGCAAGCCGCTGCGGCGGCGAGCAGGGCGCCCGCGGCAGCGCAGATTCTGGTGCTGCGCAAAGCCTTGCAACTGGAGCAGAACGGGGCGTTGGCGCTGCTCAACGCCCTACCCCAGCCCGCGCCCGCGGGGAGCCTGCCGCTGGCCACCAGCGGCAGTTTGGGGACACAGGTCAATGTGATGGCGTGATGTGAGCGCCGCCCCGCTCGCGCTTCGATCAAAAAGAAAGCGCCTCGTGAAGAGGCGCTTTGCTGGGATCTGGTGGGTGATGCAGGGTTCGAACCTACGACCCCTGCCGTGTGAAGGCAGTGCTCTACCGCTGAGCTAATCACCCTGTCGATGGGCGAAATTATAGCGTACCTTTCAACGCTTTCCGGCTCAATCTTGCGGTGCCGTTTGCGCGGCCGCTTCGTGGCGGCGCCAGACGGTACGGCCTTTGGACTCTTTATCGAGCGCGGCGAGCAGTGCGGCGTGCTCGGCCAGTTCGGCCTCGCTCGCTCGCAGCACCGGCAAATCGAAGGCGGCCAGATCGCGCCGCTCGAGCACCCCGGTGGCCCCGGTTTCGCTCTGCACTTCGATGACCAGGGACTCCTGCCCCCGAGTCATGTGGATGTACACGTCGGCAAGCAGCTCCGCGTCGAGCAGCGCGCCGTGGAGCTGGCGGCCGGAGTTGTCCACCCCCAGCCGATCGCACAGAGCATCCAGCCCGTTGCGCTTGCCCGGCCACAGCTCCTTGGCCATGACCAGGGTGTCGATCACCCCGCTGACCAAGCGCCGGGTCGGCCCCAGCCCCAGCCGCGCAAGCTCCGCATCCAGAAACCCCAGATCAAAGGGCGCGTTGTGGATGATCAGCTCGGCCCCTTCCAGGTAGTCGAGCAGCTCTGCGGCGATCTCGGCAAACCGCGGTTTGTCCGCCAAAAAGTCCAGCGTGATGCCGTGTACGCGCAGGGCGTCTTCGTGGATGTCGCGTTCCGGGTTGAGGTAGAAGTGCCGGTTGTTTCCGGTGAGCTGGCGGTTGACCAGCTCCACACAGCCGATTTCGATGATGCGGTCGCCGTCCTGGGGGGACAGGCCCGTGGTTTCGGTGTCGAGGACGATCTGGCGCATGGGCCGCAGCGTCAATGCCGTTCGCGGGCGTGATTGATGGAGTAGCGCGGAATCTCGACCGTGACATCGCGCGTGCCCAGCCGCGCCTGACAACTGAGCCGCGACTGGGGCTCCAGCCCCCAGGCTTTGTCGAGCATGTCCTCCTCCTCCTCCGTCGCCTCGTTGAGCGACTCGAAACCCTGGCGCACGATGACGTGGCAGGTGGTGCAGGCGCAGCTCATTTCGCAGGCGTGCTCGATTTCGACATCGTTGTCGAGCAGCGCTTCACATAGACTGGTGCCGGTGGGGGCATGCAGGGTCGCGCCCTGCGGGCAGTACTCAGGGTGGGGCAAAACGGTGATCGTGGGCATTCAGAGATTCTCCACGTGCCGGCCCGCCAGGGCCTGCGCGATGCTACGGTTCATGCGGCGGGCGGCAAAGTCCTCGGTGCCTTTGGCCAGGGCGTCGGTCGCGGCATCGATGGCCGCGGCATCGGATCCGGCACGCACGGATTCGACGGTCGCCATCAGGGCATGTACTGCCGCGCGTTCGTCGTCGGTGAGCAGGTCGCCGTCGGCGGCCAGGGCGCTACGGGTGGCCTCCAGCATCCGGTCCGCCTCGACACGCGCCTCGATCAGTGCGCGGGCCTGCATGTCCTGCTCGGCCGTGGCAAAGCCGTCCTGCAGCATGCGGGCGATCTGCTCGTCCGTCAGGCCGTAGGACGGTTTGACGTCGATGTGGGCTTCGACGCCGGTGCTTTGCTCGCGGGCGCTGACGGTCAGCAAGCCGTCGGCATCCACGGTGAAGGTGACGCGGATGCGCGCGGCCCCAGCCGCCATGGGCGGGATGCCCCGCAGCTCGAAGCGCGCCAGACTGCGGCAATCCTGCACGAGGTCGCGTTCGCCCTGCACGACGTGCAGCGCCAGCGCCGTCTGGCCGTCCCGGTAGGTCGTGAAGTCCTGCGCTCGGGCGGTGGGGATGGCCGTGTTGCGCGGCACGATGCGCTCGACCAGCCCGCCCATGGTTTCGATCCCCAGCGACAGCGGTATGACATCAAGCAACAGCAACTCGCCGTTGGCGTCGTTGCCGGCCAGCTGGTTGGCCTGGATGGCCGCGCCAATGGCGACCACTTCATCGGGGTTGAGGTTGGTCAATGGCTCGCGGCCGAACGCCTGGGCGACGGCCTGGCGGATCACCGGCATGCGCGTCGAGCCACCGACCAGAACGATGCCCCGCACCTCGTCCGCGGCGACGCGCGCATCGCGCAGCACCCGGCGTACGGCTGCCAGGGTGCGGTGGGTCAGCGGGCGGGTCACAACCTCGAACTCCGCCGGCGACACCGAGACCGGCACGGCGCCGGCGGCGGCGGGCACTTGCAGCGTTACCGTTGGTTTGTCGGCGCAGTCGCTCAGCGCCTCTTTGGCCCGGCGGGCCTCGGCCAGCAAAGCGGCCCGTTCGGACGCAGACAGCGCCGCCACCTGGGCCCCGGCTGCCACACGGTCCAGCGCCCAATCGGCCAGGGCACGGTCGTAGTCGTCGCCCCCCAAGGCGGAGTCGCCGCCCGTGGCCACGACCTCGAACACGCCGCGCGTCAGGCGCAGCAGGGAGACGTCGAAGGTACCGCCGCCGAGGTCATACACGAGGTAGAGCCCCTCGGCGCCGTTGTCCAGCCCGTAGGCGATGGCCGCCGCCGTCGGCTCGTTGAGCAGGCGCAAAACGTTGATTCCGGCCAGACGCGCCGCGTCCTTCGTGGCCTGCCGCTGGGCATCGTCGAAATAGGCGGGTACCGTGATGACCGCGCCATACAGATCGGCATCGAAAGTATCCTCGGCCCGCTGGCGCAGGGTGGCGAGGATTTCGGCGCTGACTTCGACCGGGGTCTTGTCCCCCGCCACGGTACGCACCACGATGCCGCCCGGCCCCTCGGCCACCTGATACGGCAGCCGCGCGGCCACTCCTTGAGCCTGAATGTCCGGCAGCGAACGTCCCATGAGCCGTTTCACCGAGCTGATGGTATTGGCGGGGTCACCCACCTGGGCGGCCAGGGCGTCGTAGCCGATCTGCCGCGACGGCAGGCTGCCCTCGGGCAAATAGCGCACTACGCTGGGCAGAATGACTCGGCCTTGCGCGTCGGGCAGGCATTCGGCCACGCCGTGGCGCACGGCGGCCACCAACGAGTGGGTGGTGCCCAGGTCGATGCCAACGGCGATGCGCCGCTGATGCGGGTCGGGCGAGGCGCCCGGCTCGGAAATCTGGAGTAACGCCATGGATTCGGAAAAGATTGTTCAGCCGTCGAGGCGCGCGTGCAAGGTGTCGGCAAACCGCTCGATGAACATCAGCGCGCGCACCTGGGCCACCGCCGCCTGCGCGTCGGAGCGGATGTCGATCGCATCGGCCAGGGCATTCAGCCGTTCGCGCCGCTCGGCCTCCACAGCCTGCAGCAGCACCTCAAGGTCCTCGGGCGTGCGAGCTTCATCCAGGGCCTCGCGCCAGTGCATCTGCTGCAGCAGGAAGTCCGCCGGCATGGCGGTGTTGGACTCGGCCGCGACCGGCACGCCCTGCAGCTCGCACCAATAGGCGGCGCGGCGCAACGGGTCGCGCAGGCGCTGGTAGGCCTCGTTGATCCGCACCGACCACTGCATGGCGATGCGCTGCGCCGCCGCCCCCTGGTGGGCAAATCGGTCGGGGTGCGCCAGCCGCTGCAACTGCTTCCAGCGCGCATCCAGCGCGGCGCGGTCGAGGTGGAACTGCCGCGGGACGCCGAACAGCGCGAAATCGTCGTCCTGCAGCGACGCAGCGTCCTCAGACACGGAACGACTCGCCACAGCCACAGCGGTCCCGCTCGTTCGGGTTGTTGAATTTGAAGCCTTCGTTGAGCCCCTCGCGCACGAAGTCCAACTCGGTGCCGTCGATGTAGGGCAGGCTCTTGGGATCGACCAGCACCTTGACGCCGTGCGCCTCGAACACCACGTCCTCCGGCGCCACGTCGTCGGCGTACTCCAGCTTGTACGCCAGCCCCGAACAACCGGTGGTTTTCACGCCCAGACGCACGCCCACCCCTTTGCCCCGACGGGCCAGGTATTTGGTGACGTGCCGGGCGGCGGCTTCGGTGATGGTGACGGCCATGGGAGATCGAACGAACTTCGGGGTCTAGGGGGCGGTCGGCTCAGGCCGTCTCCGTGTGCTTCTTCTTGTAGTCTTCGACGGCCGCCTTGATGGCATCCTCGGCGAGGATCGAACAGTGTATCTTGACCGGCGGCAGCGCCAGCTCCTCGGCTATCTGGCTGTTCTTGATCTGCGCCGCCTCGTCCAGCGTCTTGCCCTTGACCCACTCCGTCACCAGCGAGCTGGAGGCGATGGCCGAGCCGCAGCCGTAGGTCTTGAAGCGGGCGTCCTCGATGACACCGGTGGCGGGGTTGACCTTGATCTGCAGCTTCATGACGTCGCCGCAGGCCGGCGCGCCGACCATGCCCGTGCCGACGTTCTCGTCGCCCTTGTCGAAGCTGCCGACGTTGCGCGGGTTTTCGTAGTGGTCGATGACCTTGTCGCTGTATGCCATGGTGCGTACTCCTGGTGTGTGGGGCGTGGCGTCAGTGCGCCGCCCACTGGATGCTGTTGAGGTCGATGCCGTCTTTGTACATTTCCCACAACGGGGAGAGTTCGCGCAGTTTTTCGACGTTGGCTTTGATGGCGGCGATGGCGTAGTCCACCTGCTCCTCCGTGGTCCAGCGGCCGATCGTCATGCGCAGGCTGCTGTGGGCCAGCTCGTCGCTGCGGCCCAGGGCACGCAACACGTAGCTGGGCTCCAAGCTGGCAGAGGTGCAGGCCGAGCCGCTGGAGACCGCCACGCCCTTGATGCCCATGATGAGCGACTCGCCCTCGACGAAATTGAAGCTCATGTTCAGGTTGTGCGGCACGCGCCGGGTGGGGTGGCCGTTGACGAAGGACTGCTCGATCTGGCTCAGCCCGGCAAGCAGCCGGTCGTGCAGGCGCTGGATGCGCGGCAACTCGGCGGCCATTTCGGCCTTGGCGATGGCAAAAGCCTCGCCCATGCCGACGCACTGATGGGTGGCGAGCGTTCCGGAGCGCAGGCCGCGCTCGTGGCCGCCGCCGTGCATCTGGGCTTCCAGCCGCACGCGGGGCTTGCGCCGCACGTACAGTGCGCCAATGCCCTTGGGGCCGAAGGTCTTGTGCGAGGCTAAGCTCATCAGATCCACAGGCAGCGTGGCCAGGTCGATGGGCAACTTGCCAGTGGCCTGCGCCGCATCGACGTGGAAGATGACGCCCTTTTCACGACAGATGCGACCGATCGCATCGATGTCCTGGATGACGCCGATTTCGTTGTTGACGAACATGACGCTGGCCAGAATCGTGTCCGGCCGGATGGCGTCACGAAAGGCGTCCAGGTTCAGCAGACCGTCCTGGTCCACATCCAGATAGGTGACCTCGAAGCCTTCGCGTTCCAGGTGGCGGCAGGTGTCCAGCACGGCCTTGTGCTCGGTCTTGACCGTGATGATGTGTCGACCTTTGCCCTGGTAGAAGTGGGCGGCCCCCTTGAGTGCGAGGTTATTGGACTCTGTCGCGCCGCTGGTCCAGACGATCTCGCGCGGATCCGCGCCGATCAAATCGGCGACTTGCTCGCGGGCGGTTTCGACGGCTTTTTCCGCCTCCCAGCCCCAGGCGTGGCTGCGCGAGGCCGGGTTGCCGAAATGCTCGTACAGCCAGGGCACAATCTTGTCGACCACGCGCGGATCGACGGGCGTGGTGGCGCTGTAGTCCATGTACACGGGGAAGTGAGGGGTACTGCTCATCAAGGGCTCCTGGGGGTCGGGTGGGGTCTCGCGTCACTTGGCCGCGGCAGCCGCGAGCGCAAACACCGAATTGGGGGCATTGACGCGGATAGGCTGCACCACCGGCGTTGGCGAAATGGCGCGCTTGATGGACGGCGGAGGCTCGACCGCCACACCCTTGGCCAACTGATCGTCCACCAATTTTTGCAGGGTCACAGAGCGCAGAAACTCCACCATTCGCTCGTTGAGCTCGGTCCACAGGTCGTGGGTCATGCAGCGCTGCCCGTCGCCGTGGCAGTTTTCCTTGCCGCCGCATTGGGTGGCGTCGATGGGCTCGTCCACGGACAGGATGATGTCCGCCACGGTGATGTCGGAGGCGCGCCGGCCGAGGGTGTACCCACCGCCTGGGCCGCGCGTGGACTCGACCAGCTGATGCCGGCGCAAACGGCCGAACAACTGCTCCAGGTAGGACAGCGAAATGTGCTGGCGCTGGCTGATGGCCGCCAGGGTGACGGGACCGCTGGCTTGGCGCAACGCCAGATCGATCATCGCCGTGACGGCGAAGCGGCCTTTGGTGGTCAGGCGCATGGCAGACTCCTGGTGGACCCCGACGAGGCGCGGGGATGCTTTGATTCCCGACTTTTACGGTCGAGTATACCAAAAGTCGAACGTTTTTGTCGGGTATGCGGCACTCAAACACCGCGCCGCAGTCAATCGCTGTCGGATTCTGGCGTGGGACCGTGGACGGGAAACACCAGTTCGACCCCCGTCCCGGGATGGGCGTCGTAGAAGCGCACCTCGGCGCCGATCTTGGCCGCCCGCGTCAGCACGTTGCGCAGCCCGCGGCCTTCGGTTTGGCGGACCTGCGGCGGCGGCATGCCGACCCCGTCGTCCTCGATCGACAGAACGATGTGCTCATCGCGCTGCCACGTGCTGACCGTGATGCGTTGCGCCCCGGCGTGCTTGACGACGTTGGCAAAAATCTCCTGCAAACAGCGAAACAGGTGCATGACGCCGCGCGAATCCAGCACCTGAATCGGTGGGACGTCCTGCACCTCCCAGCACAATTCGATGCCCGCAGCCTCGAGGGCTGGCCCAAGCCGACGGCGCAGCGTGCCGAGAATGGCGGGTAAGTCCCCTTCCGTGGGCTCGAAGGAGTCGAGCGTCAGCCGCAGCTCATCCAGCGCCTGGGTGAGCATGGCCTCGACCGAAGCCCGGTCCAGCAAGGCCCCGGCGCTGCGGACCATGTTGAGGGTCTGCACCAACTGACTGCCCAGACCATCGTGCATGTCGCGCATCAGGCGGCGGCGCTCCTCTTCCGCCACGCGCTGCCGCTCGGCGGCCTGCAGACGCTGGAAGGCGGTGCGCAGCTCGGCCTCGCGCTGGGCCACGGTCTGCGCCAACGTGTCGTTGAGGCGGTGCACCGTGCGCGCCCAGGCGGTGGCCCGATCCACCAGCACCCAACCCATGGTCAGCATGAGGGCCGAGCCGCCGATCGACGTCCATCGCAGGTCGGCATCGCCCGGAAAGTTGAGTTGCACCACCAAAAAATCGCGCACGGCCGTGATCAAGGTGAACACCGCCACGACGACGACCAGCCGGTGATCGCTGGGGAATTGGCGGCGGCGCAGGTTGTCCATGACTGCCCATGCCAGACTGATCCCCGCCAGGGCCGCCATGGCGCCCGCCCACACGCGGTACAGCGAGTAGTCCCGCGCCAACAAAATCCCCAGCATCCAGAACGGCGCGATGGCGATGAGCGCCCAGACCGCCATCCGCACCCAGCGCAGTCGACGGCCGAAAAGTTCTTCCACCGTCAGGATGAAAAACCCCGCGTAAACACTGAAGGACACGCGGTGGATGAAGAAATAGCTGTCGTACGGCAGCGGCAGGTCCGGCACGACCGACAGCACCATCCGAACCGCGTGGGCCAAAGACGCAATACCAGCCAGCAAAAACAAGCGCTCGCGCAACGAGCGCCACATGACGAGGGCCAGAATGCCCACCAGCAGCGACACCATGGCCATCATCCAGGTGCCGGTCACCTGCCAAAAGTGCAGGGTCTGGTAGCGCGGAATCAACCGGTCCGCGTCGCCGATGTGCACGGGCCACAGCCCGCTGCGCTCCAGCACCTGGGCCTGCACCTGGATCGTCAGCTCGTTGTCGGGCGCGCGCTCGGCCAACAGGCCCTCCGGCAGCAACACCAGGTGCGGAAACCAGGTCGCGTTGACCGTACGGTCTGGGGGTGCCTCCCATCCAAAACGATAGACCTCTTCCCCATTGAGGAGCACCCGCATGCCCATCCCCACCCGGGGGATCAGCAGCGCCAGCCGCCGCGGCGACGGCGCCAGTTCACCGAGCGCCTGCGGCCACGGCAGGACATAGTCGACGCGATCCCACCACGCCGGCCCTTCGTCGTCCAGCACATGGGGCAGCGACACGGCGCGCGCGGGCGTCCGGGGATCGAGCGGCAGGGACGCCGTGGCGCGTTGCAGATCGAACACGCCCGGCATGGGCGCGGGCAGCGATACGCGGTACAGGATCGCCAGCAACACCAGCAGCACCCCGCCCACCCACAGCCAAACGCGCTCGCTGCGTCGGCTGCGCGGGCGCGGTGGCAGGTCGATGGATGGGCTCACAGCAGGCCCCGCGCTTGCGCGGCACGGACCACCTGCACGCGGGTGCGCACCGCCAGCTTACGGTACAGATTTTTGATGTGGGTGCTGACCGTCGCCACACCGATGTTCAATCGCTGGGCGATTTCTTTGTTGACATAGCCTTGCGCCACGAGGCGCAGGACGTCGGTTTCCCGCCCCGAGAGCACCGGCGCGCGACCGTCGGGGCCGCCCCAGGCGTCTGCATCCGCCTCGGCCGCGCGGAACTGCTTGAGCAGCATGCGCGCCAGCAGCGGAGAAATCGGCGCGCCCCCTTCGCGGATCTGCTCGATCGCCTCGATCAGCTCGCGCTCGGTACAACCCTTGAGCACATAGCCCGTGGCGCCGCGCTGCAAGGCGCGGATCAGTCGGGATTCGTCGCCGAACACGGTAAAGACCAGCAGCTCGGCGTCGGGCTTGGCATTGGCCAGCAACCGCAACATGTCTTCGCCGGAGCCGTCGGGCAAACCCAGGTCGACCAGGAAAACGTCGGCCAGGCTGTTGAACGCCATGACTTCGGCATGGGCAAAGGTGTCGGAATGCCCGACGAGGCGCCATTCGGGTCGATGCTTCAGTGCCCCTTCGACGAAGCGCAGGATGGACCGGTCGTCCTCGATGAGGTAGAGCCGCACGATGTCGGATGACATAGACAGCATTTTGGCGAAACTCTCCGCCGCTCGCCCTCCCCAAAACAGGGGAGGCGCGCTTCACAGTGCGCCCTCTCCGCCATGCGTCCCCAGCACCCGATCCTTCAGGCGGGCGAGCTGGTCGCGCACACGCGCCGCGGCCTCGAACTCCAGGTTGCGCGCATGCTCGAGCATCTGCTTTTCCAGCCGCTTGATCTCGCGCGCCAGGTCTTTCTCGTCCATCTCCTCGACCCAGGCGGCGGCTTCGCGCGCCTCGGCCTGGCGCTGCGCCTCTTCGGCCGCCTTGTCGCTGACGATGCCGTCGATCAGGTCCTTGATGCGCTTGGTCACCCCGCGCGGCGTCACGCCGTGGGCGGCGTTGTGCGCGAGTTGCTTGGCCCGGCGGCGCTCCGTCTCGTCGATGGCGCGGCGCATGGAGTCGGTAATGGTGTCCGCGTACAGAATGGCCATGCCGTGGAGGTTGCGGGCGGCGCGGCCGATGGTCTGGATCAGGCTGCGCTCGGCACGCAAAAAGCCCTCTTTGTCCGCGTCCAGGATGGCCACCAGCGACACCTCGGGGATGTCCAGCCCCTCGCGCAACAGGTTGATACCCACGAGCACATCGAAGGCGCCCAACCGCAGGTCGCGGATGATCTCGACCCGCTCGACCGTGTCCACGTCGGAGTGCAGATAGCGCACGCGCACGCCGTTTTCGGCCAGGTAATCGGTCAATTGTTCGGCCATGCGCTTGGTCAGTGTCGTCACCAGCACGCGCTCGTCGCGCTCCACGCGCAGGCGGATCTCCTGCAGCACGTCGTCCACCTGGTGCGTGGCCGGCCGCACCTCCACCACCGGATCGACGAGGCCGGTGGGGCGCACCACCTGCTCCACCACCTGGGAGGAGCGGCGCAGCTCGTACTCCCCCGGCGTGGCCGAGACGAAAATCACTTGCCGCATGCGCTGTTCGAATTCCTCGAACTTCAGCGGCCGGTTGTCCAGCGCGCTCGGCAGGCGAAAGCCGTACTCCACTAGCGTGGTCTTGCGCGCCCGGTCGCCGTTGTACATGCCGCCCAACTGGCCGATCATCACGTGGCTTTCGTCCAGGAACATCAGCGCATCGCGCGGCAGATAGTCGGTGAGCGTGCTAGGGGGTTCGCCGGGCGCGCCCCCCGACAGGTGGCGTGTGTAGTTTTCGATGCCCTTGCAGTGCCCCACCTCGACCAGCATCTCCAGGTCGAATCGGGTGCGCTGCTCCAGCCGCTGGGCCTCGAGCAGCTTGCCCATGCCGACCAGTTCCTTCAGCCGCGCGTCCAGCTCCAGCTTGATGCCTTCCACCGCCTGCAGCACCTGCTCACGCGGAGTTACATAGTGGCTGCTGGGGTAGATGGTGAAGCGCGGCAGCTTGTGCCGGATGCGACCGGTCAGCGGATCGAACAAGGCCAGCGACTCCACCTCGTCGTCGAAGAGCTCGATGCGCACCGCCAGCTCGGAATGCTCGGCGGGGAAGACGTCGATGGTGTCGCCGCGCACGCGGAACTTGCCGCGCACGAACTCCTGCTCGTTGCGCTGGTACTGCATGCGCACCAGTTGCGCGATGATGTCGCGCTGCCCCAGCCGGTCGCCCGTGCGCAGCGTCAGGATCATGCGGTGGTAGTTTTCGGGCTTGCCGATACCGTAGATGGCGCTGACGGTGGCGACGATGACGACGTCGCGCCGCTCCAGCAGGCTTTTGGTGCAGGATAGGCGCATCTGCTCGATGTGCTCATTGATCGCGCTGTCCTTCTCGATGTACAGATCCCGCTGCGGCACATAGGCCTCGGGTTGGTAATAATCGTAATAACTGACGAAGTATTCGACCGCGTTCTTGGGAAAGAATTCGCGGAACTCGCTGTAGAGCTGCGCCGCCAGCGTCTTGTTGGGGGCGAACACGATGGCCGGCCGCCCCAGCCGAGCGATCACATTTGCCATCGTGAACGTCTTGCCCGAGCCCGTCACGCCCAGCAGCGTCTGGAAGGCCTCGCCGTCCTGCACGCCCTCGACCAGCCGCGCGATCGCCTCCGGCTGGTCGCCGGCCGGCGGGTAGGGCTGGAACAGCTCGAACGGCGAGCCGGGAAAGGTCACGAACGCCCCAGGGGCGGCATGGCCGTCCTGGGCAGCGGTGTCGACGATCGTCTCGATGGTCATGGCGGCGGGCCACCGGTAGGCCCCGGGTAAAATCGGGGATTATCCAACCGCCCCCGAAGGACTGCACATGTCGCTTTTCTCCGCTGTCGAAATGGCCCCCCGCGACCCCATCCTGGGCCTGAACGAACAGTTTGCCGCGGACACCCGCCCCAACAAGGTCAACCTGGGCGTCGGCGTTTACTACGACGACAACGGCAAGCTGCCGCTGCTGCAATGCGTGCAGGCAGCCGAGCAGCGCCTGATGGAAAAGCCCGCCCCGCGCGGCTACCTGCCAATCGACGGCATCGCGGCCTACGACAACGCGGTCAAGGCACTGGTGTTTGGCGCCGACAGCGACGTGGTGCGCAGCGGCCGCGTGGCCACGGTGCAGGCGCTGGGCGGCACGGGCGGCCTCAAGATCGGCGCCGACTTTCTGAAAAAGCTCACTCCGGCCGCCAAGGTCCTGATCAGCGACCCGAGCTGGGAAAACCACCGGGCCCTGTTTGCCAACGCCGGCTTCGCGGTGGACACCTATACCTATTACGACGCGGCCAAGCGCGGCGTGAACGTGGACGGAATGCTGGCCAGCCTGCGCGCGGCCGAGGCGGGCACCATCGTCGTGCTGCACGCCTGCTGCCACAACCCCACCGGCTACGACCTGACGCCAGAGCAGTGGGACGCCGTCGTGGCCGTGGTGCGCGAGCGCGGCCTGGTGCCCTTCCTCGACATGGCCTACCAGGGCTTCGGCCATGGCATCGCCGAGGACGGGGCGGCGGTGGGCAAGTTCGTGGCCGCGGGGCTGGACGTGTTCGTCTCCACATCCTTCTCCAAGAGCTTCAGCCTGTATGGTGAGCGCGTCGGCGCGCTGTCCGTGGTGTGCGCCAGCAAGGACGAGGCCGACCGCGTGCTGTCGCAGCTCAAGATTGTGGTGCGCACCAACTACTCCAACCCGCCGACGCATGGCGCGGCCGTGGTGGCCATGGTGCTGAACACGCCCGAGCTGCGCGCGCTGTGGGAGCAGGAACTGGGCGACATGCGCACCCGCATCAAGGCCATGCGCCAGCGGCTGGTGGACGGATTGGCGGCCGCCGGCGTCCGGCAGGACATGTCCTTCATCACCCAGCAGATCGGCATGTTCAGCTACTCGGGGCTGACCAAAGACCAGATGGTACGCCTGCGCACCGAGTTCGGCGTCTACGGCACCGACACGGGCCGCATGTGCGTGGCCGCCCTCAACAGCCGCAACATCGACTACGTCTGCCAGTCGATCGCGGCTGTCCTCTGATCCCCATGGCTGTCCCCGAGGCGACGGCGCCTCGGGGTTGGGCCGCATGGCGTCCCGGGCGACTTCCTGTTATATTTGCTGCACTGCAACATAAGCAACCGACGCCATGCTGTATCACCTGTACGAGGCCCAACGGGCGTTGATGGAGCCGTTCTCCGACTTCGCGCTGGTGGCGGCCAAGCTGTTTGCCAACCCCTCGTCGCTCTTGGCACAAACGCCGTTTTCGCAGCGCGTGGCGGCCGCCTACGACCTGCTGCACCGCTTGGGCAAGGACTACGAGAAGCCCGAGTTTGGCATCCGCAGCGTGGACATCGGCGGGGTGCATGTCGCCATCCAAGAGCGGGTGGAGATCGACAAACCCTTCTGTGAGTTGCGCCGCTTCAAGCGCTACTCGGACGATCCCCAGACGCTGCTGCGCCTGAAGGAGCAGCCGGTGGTGCTGATCGTGGCGCCGCTGTCGGGGCACTACGCGACGCTGCTGCGCGACACCGTGCGCACCATGTTGCGTGACCACAAGGTCTACATCACCGACTGGAAAAACGCCCGCACCGTCCAGCTCTCCGAGGGGGAGTTCCACCTCGACGACTATGTCAACTATGTGCAGGAGTTCATCCGCTACCTGCAGCGGCAGTATGGCAACTGCCACGTAATGAGCGTGTGCCAGCCCACGGTGCCGGTGCTGGCGGCCGTGTCGTTGATGGCCAGCCGTGGCGAGAAAACGCCCCTGTCCATGACTATGATGGGCGGCCCGATCGACGCGCGCCGCTCGCCCACCGCGGTCAACAACCTGGCCGTACACCGCAGCTACGAGTGGTTCGAAAACAACGTGATCTATCGCGTGCCTGCGGGCTTCCCTGGCGAAGGGCGGCGCGTTTACCCAGGCTTTTTGCAGCACGCGGGCTTCATTGCGATGAACCCGGACCGTCATGTCAACAGCCACTACGACTACTTCCTGCAACTGATCAAGGGCGACAACGAGAGCGCCGAGGCGCACCGCCAGTTCTACGACGAGTACAACGCGGTGCTGGACATGGACGCGAATTACTACCTGGAGACCATCCGCACGGTATTCCAGGAGTTCAAGCTGGTGCACGGTACCTGGGACGTCCGCGCGCCCGACGGCACGCTGGAGCGAGTGCGCCCGCAGGACATTCGGAACACGGGCCTGCTGACGGTCGAAGGCGAGCTGGACGACATCTCCGGCAGCGGGCAGACGCTGGCGGCGCATGACCTGTGCACGGGCATCGAGTCCCGTGAGCAGCGGCACTTCGAGGTCGCGGGAGCCGGGCACTACGGCATCTTCAGCGGGCGGCGCTGGCGCGAGAAGGTCTACCCCGTGGTGCGGGATTTCATCCTGGCGCACCAACCGCCGTCGGGCGGCGCCGATGTGGCCGCTGTCCAGGCCGAGGCCGATTTGATGGCGTCTGCCATCCGCCGGGAGGAGCCGGCACCGAAGCGCGGCCGGCACCGCAAGACTGAACCGGGGGCATGAGCGCGGGTGATGCACACGCCAGCGCCTCGACGCTGGCCGACCGCATCGATGCCGCCCTGCCGCAGACGCAGTGCACACGCTGCGGCTATCCGGATTGCCGCCGTTATGCCGAGGCGATTGCCCGCGGCGAAGCGGACATAGACCAGTGCCCGCCGGGGGGCGAAGAGGGTGTGCGCCGGCTGGCGGCACTCACCGGTCGAGCACCCAAACCCCTGAACCTGGCCCACGGGACCGAAGGCCCGATGGGTGTCGCCGTCATCGACGAGACATGGTGCATCGGTTGCACCCTGTGCATCAAGGCCTGTCCGACCGACGCCATCGTCGGTGCGCACAAGCGCATGCATACGGTGATCGGGCCCTACTGCACGGGCTGCGAGCTGTGCATCCCGGCGTGCCCGGTGGACTGCATTGCCATACTCCCCATCAGCGGCGACCGGCGCGGCTGGGCCGCGTGGTCGCCTCAACAGGCCGAGCAGGCCCGCACCCGCTATCAAGCCCGGCGGGTCCGCCTAGCCCGTGAGGCCGACGAGCAGGCCGAGCGTCGCCTGCACAAGGCCGAGGCCAAGCTGGCCGACCTGCCGGCCCACTCCAAGCACACCGACCCGGCCGTTCTCGACCGCAAGCGCGCCTTGATCGAGGCGGCCATCGCCAAGGCGCGCGCGGCCCGCGCCGCGTCTTAGTCGAGCGCCCCTGCCACCGACGGGCCGGCCGCCAGCGCGCGAAAGGCCTGGATGACCTCGGGCGGGGCTTGCACCAGCTCGATCAACACGCCCTCCCCGCCCACGGGAAACTCATCGTTGCCCTTGGGGTGGATGAAGCAGATGTCAAAGCCGGCGGCGCCCCGGCGGATGCCGCCGGGCGCAAAGCGCACGCCTTGGCCGCTCAACCATTCGACGGCGCGCGGCAGATCGTCCACCCACAGGCCGACGTGATTCAGCGGGGTGGCGTGGACCGCGGGTTTTTTCTCTGGATCCAGCGGCTGCATCAGGTCCACCTCGACCTTGAACGGACCGCTTCCGGTGGCGCAGATGTCCTCGTCCACGTTCTCGCGCTCGCTGACGAAGGTGCCGGTCACTTCCAGCCCGAACAGGTCCACCCACAGGCGGCGCAACCGGGCCTTGTCCGGCCCGCCGATGGCGATTTGCTGGATGCCCAGCACCTGAAAGGGGCGCACGCTCACTTTTCGAACTCCACGATGGGCTGATCCACCACGAGCGACTCGCCCTTGCTGGCCAGCACCTTGGCCACGACGCCGTCGGCCGCGGCAAACAGCACGTTCTCCATCTTCATGGCCTCGATGACGGCGACGCGTTCGCCGGCTTGTACCCTCTGGCCGGGCTGGACGGCCACATCGACCAGCAGCCCTGGCATGGGCGAGAGCACATAGCGGCTCATGTCCGGCGGCGCCTTGAAGGGCATCAGCCGGTGCAGCTCCGCCATGCGGGGCGACACCACCAGGCACTCCAGCTTGGTGCCGTTGTGCTGCACGACCAGGGCCAGCGGATTGCGGGCGCTGCCGCGTTCGATCTGCGCGGTGAAGGGCTGGCCGTTGACCTCGCCGGTGATGACGATGTCGTTCAGGCGCGAGGGCGAGCTGATCTTGTAGCGCTTGTCCCCCACCAGCACCGAGGCGTAGCCGGTCTCGCCCACGAACTCGTCCACATGGACCGGGATGTGGCGGTGCTGGCCGTCGTTGGACAGGCGGATGACGGTGTAGTCCTTGCCGACCTTGACGCCATAGCCGGGGAGCTGGCCGCTGATCGCGGCCGCCCGCTCACGGCTCTTGCGGCGCACGAAGGCGGCCAGCGCGACCAGGAAATCCTCGTCGTCGTGCGGCACGTCCTCGGAGCGGAAACCGCCGCCGTAGTGCTGGGCGATGAAGCCGGTGTTGAAGCGCCCGGCGACGAACTCCGGGTGCGCCAGCAGCGCGGCCTGGAAGGGGATGTTGCTGTTGATGCCGCGAATGACGAAGCCGTTGAGCGCCTCGCGCATCTTGGCAATCGCGTCCAGGCGGTCCTTGCCGTGCACGATGAGCTTGGCGATCATCGAGTCGTAGTACATCGGGATCTCGCCGCCTTCGAACACCCCGGTGTCCACCCGCACGCCGTAGCGGTGCGCGGTATCCGCCTGCCACATGGTCTCGGTCGGCGGCTTGAAGTGCACCAACCGGCCCGTGGAAGGCAAAAAGTTGCGAAACGGATCCTCGGCATTGATGCGGCACTCGATGGCCCAGCCTTCGCGCTTGACGTCGGCCTGTGTCAGCGGCAACGGCTCGCCGGCGGCGACGCGGATCATCAGCTCTACCAGATCCAGCCCGGTGATGCACTCCGTCACCGGGTGCTCCACCTGCAGGCGGGTGTTCATCTCCAGGAAGTAAAAACTCTGGTCCTTGCCGACCACGAACTCCACCGTGCCGGCACTCTGGTACTTCACCGCCTTGGCCAGCGCCACCGCCTGCTCGCCCATGGCTTTGCGGGTGGCGTCGCTGATGAAGGGGCTGGGCGCCTCCTCGATCACCTTTTGGTGGCGGCGCTGGATGGAGCACTCGCGCTCGTTCAGATAGATCACGTTGCCGTGCGCGTCGCCCAGCACCTGGATCTCGATGTGGCGCGGCTCCTCGACGAACTTCTCGATGAAGACGCGGTCGTCGCCGAAGCTGTTGCGCGCCTCGTTGCGGCAGGAGGTGAAGCCCTCCAGCGCATCCTTGTCGTTGAAAGCCACGCGCAGGCCCTTGCCGCCGCCGCCGGCGCTCGCCTTGATCATCACGGGGTAGCCGATGCCGCGCGCGATCTCCACCGCCTGCTCGGCCGACTCGATCGGGTCGTTCCAGCCCGGGATGGTGTTGACGCCAGCCTCCTTGGCGAGCTTCTTGGAGGCGATCTTGTCGCCCATGGCCGCGATGCTGTAGTGCTTCGGCCCGATGAAGACGAGGCCCTCCTCCTCGACGCGGCGGGCGAAGTCCTCGTTTTCGGACAGGAAGCCGTAGCCGGGGTGGATGGCCTCGGCGCCGGTGGACTTGGCCGCGGCGATGATCTTGTCGGCCACCAGATAGCTCTCGCGGCTGGGCGCCGGGCCGATGCAGACGGCCTCGTCGGCCAGGCGGACGTGGCGCGCCTCGCGGTCGGCCTCGGAATAGACGGCCACGGTGGCGATGCCCATCTTGCGGGCGGTGGCGATGACGCGGCAGGCGATTTCGCCGCGGTTGGCAATCAGGATTTTCTTGAACATGGTGTGTGCTTCCCTGCCCTCACAGCGGGATGTTGCCGTGCTTGCGCCACGGGTTGTCCAGCTTCTTGTCCTTGAGCATGACGAGGCTGCGGCAGATGCGCTTGCGCGTCTCGTGCGGCAGGATGACGTCGTCGATGTAGCCGCGCTCGGCGGCGACGAACGGGTTGGCAAAGCGCCGCTTGTACTCCGCCTCGCGCTCGGCCAGCTTGGCCGGGTCCTTCTTGTCCTCGCGGAAGATGATTTCCACCGCGCCCTTGGCGCCCATGACGGCGATCTCGGCGTTGGGCCACGCCAGGTTCACGTCGCCGCGCAGGTGCTTGGAGGCCATCACGTCATACGCACCGCCGTAGGCCTTGCGCGTGATGACGGTGATTTTGGGCACCGTGGCCTCGGCGTAGGCGTAGAGCAGCTTGGCGCCGTGCTTGATGATGCCGCCGTACTCCTGCGCCGTGCCGGGCATGAAGCCGGGCACATCGACAAAGGTGATGACCGGGATGTGGAAGGCGTCGCAGAAGCGCACGAAGCGCGCCGCCTTGATGCTGCTCTTGATGTCCAGACAGCCGGCCAGCACCAGCGGCTGGTTGGCGACGATGCCCACCGTCTGCCCGTCCATGCGGGCGAAGCCGACGATGATGTTCTTGGCGTAGTCGGGCTGGATTTCGAAGAAGTCGCCGTCATCGACCGTCTTGAGGATCAACTCCTTCATGTCGTACGGTTTGTTGGGGTTGTCCGGCACCAGGGTGTCCAGACTGAGTTCCGCGCGGTCGATCGGGTCGCCGCTCTGGCGCACGGGGGCCTTCTCGCGGTTGGACAGCGGCAGGTAGTTGAACAGCCGCCGCACCATCAGCAGCGCCTCGACGTCGTTGTCGAAAGCGCGGTCGGCGACGCCGCTCTTGGTGGTGTGGGTCAGCGCCCCGCCCAGTTCATCGGCGGTCACCTCTTCGTGCGTCACGGTCTTGACCACCTCGGGGCCGGTGACGAACATGTAAGACGTGTCCTGCACCATGAAGATGAAGTCCGTCATCGCCGGCGAATAGACCGCCCCGCCCGCGCAGGGCCCCATGATCACACTGATCTGCGGAATGACGCCAGAGGCCAGCACGTTGCGCTGGAACACCTCGGCGTAGCCGCCGAGCGACGCCACCCCCTCCTGGATGCGGGCGCCGCCGGAGTCGTTGAGGCCGATGACCGGGGCGCCCACCTTCATCGCCTGGTCCATGATCTTGCAGATCTTCTCGGCATGGGCCTCGGACAGCGCACCACCAAAAACGGTGAAGTCCTGACTGAAGACGAACACCAGCCGGCCATTGATCATGCCGTAGCCTGTGACCACGCCGTCACCGGGGATCTTCTGGTCCTGCATGCCGAAGTCGGTGCAGCGGTGCTCGACGAACATGTCCCACTCTTCGAACGTGCCTTCGTCGAGCAGGACTTCGATGCGCTCGCGCGCGGTCAGCTTGCCCTTGGCGTGCTGGGCATCGATGCGCTTGGGCCCACCGCCCAGGCGGGCGGCGGCGCGCTTGCGCTCGAGCTGTTCGAGAATTTCTTGCATGGTCACAGGCTCCTGTTGTTCAGGGAAGGTGAAGGGGGCGCGTCGCCGCTCAGCGGCGGGGCGTCGAAAAAGGCAGACAGCAAGGTGCGTGCGGCGGCCGAGGCCACCATGCGCCCGGCCAGCACGGCTTCGGTGAGCTGGGGCAGGCGCTCGCGCACCGCGGCATGGTGGGCAAACGCCTCGCGCAGGCCGCTGTCGATGCGCTCCCACATCCAGGCGCGGGCCTGCCGTTGGCGGCGTGTGGCCAGCCGTCCATTGGCCTGCTGCAGGCGCCGGAACTCGCTGACCGCCTGCCAGAAGGCACCCACCCCGCGGCCGTGCAGGGCGCTGAGCTGAATGACGCGCGGATGCCACAGCGTCTCGTCGTGGTGGGCGCTCTCCGGCCGTCCATGCAGGCCCAGCAGGCGCAGCGCCGACGTGATCTGGGCCTGGGCGCGCGTGGCGGCGTCGGGGTCGAGATCGGCCTTGTTGATGACGACCAGATCCGCCAGCTCCATGATGCCCTTCTTGATCGCCTGCAGGTCGTCGCCCGCATTGGGCAGTTGCAGCACGCAAAACATATCGGTCATGTCGGCCACCGCCGTCTCGCTCTGGCCGACGCCGACCGTCTCGACGATCACGATGTCGTAGCCGGCCGCCTCGCAGACCAGCATCGCCTCGCGCGTCTTGGCCGCCACGCCACCCAGGTTGCCCCCGCTGGGGCTGGGCCGGATATAGGCGTGCTCGTGCACGGAGAGATGCTCCATGCGCGTCTTGTCCCCGAGGATGGAGCCACCCGAGACACTGCTGCTCGGGTCCACCGCCAGCACCGCGACACGGTGCCCCTGCCCAATCAGGTACAGCCCCAGCGCCTCGATGAAAGTGCTTTTGCCCACGCCCGGCACGCCGCTGATGCCCAGGCGAAACGCCTGTCCCGTATGCGGTAGCAAGGCGTTGAGCAGCGCATCGGCCTCGCGCCGGTGGTCGGGCCGCGTGGACTCCAGTAGCGTGATCGCCTTGGCCATGGCCCGCCGCTTTTGGGGCGGCGTGCCGTGCAGCACGTCGGCCACGAGCTGGGAAGTTCTCAGCACGCTCATGCCGGTCTGCTCTCCAGCTTCAGGCCGTCGATGTACTCAGCCAATCCGGCCCCCAGCAGCTGCGGCAGGGCCATGCGCAGCCGGACCGCGCAAGCCCGACGCGGTGAGACGCTTGGCTCACCCCGTTGCAGCTCGATCACCGTGCTGGTGTCGAATAGGCAAAGCGCGGCCATCAGTCCAGACGCTCCAGCGCGTCCACCGCGGCGCAGCGATCGCGTTCGATCCGCCCCGGTGGTTAGCAAGCCTGAGAATCCACCGAGGTCGGCGTGCAGGTGGGCCATCGTAGCGAACCAGGAGTGCATGGGCCGTCAAGCCACAGCCTTTTTGATGTGCTCCAGCACATCCTTGGCGCTGGCCGGTATTGGCGTGCCGGGGCCGTAAATGCCTTTGACGCCGGCTGCATACAGGAATTCGTAGTCCTGCCGGGGGATGACGCCCCCCACGAAGACGATGATGTCGTCGGCGCCCTGGTCTTTCAGCGCTTGGATGATGGCGGGCACCAGCGTCTTGTGACCTGCCGCCAGCGTCGAGATGCCGACCGCATGCACGTCGTTTTCGATCGCCTGACGCGCGCACTCTTCGGGGGTTTGGAACAGTGGGCCCATGTCCACGTCAAAACCCAGGTCGGCGTAGGCCGTCGCCACGACCTTGGCACCGCGGTCGTGGCCGTCCTGTCCCAGCTTGGCGATCATCACGCGCGGGCGGCGCCCGTGCTGCTCGGCAAAGGCGGCGATTTCCTGCTGGAGCTTCTCCCACCCGTCGGCGGAGTCGTAGGCAGCGGCATACACCCCGGTCACCTTTTGTGTGTCAGCGCGGTGGCGCCCGAAGACTTTTTCCAGCGCGTCGGACACTTCGCCGACGGTAGCCCGCAGGCGGATGGCTTCGACGCTGAGCGCCAGCAGGTTGCCCTGCCCCGCGCGGGCGCACTCGGTCAGCGCGTCCAGCGCGCGCTGCACGGCCGCGGCGTCGCGCGTGGCGCGGATGCGCTGCAGACGCGCGATCTGCGCCTCGCGCACCTTCAGGTTGTCGACCTCCAGAATCTCGACCGGGTCCTCTTTGGCCAGCTTGTACTTGTTGACGCCGACGATGACGTCCTTGCCGCTGTCGATGCGCGCCTGTTTCTCGGCGGCGCTGGCCTCGATCTTGAGCTTGGCCCAGCCGCTGGAGACGGCCTGCGTCATGCCGCCCATGGCATCGACTTCTTCGATGATGGCCCAGGCCTTGTCCGCCATGTCCTGGGTGAGTTTTTCCATCATGTACGAGCCGGCCCAGGGGTCGATCACGCTGGTGATGTGCGTCTCCTCCTGCAGGATCAGTTGCGTGTTGCGCGCGATGCGGGCCGAGAACTCGGTCGGCAGCGCGATCGCCTCGTCGAAGCTGTTGGTGTGCAGGCTCTGCGTGCCGCCGAACACCGCCGCCATGGCCTCGATGGTGGTGCGCACGATGTTGTTGTACGGGTCCTGCTCGGTCAGCGACCAGCCGCTGGTCTGGCAGTGGGTGCGCAGCATCAGGCTCTTGGGGTTCTTCGCGCCAAAGCCCTTCATGATGCGGCACCACAGCAGGCGCGCGGCGCGCATCTTGGCAATCTCGAGATAGAAGTTCATCCCGATCGCCCAGAAGAACGACAGCCGCCCGGCGAACTCGTCAACGTCGAGCCCCTTGGCCAGCGCCGTCTTGACGTATTCCTTGCCGTCGGCCAGCGTGAAGGCCAGCTCCAGCGCCTGGTTGGCGCCGGCCTCCTGCATGTGGTAGCCGGAGATGCTGATCGAGTTGAACTTCGGCATGTGCCGCGCCGTGTATTCGATGATGTCGCCGATGATGCGCATCGACGGCTCGGGCGGGTAGATGTAGGTGTTGCGGACCATGAACTCTTTGAGGATGTCGTTCTGGATGGTCCCCGAGAGCTGGTCCTGCGCCACTCCCTGTTCTTCGGCCGCGACGATGTAGCCCGCCAGCACCGGCAGCACTGCGCCGTTCATCGTCATCGACACGCTGACCTTGTCGAGCGGGATGCCGTCGAACAGGATCTTCATGTCCTCCACGCTGTCGATGGCCACGCCGGCCTTGCCGACGTCGCCGACCACGCGCGGATTGTCGCTGTCGTAGCCGCGGTGGGTGGCTAGGTCGAAAGCGACGCTCACCCCCTGTCCGCCCGCCGCCAACGCCTTGCGGTAGAAGGCGTTGGATTCCTCGGCCGTGGAAAAGCCCGCGTACTGCCGGATGGTCCAGGGGCGCACCGCGTACATGGTCGCCTGCGGCCCGCGGATGAACGGCTCGAAGCCGGGCAGTGTGTCGGTGTACGGCAGACCGTGCAGATCGGCGGCGGTGTACAGCGGCTTGACCGTGATGCCCTCGGGCGTGACCCAATGGAGCTGCTCGAGCGAGCCGCCCTTGAGGGATTTGCGGGCGGCGGCCTCCCAGTCGGACAGCGTGGCGGTGCGGAATTCGGTGTTGGACATGGAACCCCCGAGGTCGGCAGGTGGATGACGGTCGGTGCGGCGCTGGCCACGCGGTGCTCAATCCCACGCTAACGGATGCGATGATGGCGCAAACGCCGGACAACGCCCCTAGTGTAACGCATTCATAATTATTGATGAAGAATCTTTCTGGCGCTATCATCGAACCATGACTGCCGTCCCCCTGTTGTCGCGCGCGCTGTACGAGGAAGTGGCCGAGCTGCTTCGTCAACGCATCTTCAGCCGCGAACTGCCCCCCGGCGCCTGGATCGACGAACTCAAAATCGCCGAGGAGCTGGGCATCAGCCGCACGCCCTTGCGCGAGGCGATCAAGGTGCTGGCGGCCGAGGGGCTGGTGACGATGAAGGTGCGCCGCGGCGCCTACGTCACCGAGGTGTCGCAACAAGACTTGCGCGAGGTGTACGAACTGCTGGCGCTGCTGGAGGCGGATGCCGCCGAATCCGCCTGCTGGCGCGCGACCGAGGACGACCTCGCCGCGCTGGAGCGCATGCACGCCGATCTGGAAGCCGCCGCCGACCCCGAGACGGGGTCACGCGAGCGGTTTTTCGAGCTCAACGAGGCGTTTCACCTGCGTTTGCTCGATCTGGGGCAGAACCGCTGGCGCAAACAACTCGTCAACGATCTGCGCAAGGTCATGAAGCTCAATCGCCACGGCTCGCTGTTCAAACAGGGGCGCGTCGCAGAATCGCTGGCCGAACACCGCGCCATTCTGGACGCCTTGCGCCGGCGGGATGCCGCCGGGGCCGCGCAAGCCGTGCGGGTGCACTTTGCCAACGGCTTGCAGGCGGCGGTGTGACCGTAGGCGTGTGCCGAGCGCGCATCAGGCGGCGCTTGGGGCGGACGCGCGCAGCGCCGCCCGGGCGAGTTCGGCCACCTCGTGCGGTGGCCGGCGTTTGAGCCGGTGATCGCTCCAGACCTGCCGCCAGCGGCGCGCACCGGGCTGACCGTGACGCAGCCCCAGCATGTGGCGCGCAATGGCATACCAGCCGCCGGGCAACGACGGCCCTTCGCGCGCCATGTAGTCCACCATGCGCGCTTCCACCGCATCGCGGTCTGGCACGGCGTGCGGCGCGCCAAAGTACGCCGCGTCCCACGAGGCCAGCCACCACGGGTTGTGGTAAGCCTCCCGGCCCACCATCACCCCGTCGACCTGGGCCAGGTGCTCCGCCACCTGGGCATCGGTGGTGATGCCGCCGTTGATGGCGATCGTCAACTGCGGGAAATCGCGCTTGAGCCGATGCACCACGGCATAGCGCAGCGGCGGGACGGTGCGGTTTTCGGCGGGGCTGAGGCCATCGAGCCAAGCGTTGCGCGCGTGCACTATGAACACCGCGCAGCCCGCCTCGGCCACGGTGCCGACGAAGTCACGCACGAAGCCGTAGTCCTCCACCCGGTCGATGCCGATGCGGTGTTTGACCGTCACCGGCACGCGCACGGCGTCGCGCATGGCGCGCACGCAGTCGGCTACCAGCCGCGGATGCTCCATCAGGCAGGCGCCGAAGGCCCCGCGCTGCACGCGCGGGCTGGGGCAGCCGCAGTTGAGGTTGATCTCGTCGTAGCCCCACGCCTCGCCTATGCGGGCCGCCACGGCCAGCTCGCGCGGGACATTGCCGCCCAGTTGCAGCGCCACCAGGTGCTCTTCCGCCCCAAAGCGCAGATGGCGTGCGACATCACCGTGCAACAACGCGCCGGTGGTGACCATCTCGGTATACAGGCGCGCATGGCGGGTGAGCTGGCGGTGAAACCAGCGGCAATGGCGATCGGTCCACTCCATCATTGGCGCGACGCTCAGGCGCCAGGGGTTGTGGCCGGGGTTGGGCTGCGACTCACTCATGGGGCCGCGATTATCCCCGACGCCACGAAAAACGCCCGCCAGAGGCGGGCGCTGGGACGTTGTGTGACGGTGGACGCACCCGTCAGCCCATGTGCAGGCCACCATTGCACGAGAAGTCGGCCCCGGTGGTGAAGCCGGCATCGTCACCGGCCAGCCAGGCGACGATGGAGGCGATTTCGCGTGGCTCGCCCAGGCGCTTGACAGGGATGGTGGCGATGATTTTTTCCAATACGTCCGGGCGGATGGCCTTGACCATGTCCGTGGCAATGTAGCCTGGGCTGACCGTGTTGACGGTCACCCCCTTGGAGGCCAGTTCCTGCGCCAGGGCCATGGTGAAGCCGTGCATGCCGGCCTTGGCCGCCGAGTAGTTGGTCTGGCCGGCCTGCCCCTTCTCGCCATTGACGGACGAAATCTGGATGATGCGCCCCCAGCCGCGCTCGACCATGTCCGGCACGACCTGTTTGGTGACGTTGAACATGGAGGTCAAATTGGTGTTGATGACGGCGTCCCAGTCCTCCTTGGTCATCTTGAGGAACAGGCGGTCGCGCGTGATGCCGGCGTTGTTGACCAGCACGTCGATCGGGCCGTGCTCGGCCTTGGCCTTGGTGAAGGCCTGAACCGTGGAGTCCCAGTCGCCCACATTGCCCACGCTGGCATAGAAGATGTAGCCGAGCGCTTTTTGCTCGTCCAGCCACTTTTGATAATCGCGCGTGGGGCCGCAGCCGGCAATGACTTTGAAACCGGCATTGGCGAGTGCCTGGCAGATGGCGGTGCCAATGCCGCCCATGCCGCCGGTGACGTATGCGACGCGTTGTTGGCTCATGAAACTGCTCCTCTGTGTGTTGGACGTGGGTGGTGTGGCAAAAACCAGGGGTTGGCGGGCTTAGCGCTCGACGCAGAGCGAGACGCCCATGCCGCCGCCGATGCACAGCGCGGCCAAGCCCTTGTGGACGTCGCGGCGCTGCATCTCGTGCAGCAGCGTGACCAGCACGCGACAGCCGGAGGCGCCGATCGGGTGGCCCAGCGCGATGGCGCCGCCGTTGACGTTGACCTTGGCCGGGTCGGCACCCAGCGCCTGGTTGACCGCGCAGGCTTGGGCGGCGAAGGCCTCGTTGAGTTCGAACAGATCGACGTCGGCCACCGACCAGCCGGCGCGCGCCAACGCCTTTTGCGAGGCCGGCACCGGGCCCATGCCCATGGTGGCCGGATCCAGGCCGCTGGTGCCGAAGCTGGCGATGCGCGCCAGGGGTTTCAGGCCCAGTTGCGCCGCTTTGCTCGCCTTCATGACCATCACGGCGGCAGCGCCATCGTTGATGCCACTGGCGTTGCCGGCGGTGACGCTGCCGGCCTTGTCGAACGCGGGCTTGAGGCCCGCCAAGGCTTCGGCGCTGGTCTTGCGGTTGAGGTACTCGTCGGTGTCGAAGACGACCGAATCGCCTTTGCGCTGCGGGATCGTCACCGGCACAATTTCATCCGTGAACTTGCCGGCGTCCTGCGCGGCGGCGGCGCGGCGCTGGCTCTCGAGCGCGAGGGCGTCCTGCATCTCGCGCGTGATGCCGTGCGCCTTGGCCACGTTTTCGGCCGTGATGCCCATGTGGTACTGGTGATACACATCCCACAGGCCGTCGACGATCATCGAGTCGATCATCTTCCAGTCGCCCATGCGCAGGCCCTCGCGGCTGCCCATCAGCACGTGCGGAGCCAGCGACATGTTCTCCTGCCCGCCGGCGATGACGATCTCGCTGTCGCCCCAGGCGATGGCCTGGGCCGCCAGCATCACGGCCTTCAGGCCGGAGCCGCACACGGCGTTGATGGTCAGCGCCGGCGTCTCCTTCGGCACACCGGCCTTCATGGCCGCCTGGCGCGCCGGGTTCTGCCCGCAGCCAGCCGCCAGCACCTGGCCCATGATGACCTCGCCGACCTGCTCGGCTGGCACGCCAGTGCGCTCCAGCAGGGCGCGGATCACGGTGGCGCCGAGGTCCATCGCGGGGGTCTTGGCGAGCGTGCCGCCGAATTTGCCGATGGCGGTGCGCACGGCACCGACGATGACGATGTCGTCCATGGGATTCATCCTTTCGCTGCGGAGGTGGCGGGGGTGAGCGGCGCGGTGACGAGCGTGGCCAGGGCCTCGTCGGCCTTGACGCGCACATAGCGGCCGGGGGCCGGCTCGATCGGGCGGTAGCGGCGGTTGCCGTAGCTGCGCGGGGCGGGCATCTGGCGGCCACCGTGTGCCGCGATCCACGGCGCCCAGTCGGTCCACCAGCTGCCCTTGTGCTCGGTGGCGGCGGCGATCCAGTCGTCCACCGACTCGGGGAAATAGCCCTCGGGACCGGTCCAGAAGCTGCGCTTGCCCTTGTAGGCCGGGTTGATGACGCCGGCGATGTGGCCCGAGGCCCCCATGACGAAGCGGATTGGCCCGCCGAAATGGCGCGTGGTGGCGTAGGCGCCGCCGATCGGCACGATGTGGTCCTCGCGCGAGCCGTAGATGTAGGCCGGAATGTCGATCGCCTCCAGGTCCACCGGAGCGCCGCAGACCGTGAGCTTGCCGGGCTGGCAGAGTTCGTTTTGCAGGTAGGTGTGGCGCAGGTACCACGCGTACCACTTGCCGGGCAGGTTGGTGCTGTCGCTGTTCCAGTACAGCAGGTCGAACGGCGGCGGCGTCTCGCCCTTGAGGTAGTTGCCGACGACATAGTTCCAGACCAGGTCGTTCGGGCGCAGGAAGCTAAACGTGGTGGCCAGATCTCGCCCAGGCAGCAGCCCGCCGTGCGCGTACTGCAGCTCGCGCAGCGCGACGAAGGCCTCGTCGATGAAGACGTCCAGCACCCCAGTGTCGCTGAAGTCCAGCAGCGTGGTCAGGAAGGTCACGCTTTCGACCTTGCGCTCGCCGCGCGCGGCCAGCACCGCCAGCGCCGTGCCCAGCATCGTGCCGCCGACGCAAAAGCCCAGCGTGTTGATGGTCTCGGCTTTGCCGATCTCACGCACGACGTCGATGGCACGAATGACGGCGTGTTCGATGGTGTCGTCCCAGGTGGTCTGCGCCAGCGTCGCGTCGGGGTTGCGCCAGCTGATGACGAAGGTGCGGTGGCCCTGCTCGACCGCGTAGCGCAGGAAGGAATTGTCCGGCTGCAGGTCGAGAATGTAGTACTTGTTGATGCACGGCGGCACGACGAGGAACGGCCGCTCGTACACGCGCGCGGTCAGCGGCTTGTACTCGATGAGTTGAAAGTACTCGTTCTCGTACACCACCTGCCCTTCGGTGGTGGCCACGTTGCGGCCGACCTCGAAGGCGTTGTGGTCCGTCATGGAAACGAACCCCTGCTTCATGTCGTTGAGCAGGTTTTGTACGCCCTTGGCGATGCTCTCGCCCTGCGTGTCCAGGGCTTTTTGCTGGGCCTCGGCGTTGAAGGCGAGGAAGTTGCTTGGCGCGGTGGCGTCTATCCATTGCTGCACCGCAAAGCGAATGCGCGCCTTGGTCTTGGCATCGGCCTGCACGGCCTCGGCCATGCGCATCAGCGTGCGGGCGTTGAGCAGATACAGCGCCGCGCTGTAGGCCGCAACAGGATTGCGCGCCCAGGCGTCGGCCGCAAAACGCCGATCCTCCCGCGGCGGCTGGATCTGCGCCCCCTGCTGCCACAGTTCACCCGCCTCGCGCAGGTAGTCCCGCTGGATCTCGGCCCAGACACCGGGATCCAGTTGTACCGCCGAGCCACCGAGGCGGCGCAACAAGTCCGACAGCCCCCCGACCTCGCCCCAGCCCGGCCCGGCAGCACCGGCAGCGGCCGCGAAGGCTGGTTGTCCGGCCCCTTGCAGAGCCGTCTGCACCGCCTGCGTCCATTGCTGGAAGGCCTGTTGCGACCATTCGGTCCAGGGTGGGTGACCGTCGGTGCGGGATTGCGTCATGCGCGTGTCTCCTGTCGATATTACGCCGTCATCGTAACGCGCTTGGCCGTCGTTTCGCTGACAATCGGGGCGTTGTCGCGTCCGGGCTTACCCGGGGACCGCTGCCCCGCGTGCCGCGGAGATGGAACCAGTGTCGCAGGAACGCCTTCCATGACGCTGATACCGCGCGGTTCACCCCTCCTCGGATCGGGCATCCGACACCTACTCGAGTTCAGCGCCGATGTATCTCGTCCTCCTTGCCTGGGGTTATGTGGTCGTGATGATGGCGATTGCCGAGGCCTTGAGTCCGCAGGGCACCGTGTTGGGCGCCTTTTTTACCCTGCTGCTGTATGGTGTAGGGCCGATGGCGCTGGCGATCTATCTGATGGGAACGCCCCTGCGGCGCAAAGCGCGGCGCCGGCAGGAGGCCGCCGCGGCTTCGGGTTCAGACGCGCCAGATGGCCGCGCCGAGCCGCCCGCTGTGGCCCAGGAGCCGCGCATCCCGCCGGTGCGAGAAGAACCGTGAGGGGTTGCCGACCGTGCACCAGGGGGCGGCTCCGTCATTGCCCGTGACGGGGCCAAAGCCTAGCCGCTCCAGCCGGCGCCGTGCCAGCCCCGGCAGATCGGCCAGCCACCGGTCGGCGTTTTGCGGCGAGGGGTGAAACGCCTCGGCATCGCTGGGGCACACGGCCACGAAGGCGTCCCGCACCTCGCCTCCCACCTCGAAGGCCTGCGGGCCGATCGCCGCGCCGATCCACACCCGGATCGCGCGTCGGCGCTCGGGGTCTTGGGCGGCGGGCCAATGGGCGCACAGGGCTTCGAGAACGCCGCGCCCGTCGTGCCCCGCCAGCCCGCGCCAGCCCGCATGGGCTGCGGCGACCGACCGCCCATCCGGGGCGGCCAGCAGGATGGGCAGGCAGTCGGCCACCAACACGGTGCAGGCCACTCCGCGCGCGTCGGTCCAGCAGGCGTCGGCCTCGGTGCCGTCTGGCGTCGTCGCGTCGAGCCGCACCACCCCCGTACCGTGGACCTGCCGCAAAAAGACCGGTCGCGCGCCCAGGGCCTGCGCCCACCGCGTGCGGTTGCGGGCCACGGCGTCGGGCGCATCGCCGACATGGTCGCCCAGATTCAGCGAGGCCCAGGGCCCCGCCGACACGCCACCCGCACGGGTGCTCATCCAACCAAGCGCGCCGGGGCCCACATCGGCCATCAGGCCAACCAATCCCTCACGAACCGCCTCGGCGGGCAGGGTGGAGCCGGCGTCATTCGGCATCTGGGCAGCGCGACGGGTGCGCGCGTTGGAAGGCCTCGAGTTGCATGCACCGCTCGAATACCGCCAGCGTCAGCGGGATGCCCTCGTACGCCAAGCCAAAACGCCGCCCGTTGACGATCTGTGGCACCAGGCAACAGTCGGCCAGCGTGGGGGTGTCGCCGTAGGAGTACACCGACGGCGGCAAGCCCAGGCGGGCCCGCTCCTGCGCCAGATCCTGCAGGCGGCGTTCGTAGGCGCGCAGACCCTCCATTACCCAATGGTTGTACCAGTCGGTGCGCTGCTGCTCCGACAGGCCCAGCGGCCCTGCCAGGTATTTGAGGATGCGCAGGTTGTTGATCGGATGAATCTCGCAGGCCACGGTTTGGGCCAGCGCCCGCACCCGCGCGCGACCGAGCGGATCGCGCGGCAGCAGTGGCGGCTCCGGGTGGGTTTCGTCCAGGTATTCGATGATGGCCATCGATTGGCTTAAGCGCGCGTGGTCGGGATCGCCCTCGACGTCGAGCACCGGAACGAGCGAATCGGGACTGAGAGCGCGATAGGCGGCGCCGTGCTGCTCTCCCTTGGCCAGGTGCACGGGGATGTACTCGTAGTCGAGGCCTTTGAGGTGGAGGGCAATGCGCACCCGAAACGAGGTGCCGGAGCGGAAGTAGTTGTAGAGCTTCATGAATCCAGCGGCGGAGAACGACGACAGCCCCGCAGTCTAGCCGCTGCGTCCCCACCCGGGCAAACCCCGATGAACCACGTCCGAGTAATCGCCTCCAACCGCTTACACTGCGGGACGTGCAAGCGCCGCCGAAACGCCCGTGCGTGCTGCGGACGCGACGCTTCGATTACTTTCGTCGTTGCCTGGAGTTCGATGCCATGATCCACCGCCGCACTGTGCTGAAGTCGGGCGCCGCCGTCGCGCTGAGCGCCCCCGGCCTGATCGGTTTTGCGCAGCAGAGCGTGACGCTCAAGTTCCACACCTTTATGTCGCCCACCTCCAACGTGTGGCTGAACATGCACAAGGCGTGGATGGACAAGGTGGAGAAAGAATCGGGCGGGCGCATCAAGTTCGAGGGCTACCCCGCGATGCAGCTCGGTGGCTCGCCGGTGCAGTTGTATGACCAGGCCAAGGACGGTGTGGTCGATATCGTGTGGACGCTGCCGGGCAACACCCCAGGGCGCTTCCCCCGTACCGAGGTGTTCGAGCTACCGTTCATAATGACGAATGCAGAGGCCACCTCCAAAGCCTTCTGGGAGTTCATCCAGACCAAGGCCGCTGACGAATACCGCGACATTCACCCGATCGCCTTCCAGGTGCACGGCCCTGGCATGTTCCATGTCAAGACGCGGTTGATCACGCATCCGGATGACTTGCGCGGCCTCAAGATGCGCGGCCCGACGCGCCAGATCACGAAGATGCTGGGCTACCTGGGCGCTACCCCGGTCGGTATGCCACTGCCGCAAATCCCCGATGCGCTGTCCAAGGGCGTCATCGATGGCTGCGTCATCCCCTGGGAAGTGGTGCCCTCGGTCAAGGTGCACGAGCTGGTGAGCAACCACAGCGAGTTCGACCCAAAGGGCGGCGCGCTGTACACGACCACCTTCGTCATGGGCATGAACAAGGCGCGCTATGCCTCGCTGCCGCCCGACCTCAAGAAAGTGATCGACGCTAACTCGGGCATCGAGACGTCCGCCTTTCTGGGGCGCACCCAGCAGGCGGGCGATGCGCCGGCACGCAAGCAGGCCGCGGACCGCGGCAACAAGATCCACACCATCGGACTGGCCGAGGCGCAGGAATTCCGCCGCAAAGCGCGCCAAGTGGAAGTCGAATGGGTGCAGGACATGGACAAGCGCGGCTTCAACGGCCGTGAGTTGCTGGACACCGCCCGCAAGCTGATCGAGAAGCACACCAAGGCGTAAGCCTGCCCTTCCCCGCCCAGGCACCGTGGGCGGGGCGGCACTACACTTGGGCGCATGTTTCGCAGTCCCATCCGGTTTTGTCGTGCCTGTGCCGCTGCGGTGGAGCACCGCATCCCCGACGACGGGGACACCCGGGTGCGGGCGGTGTGCCCCTCGTGCGGTACCATCCACTACGAAAACCCGCTCAACGTCGTGGGGACGGTGTCCCATTGGGGGCACGACGGCGCCCAGGTGCTGCTTTGCCGCCGCGCCATCGAGCCGCGCTGGGGCAAGTGGACGCTGCCGGCCGGCTTCATGGAGCTGGGGGAAACGACCGCGCAGGGCGCCCTGCGCGAAACGGTGGAAGAAGCCGGTGCGCAGATCGCGCTGGAGGGCTTGTTCACGCTGCTCAATGTCGCGCGGGTGGGCCAGGTGCATATCTACTACCGGGCGCGCCTGTTGAGCGACCGTTTCGATCCAGGGCACGAGACGCTGGAAGCACGCCTGTTCCACGAGCACGAAGTCCCGTGGGAGGAACTCGCCTTCCGCACGGTGCACGAGACGCTGCGCCGCTACTTCGACGACCGCCGCCAGGGGCGCTTCGGCGTGCACACCGGCGACATCACCTGACGGCCGGCGCAGGCATTGCCGGCGCAGTCAGACCTCGCGGCGGTAGCTGCGCGCCAGGGCTTCGAGTTGGTCCGGCGGCATCGGGCGACCAATCAGGTAGCCCTGTACCTGGGTGACGCCGATAGCCTCCAGAAAGTCACACTGGCGCTGGTTCTCCACGCCTTCCGCGATGATTTCCACACCCAAGGACTGCCCCAGGGCGACCACTGCCCGAACGATGGCGCGGTCGGCGCGTCCGCGCGTGATGTGGGTGACGAAAGCGCGGTCGATTTTGATCGTATCGATGGGGAACAGCAGGGCATAGGCCAGCGACGAATGGCCGACCCCAAAGTCGTCGATGGCCACCATGACGCCCGCGTCGCGGCAGCGCTGCAGCAGGCGGATCGAATGATCGACGTCCTGCATGGTCAGGCTCTCGGTGATTTCCAGCTCGATGCACCCGGGCGACACGCCCGACGATTGCAGCGCGGACTCAATGTGCTCCATCAGCGACGGAGCCAAAAACTGCCGCGGCGACAGGTTGATGCCCACCCGCAGGGGCAGCCCGGCGCGCTCCCAGGCGGCGGCCTGTTGCGCAGCGCTGGCCAGCACCCACGCCCCAACGTCGATGATCGCGCCGGATTCTTCCAGCAGCGGGACGAACTCCGCTGGCGACACCTCACCCCATTCCACGCTGCGCCAACGGATCAGAGCCTCGCAGCCGACGATGCGCCCGGCGGCGAAATCCATCTGCGGCTGATAGGCCAAGTAGAACTCCTGCCGCTCGAGGGCCCGGTGCAGCGCCCGCTCGAACGCGAGGAGCCGCTGGCGGCGCTGCGACAGCGCGTCGTCGGCCTCAGCCCCGAGGTCGTCGCGCCCCTGGGCGCGGGCACGACGCTGGGCCTCTAGCGCCAGGGTCAGCAGCGGCTCGGCCTCGTGGCCATGGGTGGGGCAAACGGCCCAGCCAGCGCTGAACGGCAACACCAGTTCCTGCTGCTCCAGATGCACCGGCTGGCGCAGGGCCTGCAACACACGTTGGAAGATCGCCGTGGCGGCCGCACCGTCGGTGGCCTGGATCGCGACTGCAAACTCGTCACCGCCGATGCGGGCCACTTCCACGACGGTACCCGCGTCCTGATGGTGCTTCAGGCGCTGCCCCCACAGGGCCAGCAGGCGGTTGGCCCCGCCTTCCCCCAGGCTTTCGTTGAAGCGGGCGAAGCGGTGGATGTCGATGGTGCCAATGAGCAGGACACGGTCGTTTTCGGCACGCACCTTCTCGATGCGCTCGGCCGCGCGGCGCAGGAACAGCCGGCGGTTTGGCAAATCCGTGGTCTCGTCGTGCAGCGACAGATAGTCCACCAGCGCCTCGGTGCGGCGGATGCTCGTCAAATCCTGGAAGACGCCGAACAGGCGGTCGGCGTCTTCGCCGTGCAGGCCCCGCTCGCCGACCACGCGCAGAATTCGGTCCGACGACCGCAGGTGGATGCGAAACTCCAGATCCAGGCGCGCCCCGACGTCGCGCGCGCGCTCCATGGCATGGTGCAGGCGCTGGCGGTCGTCCGGGTGGACACGGGCCAAAAACTCCTCGCGCGGCACGCTGTCTTGGGCGCGAATCCCCGCCAGCGGCTCGAACTCCTCGCTCCAGCTCAAACGGTCGCTGGACAGCAGCCACTCCCAATACCCCAGTCCCGCAATGCGGCGCACCGACAGCTCGCGCAGCCGCGCACGCCGCACTTCGCGCGTCAGGTTGCCGGCGCGCAGGGCATAGCGCACGCGCTCGCGCAGCAGCGGCCAACTGATGGGTTTGGTGATGAAGTCCGTCGCCCCGGCCTCGAAGGCAGTCTCGATCGACGCGATGTCGTCGACGGCCGTCAGCATGACGATGGGCAGCGCATCGTCGGCCAGCAGCAGTCGGATTTGCGCGCACGCCGCATGGCCGCCCAGCCCCGGCATCATGACATCCATCAGGATCAGATCGGGCCGCTCGGCCTGCACGGCGGCGACCGCCTCGTGTCCGTCGCCCGCCTCCCGGATGCGATAGCGCTCGCGCGCCAGCACGGCGCGTACCGTGGCCCGGGTGGCGCGATCGTCATCGACGACCAACACGGTCGCGGCTGGCGCCTCAGGTATGGGGGCCGTCGATGGCGGGCTGGATGTGGCCGGAGGGTGGTCCAAGGTGTTCACCGTCAGCAGGGGCACATGCACTGGCGGGCAGCCCCACCCCGTACAATAGCATTGATCGTGGGCCCCTGTACGGCGACGCCGGTTTTTTCCATGACCTCCCCGCTGATCAACTCCGCCAACCTCGACGAGCTGCTGACCCTGTTGGGGGAGGAGTTTCGCGACATCGTCCTGCTATTCATCGATCAGCTCGAGGGCGAGCTGGCGGGCCTGCGCGCGGCGCAGGCCGCGCAGGACTGGCCGGGGCTGTATCGCCGTGCACATGCCCTCAAGGGCAGCAGCGGCAACATGGGCGCCACGGCGCTGTCCGAATCGGCCGCGCGCCTGGAACGGGCCGCGCGCGAGGGCGACCTGGAGGGCATCGAGCGCGAGATGGCCGCCATCGAGCACCTGGCACCGCAGACCGTGCAGGCGCTGAAGGCCGGCCGCTACGTGTGATGGGCCCGCGCCCGACGTTCAGCTGAACAGGCGGCGGGCGTCGGGCGACCCGGCCGGAAATGCCCGCTCCTCCAGGGCCTCGTAGAGCAGCTCCAGCTCACCGCCGATGCGGTCCAGCGCCTCGGCGTCCAGCAACTGCCCCGCCTCATCCGTCACCCAGCCGTCCATCGAGGCGGCCAAGGCTATGGACAATTCACGCAAGCGCTGGTAGGGGCGCTCTTCGCGCGGTACATGGGTGGCTTCGAGGGTCAAGCGGACCTCGCGCAGCACGGCGAGCTCGGGGTCGTCGGCCAGCGCGGCCTGGGTCTCGAACCGCAGGACCAACAGCGGCGCCCCTCCAGCCTGGGTGGCAGGCAACACCATGCGCCCCGGCAGCGCCCCGGGCACGAAGCCCAGACGGCCGGCGTGCTGGGCCACGTAACCGGGGCTCCAGGCGGCGCGCTGTGCCCGCAGGGTGAAGGTGAGCTGGGCGTCGTGGACGGCGGCAAACTGGTCCAGCTCGCGGGCTTGGTGCACGACGGCCATCATGTCCGGAAAATCCGCCACGCCCAACAGGTGCTCGGCCCAGGCTTCGAGCTTTTGGACGAATTCGGAATACTCGATTTCGTTGAGCGGGCCAGCCCGGTTGGCCATTTGCAGCCCGGCGCGCAGAGCGCGGTAGCGCTGGCCTGGGCGTGGCGGCTCCCAGACGTCGTCGGCGGTGGCATCCTCGGGCACGCCTTCGATGAAGAAGGGCTTGCTGCCGATGCGCCGCGTGCCCGGGAGGGACTGCAACACGGCGTCGCCCGAAACGGGTTTTTCCAATTGCAGCGGAACGATCACGTCCAGCCGCGGCGACAGCCCCCCCAGCCCCGCAGCCGGTGGGGCAGCCGCGCGGTCGGTGTTGACGGTAGCGGCATCGGCGCCCAGGGTGGGTTCGAGCCGCTCGGCACTGGGCAGCGCCCCGTCCGCATCGGCTGGGGCGGCCGGTGCGCGGCGCGGCGCCAGCCGCCGTGTCTGCCACCGCTGGTAGGCCCAGACGCCTAGGAGCACGACCAAGCCGACGGCGATCAGGCCGATTTGCAAGGGACTCAGCGTCATGGTGTCGGGCTCTCCATCATGGACACGGCGCCGGCGATGTCGACGGCGACGATGCGCGAGACGCCCTGCTCCTGCATGGTCACGCCCACGAGCTGTTGGGCCATTTCCATAGCAATGCGATTGTGGCTGATGAACAGGAACTGGGTCTCGCGGCTCATTTGGGTCACGAGGCGCGCGTAGCGTTCCGTGTTGGCGTCGTCCAGTGGCGCGTCCACCTCGTCGAGCAGGCAGAACGGCGCCGGATTGAGCTGGAAGATCGCAAACACCAGGGCGATGGCGGTGAGCGCCTTTTCGCCGCCGGAGAGCAGGTGGATGGTCTGGTTTTTTTTGCCCGGGGGTTGGGCCATGACCTGCACGCCTGCGTCCAGGATTTCCTCGCCGGTCATGATCAGGCGCGCCTGCCCGCCGCCGAACAGCTCGGGGAACATGCGGCCGAAGTGGCCGTTGACGGTCTCGAAGGTGTGGGCGAGCAGCTCGCGGGTCTCGGCGTCGATCTCGCGGATGGCGTCCTCCAGCGTCTGGATGGCCTGCTGCAGATCCTGCGACTGGCTGGCTAGAAACTGCTGCCGCTCGCGTGCGGCGCTGAGTTCCTCCAAGGCTGCGAGGTTGACCGCCCCCAGGGCCGCGATCTCGCGCTGCAGGCGGTCAATCTCGCCCTGCAGACCTTGCAGGCGCACGCCGTCGGCCTCGACCGATTGGCCGACCGCCTCCAGATCGACCCCCGCCTCGGCCAGCCATTGGCTGTATTGGTCCAGGGCCAGCTGCGCCGCCTGTTCCTTGAGTTGGAACTCGGTGATGCGCGCGCGCAGCGGATCGAGTTCGCGCTCGCCGCGCAGCCGGTGCTCGTCGGCCGCGCGCAGCCGCGCGGTCAGCTCGTCGTAGCGGCTGCGTTCGGCGGCCAGGGCCTCCTCGCGCCGCTGACGCTCGGCCAGCGCGTCCTGCAGGCCGTTGCGCGCGGCGTCATCGGTCAAGTGCAGCAACTCGGTCTGCAGGTGGTCGTATTCGGCCGCCAGACGGGCCTGCTGCTCCTGCGCCGTGTGGGCCTGGCGCTGCAGTTCGGCGCGGCGCGCGGCCATGGAGCGCTGGGCAAACGCGGCTTCCTGCGCCTGGCGTTCGGCCGCGCGCACCTGCTCGCGCGCCGCGGCCACGTGGCGCTCGGCCTCCAGGGCGGCGTCTTCCAGGTGGGCCAGCTGCTCCTGGGTGTCGGCCAGTTGCAGGTCCAGCGCCTCGAAGCGCGCCTCGGCCTCCAGGCGCCGCGCCTGCAGCGCCTCGAGGTCGGCCTCCACCTCGGCCATGTCCTGGGCCAGCCGCTCCTGCCGCAGACGCGCCTGCTCGGCCGCCTGCTCGCCTTTGAGCAGCTCGACCTGGATGGCGTGGCGGCGCTGCTGCGCATCGGCCAGGTCGCGGCGGGCTTGCTGGACCTGCTGCGTGGTCTCGGCCAGTTGGGCCTCGGCGCGCTGCACGCGGGCGCGCGCCTCCTCGTGGATCAGGGTCTGGGCGCGCAGGGCGCGCTCCAGATTGTCGATCTCGTGGGCCCGCGCCAACAGGCCGGACTGCGGGTCGTCGGCGGCGTAGAAGGCCACATCGTGTGCCCCGACGCTGTGGCCCTGCGGGGTGTAGATGCGCTGGCCCGGCTGTAGGCTGGCGCGCAGGCGCAGGGCGGTGTCCAGATCGGGCGCGGTCCAGTCGCCGTGTAACCATGCCGCCAGCACGGGGTGCAGGGTTGCGTCGTGCAGCCGCAGGCGCTCGATCAGGGGTGTGCAACCGGGCAGCGCCTCGGCCTGCGCGGCCGATGCCCCGCTCACCGCGGGGGTGAAGAAAGCCATCTTGGCCGGTGGGGCTTCGCGCTCCAGGGCGCGCACGGCGTCGAGCTGCCCCACCTGCAGGGCACGCAGGCGTTCGCGCAGCGCGGCCTCCAGGGCGGTCTCCCATCCGGGTTCGGTGTCCAGCCGGGTCCATAGGCCGTCCAGCCCGTCCAGGCCGTGGCGCTGCAGCCAGGGTTGCAGTCGCTCGTCGGTCTGCAGCTTGTCCTGCAGGGCGCGCAAGGCCTGCAGGCGGGCTTGCAGATCGGCCGCACGGCGCGCCTCGGCCTGCTCGGCCTGCTGGGCGTCGCGGCGCTCGGCCTCGGTGTGCGGCAAGGCGGCTTCGCCTGTCGCCAGGCGTTCCTCGGCGATGGCCAGGGCGGCCTCGGCCGCTTCCAGCTCGGCACGCCAATGGAGCAGGCGCTCGGCATCGGGCGGGGCGACAGCGGTACGCTCGCCGTGCAGCCGGTCCAGGCGCTGCCGCCACTGCCGGGCCTGCTCGTCCAGGGCGCGCTGCTCGGCCGCCAGCACACCAATGGCCTGCTGCACCTCGTGCACGCGCTGGCGCTGTTGGGCCAGGCGCGCTTGCGCCTGGCGTTGCGCGTCCTCCAGCGCGGGCAGGCGCTGCGTCTGCTCCTCCAGCCGCGCGGCCAGCACTTCGGCCTGCTCGACAGCGCCGGCCTCTTGCTCGTCCAGCGCCATCAGCGCGTCTGCGGCGGCCTCGGCGCGGGCGCGCCAGTCGGCGATCTGTTGCGTCAGGGCCGCCTGGCGCTGCTCGGCGCGCTGGCGCCCCTCGACGACGAAGCGGATTTCCGCCTCCAGACGAGCCACCTCGGCTCCCGCCTCGTACAAGCGGCCCTGGGCGCGGTTGACGGCTTCGCCCGCCTCGTAGTGGGCTTGGCGGATGGCTTCCAAGTCCGCCTCGGTGCGGCGCAGCTCGGCGATGCGCGCTTCCAGCGCATTGAGGGCCTGCAGCCCCTCCGCGCGCACCTGGGTGAGCAGGGCGTCGGCCTCGCGCCGCTTGAGCCACCAGAGCTGGTGCTGGCGGCGCGTGGCGGCGGACTGCAGTTCGTGGTAGCGCCGGGCGACGGCGGCCTGCTGCTCCAGCCGCTCCAGATTGGCGTTGAGCTCGCGCAGGATGTCCTCGACCCGGGTGAGGTTTTCGCGCGTGTCGGCCAGTCGGTTGGCGGTTTCGCGTCGGCGCTCCTTGTACTTGGACACGCCCGCCGCTTCCTCCAAAAACAGGCGCAGCTCCTCCGGGCGGCTTTCGATGATGCGGCTGATGGTGCCCTGGCCGATGATTGCGTAGGCGCGCGGCCCGAGGCCCGTGCCCAGGAAGACGTCCTGCACGTCGCGCCGGCGCACGGGCTGTTGGTTGATGTAGTAGCTGCTGGTGCCGTCGCGCGTCAGCACGCGCTTGACAGAAATCTCGGCATACTGGTTCCAGGGGCCGCCGGCGCGGCGCGCGCTGTTGTCGAACACCAGCTCGACGCTGGCGCGCTGGGCGGGCTTGCGCGTGGTGGTGCCGTTGAAGATGACGTCCTGCATGGACTCGCCGCGCAGCTCGCTGGCCTTGGACTCGCCCAGCACCCAGCGCACGGCGTCCATGATGTTGGATTTGCCGCAGCCGTTCGGGCCCACCACCCCGACCAGCTGCCCCGGGAGCTGGAAGGTGGTCGGCTCGGCAAACGACTTGAAGCCGGACAACTTGATGGTCTGCAGGCGCACGGGGCGCTAGTGTACGTGCCCACAACGGCTACCATTGCGGCCCATGGTCCCCGACGTCAACCCGCTGCTGCAGCGGCTGCAGCCCTACCCCTTCGAACGCCTGCGCACGCTGTTGGCCGGCGTCACACCCAACCCGGCCCTGCGCCCCATCAACCTGGGCATCGGCGAGCCGCGGCACCCCACGCCGGCAGTGCTGAAGGACGCGCTGCACGCCGCCATCGATGACCCCGCGGGCGGGCTGTCCGCCTACCCCGCCACGGCCGGCACGTCCGCGCTGCGCACGGCCTGCGCCGACTGGCTGCGGCGCCGCTACGGCATCGCGGTCGACGCGGCCACGCAGGTGCTGCCGACGTTGGGCTCGCGCGAGGCGCTGTTCGCGCTGGCGCAGGTGGTCATCGACCCGCGTGCCTTTGCCCGCGGCCCGGAGCCCGTGGTCGTCTGCCCCAATCCCTTCTACCAAATCTACGAAGGCGCGGCGCTGCTGGCCGGCGCCACCCCCTGGTACGCCCCGAGCGACCCAGCGCGCAACTTTGCCGTGGACTGGGACAGCGTGCCCGCCGCGGTGTGGGCGCGCACCCGGCTGGTGTATGCGTGCTCACCGGGCAACCCGACCGGGGCCGTGATGCCGCTGGCCGAGTGGCAGCGCCTGTTCGAACTGAGTGACCGCCACGGCTTCGTCATCGCCAGCGACGAGTGCTACAGCGAGATCTACTTCCGCGAGGAGCCGCCGCTGGGCGCGCTGCAGGCCGCGGCCGCGCTGGGCCGCAGCGACTTCCGCCGCCTGATCATGCTGACCAGCCTGTCCAAGCGCAGCAACGCCCCCGGGCTGCGCAGCGGCTTCGTCGCGGGGGATGCGGCGCTGATCCGTGCCTTTACCCTCTACCGCACCTACCACGGCAGCGCCATGAGCGTGGCCGTGCAGCAAGCCAGCGCCGCCGCCTGGGCGGACGAGACCCATGTCACCGCCAATCGTGCGCAGTACCGTGCCAAGTTTGCCCAGGTGACGCCACGCCTGGCGGAGGTGATGGACGTGCGACTGCCGGACGCCGGCTTTTACCTGTGGGCGCGGGTGCCGCCGCGCTTCGGCGGACGCGAGGGCGGCAGCGACACCGACTTTGCCCGCGACTTGCTCGCCCAATACAATGTGACGGTGCTGCCGGGCAGTTATCTGGCCCGCGAGGCGCAGGGAGTCAACCCCGGCGCCGGCCGCATTCGCATGGCGCTGGTGGCCGAGGTGGACGAATGCCTCGAAGCTGCCGAGCGCATCGTCCGCTTCATCAGGGGCTGAAGGCCGCTCCTGCCGCCCCGCCCCACGATCCACGCCTACGACCATGACCCAACAACTGCAGCAGATCATCGAAAACGCCTGGGACAACCGCGCCCAGCTCGCGCCCGGCAACGCCCCGCAGGAAGTCGTCGACGCCGTCGAGCATGTGATCAGCGAGCTCAACAACGGCCGGCTGCGCGTCGCCACCCGCCAGGGCGTGGGGCAGTGGACGGTCCATCAGTGGATCAAAAAGGCGGTGCTGCTGAGCTTTCGCCTGAACGACAACGAAATCATGCAGGCGGGCGACCTGGCTTTCTACGACAAGGTCAAGACCAAGTTTGCCCACCTCAGCCCACAGGAGATGGCCGCCACCGGCGTGCGCGTGGTCCCGCCGGCGGTGGCGCGCCGCGGTAGCTTCATCGCCAAGGGCGCGATCCTGATGCCGAGCTACGTCAACATTGGCGCCTATGTCGACGAAGGCACGATGGTGGACACCTGGGCCACGGTCGGCTCGTGCGCCCAGGTCGGCAAGAATGTGCACTTGTCGGGCGGCGTGGGTTTGGGCGGCGTGCTGGAGCCGCTGCAGGCCAACCCCACCATCGTAGAGGACAACTGCTTCATCGGCGCGCGCTCCGAAATCGTCGAGGGCGTGATCGTCGAGGAGAACTCCGTCATCTCGATGGGCGTCTACATCGGCCAGAGCACGCCGATCTACGACCGCACCACGGGCGAGATCCTCTACGGCCGGGTGCCGGCCGGCTCGGTGGTCATCAGCGGCAGCCTGCCCAAGGACGGCGGCCGCTACAGCCTGTACGCCGCCATCATCGTCAAGCGCGTGGACGCGCAGACGCGTGCCAAGACCAGCCTCAACGAGCTGCTGCGCGACTGAAACCCGCCCTGCGCGTCACCCCGGAAAGACACTGGCGATGGGCCCGATGGAGCAACTGCTGCGGCTGATGGCCGAGAAGAAGGCGTCCGACATCTATCTGTCGGCGGCTTCGCCTGTGCTCATCAAGATCAACGGCGTGTCCATGCCGGTCAACGCCCAGACCTTGCCGGCCGACGGCCCCTACCGGCTGCTGGCCGAGGTCGTCAAGCCCGAGCAGTTGCAGGAATACGACCGCACGGGCGAGCTCAACATCGCCATCCCCATGCCGGAGGTGGGGCGTTTCCGCATCAGCGCGATGCGCCAGCGCGGCACCTGCGCGGCGGTGGTGCGCTTCATCAGCGGGCAGATCCCCAGGGTCAGCGAGCTGGGCATCCCGCCGGTGCTGACGCAGATGATCATGGCCAAGCGCGGCCTGATGCTGGTGGTGGGCTCGACCGGCTCGGGCAAGAGCACGACGCTGGCCGCCCTGCTGGACCACCGCAACGAAAACACCACCGGCCACATCCTCACCATCGAGGATCCGATCGAATATCTGTTCAAGAACAAGAAGAGCGTGGTCAACCAGCGCGAGGTCGGCACCGACACCGCCTCGCTCAACGTGGCGCTGAAGAACGCGCTGCGCCAGGCGCCGGACGTCATCCTGATCGGCGAAATCCGCGACCGCGAAACGATGTCGCAGGCCATCGCCTACGCGCAGTCCGGCCATCTGGTGCTGGCTACCCTGCACGCCAACAACAGCTACCAGGCGCTCAACCGCATCCTCAACTTCTATCCCGTGGAGGTGCGGCCGACCATGCTGAACGACCTAGCCTCATCGCTCAAGGCCATCGTCTCGCAGCGGCTGCTGCGCACGGTCGACGGTGGCCGCACCCCGGCGGTGGAGGTCATGGTCAACACGCGGCTGATCAGCGAGTTGATCGAAAAGGCCGACTTTTTTGGCGTGCGCGAGGCCCTGGAAAAATCGATGGCCGAGGAATCGCAGACGTTCGAGGCCGACTTGGCGCGGCTCATCCTGTCCGGGCGCATCACGCGCGAGGAGGGGCTGGCCTACGCCGACTCGCCGACCAACCTGCTGTGGCGGCTACAAAACGACGACCGCGCGCGGGCCGCGGCGACCGCGCACGCGGCAGCCCCCGCCGCGACGGGCGAGCCCGGCAAGGGTAGCGGCCCGTCGTTCGACGGTTTTCTCCCCCCCAAATCCTGAGCGCCACGGGCGCTTCGCCTTGTCCCGATGACCGAGACCCTGCGACTCACCGAGGCTTTGATCCGCCGTCCCTCCGTCACGCCCGACGACGCCGGCTGCCAGGCGCTGCTGGCCGAGCGGCTGAAGGCGCTGGGCTTTGCCTGCGAGACGATCGCCAGCGGCCCGGACGATTTTCGCGTGACCAATCTGTGGGCGCTGCGGCCTGGGGCCAGCCCCGACGCGCCGGTGCTGGTGTTCGCCGGCCACACCGACGTGGTGCCGACTGGGCCACTGGAGCGCTGGCACAGCGACCCCTTTGCCCCCACCATCCGCGATGGCAAGCTCTACGGCCGCGGTGCCAGCGACATGAAGGCCTCGCTGGCCGCCATGGTCGTGGCGTGCGAGGCGTTTTTGCGCGCGCACCCGACGCCGGCCCTGTCGATCGGCTTTTTGCTCACCAGCGACGAGGAAGGTCCCGCGCGCGACGGCACCGTGGTGGTGTGCGAGGCGCTGCGCCAGCGCGGCCAGCGGCTGGACTGGTGCATCGTCGGCGAGCCCACCAGCGTGCAGCGAACCGGCGACATGATCAAAAACGGCCGCCGTGGCACCATGAGCGGGCGGCTGACCGTCAAGGGCATCCAAGGCCACATCGCCTACCCGCATCTGGCGCGCAACCCCATCCACCTGCTGGCACCCGCCTTGGCCGAGCTGGTCGCCACGCGCTGGGACGACGGCAATGCCCACTTCCCGCCCACCAGTTGGCAGGTCAGCAACATCCGCGGCGGCACCGGGGCGAGCAACGTCATCCCCGGCACCGTGGTGGTGGACTTCAACTTCCGCTTCAGCACCGAATCCACCCCGCAGGGGCTGCAAGCGCGCGTGCACGGGATTATGGCGCGGCACGGCCTAAATCCCGGCGCGGACTACGAGCTGAGCTGGACCGTCGGTGGCCTGCCCTTCCTGACCCCGCGCGGCCCGTTGGTCGATGCGGTGAGCGCCGCCATCCGCGACGTCACGGGGCTCGACACCGAACTCTCTACCACCGGCGGCACAAGCGACGGGCGGTTCATCGCGCAGATCTGTCCGCAGGTCGTGGAACTGGGCCCGCCCAACGCCACCATTCACCAGATCGACGAGTGCATCGCGCTGGCCGATCTGGAGCCGCTCACGGACATCTACCGCCGCACGCTCGAGCGGTTGGCGGGCGTGGCATGACGGGGACGATCACCCTAGCCGCCCTGATCGACGAGGCCGAGCGCCGGCTCGACGCCGCCGGCGTCACCTTCGGGCACGGAACGACCAACGCCCGCGACGAGGCTGCCTGGTTGGTGCTGTGGCGGCTGGGCCGGCCACTTGACCTGGATCTGCACGCCCACGCCGCCGACCCCGTGGCACCCGGCGACGCCGAGGCGGTGCGCGCGTTGATCGACACCCGGATCCGCACCCGCAAGCCAGCCGCCTACCTGACGGGTGAGGCTTGGTTGCAGGGCGTGCCGTTCCACGTGGACGAGCGCGTGATCGTGCCGCGCAGCTTCATCGCGGAGCTGATCGCGGCCGTCCCGCAGGCCGACCCCATCGACCCCTGGCTGGGCGCGCACACGCGCCGGGTGCTGGACCTGTGCACGGGCAACGGGTCGCTGGCTGTGCTGGCGGCACTCGCCTGGCCCGAGGTCACGGTCGATGCCAGCGACCTCAGCGCCGATGCGCTGGCGGTCGCGGCCCGCAACGTCGCGCGCCATGGTCTGCAGGACCGCATCCGCCTGTTGCAGTCGGACGGCTGGGCCGCACTCCACGACCGCTACGACTTGATTCTGTGCAATCCCCCCTACGTCAGCCGGGCGCGCATGGAGGCCCTGCCGGCGGAATACCGCGCCGAGCCGGCATTGGCCCTGGATGGCGGATCCGACGGCAGCGACGACGGCATGGACTTCGTGCGGCACCTGCTCGCCCACGCCCTGGACCACATGAACCCGGACGCCGTACTGGTGCTGGAAATCGGGCACGAGCGGGCGCATTTCGAGCGTGCCTTTCCCACCCTGCCCGTGGTCTGGCTGCACACCAGCGGCGGCGACGACGCCGTGCTGCTGATCACACGCGACGCGCTCGCCGCGGCTCAGGCCGACCTGCCCCCCGACCCGCACCGCCCCACGCCATGATCACCTTGCGCGACGTCACCCTGCGACGGGGCGCCAAGGTCGTGCTGGACGGCGCCAGCGTCACCCTCCACCCCGGCGAGAAGGTCGGTCTGGTCGGCCGCAACGGTGCCGGCAAGTCCAGCCTGTTCGCGCTGTGGCTAGGGGATTTGCACGAGGACGGCGGCGAAGCCACCCTGCCCCGCCACTGGCGCATCAGCCATGTGGCACAGGACATGCCCGAGACCGCTGAGCCGGCCACCGACTTCGTGGTGGCGGGCGACACCCGCTTGCTCGAGGCGCGCGCGCAACTGGCCGCGGCCGACGCCAGCGGCGACGGCGAAGCCATCGCGCTGGCACACACCGCCCTGGCCGATGCCGGCGCCCACGACGCTCGGGCACGCGCCCAGGCCCTGATGCTGGGCCTGGGCTTTGGCCCCGCGGATTGGGAGCGGTCCGTCAACGGGTTTTCCGGCGGATGGCGGATGCGGTTACAACTGGCCCGCGCGCTCATGTGCCCGAGCGATCTGCTCCTGCTCGACGAGCCCACCAACCACCTGGATCTGGACGCCCTGGTCTGGCTGGAGAGCTGGCTGCAGCGCTACGAGGGGACGCTGGTCGTCATCAGCCACGACCGGGAGTTTTTGGACGCGGTCACCCGCGTCACCCTGCATCTGGATCAGGGTCGGCTCACGCGCTACGGCGGTGACTACAGCCGCTTCGAAGAGATGCGCGCCGAGCAGATCGAGCAGCAACAGGCAGCCTACGCCCGCCAGCAGGAGCGCATCGCCCACTTGCAGCGCTTCATCGACCGCTTCCGGGCCAAGGCCACCAAGGCCCGGCAGGCGCAAAGCCGCCTCAAGGCGCTGGCGCGAATGGAGCGTCTCGCCCCCGTGCTGACGAGCGCGGATTTTCAATTCGAATTCGCCAACCCCGACGCGCTGCCCAACCCCATGCTCACGCTGCGCGACGTGTCCGCCGGCTACCCCGGCGCCGACGGGCAGGCTCTGCGCCCCGTCGTGCAAGGCATTCGGCGCAGCGTCTTGCCGGGGCAGCGCATCGGCATTCTGGGTGCCAACGGCCAGGGCAAGTCCACGGTGATCAAGACCATCGCCGGCGCGTTGGCGCCCCTGGCAGGCCGCATCGTGCCCGGCAAGGGCCTGCGCATCGGCTACTTTGCGCAGCAGGAGCTGGACATCCTGCGCGCCGACGACAACCCGCTGCAGCACCTCGTGCGTATCGCCCGCGAGGCCGAGGCGGCCGGCACCGTGATCGGCCAGTCCACCCGCGAGCAGGATCTGCGCACCTTTCTGGGCGGCTTCCAATTCAGCGGCGACGCGGTGACACAGCCCGTGGCCACGATGAGCGGTGGCGAAAAAGCACGGCTGGTGCTGGCCCTGCTGGTGTGGCAGCGCCCCAACCTGCTGCTGTTGGACGAGCCGACCAACCACCTGGATCTGACCACCCGCGAGGCGCTCGGCATGGCCCTCAACGCCTACGAGGGCACGGTGATGCTGGTCAGCCACGACCGCGCCCTGCTGCGTGCGGTCAGCGACGAATTTTGGCTGGTGAGCGGCGGACAGCTCGCGCCGTTCGAGGGGGATCTGGACGACTACCAGCGCCACCTGCTGGACGTGGCTCGCCAGCGCCGCGAGGCCCTGTCCCACCGCGCCGATGGGCGTGAAAGGGACACACCCCGCCCCCCCTCCGTCACCCCGCAGGAGCGGCGCCGCCAGCAAGCCCAGCGGCGCCAGCAACTGGCCGAACGCCTCAAGCCGCACCGCCGCGAGTGCGATGCGCTGGAAGCGCGGCTGCATACCCTGCAGGCCGAGCAAAGCGCTCTGCACGATCGGCTGGCCCACGGCACCGACCGCACCGACATCGCCGAAGCCGGCCGGCGCCTCAAGGCCGTCGAGGCCGAACTCTCCGCAGTCGAGGAGCGCTGGCTGGCCGTGGCGGAAATCATCGAAGCGCTGGAACGCGAGGCCGCCCAGGCCGACGCGCACGCCACACAAGCCTGATCGCCGTGACCGCGTCGCCGTCATCCTCGCCCTCGGCTGCCCAGCCCGCGCTTCCCTCCTTGCCGCCCGCCTTCTTGGACGTGCTGGACGCGTTGATACCGCCCGACCTGCGGCCGCGCGTGGACGCCAGCTACACCGCGCCGAAGGCGGTGGTGTTTCGCATCAACCCGCTGCGCGCACCGGATACGGCGGCGGTACTGGCGGCTCTGGCGCCGCTGTGCCCAGAGCCGGTGGCGGGCGTCGAGGGCGTGTTCCGACTGCCCGCAGGTGATCGGGACGCGCTGACCCACCATCCGCTCGCAGCCGATGGCAGCCTCTACATCCAGGGCGTGGCCAGCATGGCCGCGGTCTGGGCGCTGGCACCCCGGCCGGGCGAAGAGGTGCTGGATCTGGCCGCCGCCCCCGGGGGCAAAACGGCGCTCATCGCCGCCTGCATGGCCAACCAGGGACGCCTGGCCGCGGTGGAGCCGGTGCGGGCGCGCTTCTTTCGCCTCAAGGCCAATTTGCAGCGGCTGGGGGTGCGCAACGCCCAGCTCTACCTGAAAGACGGCGCCCAGGTCGGGCGTCTGGTCTCCGCTCGATTCGACCGCGTGCTGCTGGATGCCCCCTGCTCGTCTGAAGCACAGTTCACCCGGCTGGACCCCACGTCGTGGACGCACTGGAGCCCCAAAAAAGTTCGGGCCAGCGCCGCGCTGCAAAGCCGGCTGCTGCGCTCCGCGGCCGATGCGCTCAAACCGGGGGGCGTGCTCGTCTACAGCACCTGTTCCCTGTCGCCCGAGGAGGACGAGTGCGTGCTGGATGCGCTGCTGCGCGAGCGGGATGACCTGTGGCCGGAGCCCCTGCCATGGCCCGTCGACCTGCCCGCGCTGCCCGGCTTGACGGCCTGGCGCCAGCGGCCCCTGCACCCGGATCTGACGCTGGCCCGCCGCGTGTTGCCCACCGAGTGGACGGACGCCTTTTTCTTGTGCCGGCTGCGCAAACGCGGCTGACCCCGGCTCAAGCCGCGCGCGTGCGGCCACCCACCGCCAGCGCCGCACCGACGGCCAGCGCCAGCGTCACCGCGCCGCCCGCCAGCGTCGCCGCGTACCAGCCGTGGTCCATGAGCACACCAAACACCAGCGGCGCAATCGCAAAACCGGTATCCAGGCCGGAATAGACCGTGCCATAGACACGCCCGGTCGCGCCTTTCGGGGTGGCGCGCTTGATCAACATGTCGCGGCTCGGCCCCCCGATGCCGACCGCCAGCCCCGTGATCGCCAGCAGAGCCATCGAGCCGCCGCCCCCCAGCCAGCCGGTCGCGGCCAGCAGCATCAGCGCCGCGCCTGCGGCCATGGCCCAGGCGACCACCCGATCGACCGCGCGCGCCCGCGCGGCGACAAAACCGCCGACGAACATCCCCGCGGCCCCCGTCAGCATGTAGGCGGTCACGGTCAGCGTCGCCGTCTCGAACGGCACGGCGTGCACCGCTTCCAGGATCGACACCGAATAGGTCTGGACCACCGCCAGCGTCATGGTGGACAGCAGGAAGAAGCCAAAGCACCACCACACTACGGGCAACCGCAAAAAGTCCAAATCGTCCGCCCGGCTGGCGCCCTGCCGGCGCGGCACCACCTCGGTGTGGAGGTGTTCGCGCTGCCACCACAACACCGCCAGCACCCCCGCATACACGGCAATGGCCGCCCAGTAAGCCCAGCGCCAGCTGCCCAGCGCGGTGATGCCCACCAAAAACACCGGCGCCAGCGCCCAGCCCAGGTTGCCGATCAGCCCGTGCAAGCTGAAGGCGTGCCCCAGGCGCGGGGGCGAGACACGCTGGTTGAGGATGGAAAAATCCACCGGGTGAAACGGCGCATTGCCCAGCCCGGCGAGCACGGCGGCGAGCAACAGCCCGGCGTACCCGTGGGACAGGGCCGCCGCCAGGGCCGACCCCATGAACAGCAGGATGGAGCCAAACAGCACAGGTCGGGCCCCGACGCGATCGACCAGAAAACCCGACAGCGCCTGCCCCACGCCCGAGATGACGAAGAACACGCTGGTCAACAGCCCCACCTGGGAGAAGCTCAGACCGAACTCCCGCATGAACAGCGGAAACAGCGGCGCCAGCAACAGGTGCGAAAAATGGGAGGTGGCATGCGCCAGCCCGACCAGACCGATCACGGTCGCGTCACGCTGCCAGGGCACGGGGTCGGGTGCGTGGGCGCTGCCCGCTTCGGTTGGGACGGTGGACATAGCCGCGATGGTACGTGAGTCGCTCCCTGACCCCAGCCGCACGGGTGACATCACCCCTGAAGGCGACGCGCCGGTCTGGGCACCGACAAGGGCGGCACAATAGCCCGATATGAACATCGTAATCCTCGACGATTACCAGGATGCCGTGCGCAAGCTCGCCTGCGCGCACAAGCTCGACCCCTACCCGGCCAAGGTGTACACCAACAACGTCAAGGGCGTGGGCCAGCTCTCTGTGCGCTTGCGCGACGCGGACATCGTCGTGCTGATTCGCGAGCGCACCCAGATCACGCGCCAGCTGCTCGACAAACTGCCGCGGCTCAAGCTGATCGCGCAGACGGGCTCGGTCGGCCGTCACATCGACGTGCAGGCCTGCACCGAACACGGCGTGGCTGTCGCCGAAGGGGTGGGCGATCCGGTGGCCCCCGCCGAGCTGACCTGGGCGCTGATCATGGCCGCCATGCGGCGCATTCCGCAGTATGTGAGCCACCTCAAGCACGGGGCCTGGCAGCAGTCGGGGCTGAAGGCGGCGTCCATGCCACCCAACTTTGGCCTCGGGCAGGTGGTGCGCGGGCGCACACTAGGCATTTGGGGCTATGGCCGGATCGGCCAGATCGTCGCCGGCTACGGACGCGCCTTCGGTATGCGCGTCGCCGTCTGGGGCAGCGAAGCCAGTCGCGCGCGCGCCGCAGCCGACGGCTACGACGCCTTCGACAGCCAAGCCGAGCTGTTCGCGCACAGCGACGTGCTGAGCCTGCATCTGCGCCTGGCGGATGCGACGACGGGCTGTGTCACGCTGGAGGACCTGTCGCGCATGAAACCCACCGCGCTGCTGGTCAACACCTCGCGCGCGGAGTTGATCGAGTCCGACGCGCTGGTCGCGGCGCTCAACCGCGGCCGCCCGGGCATGGCTGCCGTCGATGTGTTCGAGACCGAACCCATCCTTCAAGGCCACGCCCTGCTGCGCCTGGAAAACTGCATCTGCACGCCGCACATCGGCTTCGTCGAACTCGACAGCTACGAAAAGTATTTTTCGGCTGCGTTCGACAACGTGGTCAACTACATCAAAGGCACGCCCACCCACATCGTCAACCCTGGGGCGCTGCACATGCGCCGCTGACGGTGCGCCCCGGGGCCGCCCGGGCCCCGCGAGCTTCAGCACGTCAACGGGGCGGGGGCGCGTTGCTGGCGGGCGGCTGCCAACCGCTCCAATCGAAGTCCAGCGCCCCGTCGGATGGCGCGGCACCGGCGGCAGGCGGTGCCGGTGTGGGTGTCGCCGTGGGCGTGGGCGGCAGATCGGTGATGTCTGGCAACTCGAAGTCGAGCGCGGAGGCCGCGCCATCGGCGGGCGCCGCGCCGTGCGCATCGGCAGCCGCGGCCGCCGACGAACCCGCCGGTGCGGCCAACGGATCCAGCGGGGCTTGCGCCAACACCGGCAGCAGATCCAGCACCCCGTGCAGCACGATCAGGTCATCGAACGCCGCTAGGGTGCGCACCTGCAGCGGCGCGGCCGGATCCCCTGGCTGGGAGGCGAGCGCCGATTCGAGGATGGCCCGCACGGCATCCCCCGGCCAGCCGCGTGTCAAGGCTTGCAGCAGTCTCGGGTCGGCCTCCACGCCATCGGCCGATTCGGCCTCGGCCAACAGGCGTTGATAGTGCTGCTCGTAGGTGGCTTGGGGCGAGCGTGTGTCCAGACCGTGCTTGCGGGCCAGCGCCATCCAGCGCAAGTACGGCGCTTCGCTGGCACGGGGGTGCGCTAACACGAAGGTCCGCAAGGCGGCCACGGCATCCGCCGGCTGCCCAAGCGATTCGAAGAAATCGACCCGCTCCCACAGTTCGTGCAGCGCGGCGATGTCGAGCAACGCAATCGTCACCTCTTGAAACACCGACGCCCCGGCCTCGCTGACTTCCAGCCCGGCCATGTGATCGTCCATCCCGATGGCACTCGACCCCGTCGTGGCCGCCAAGGATTCGGCCGCCGTGGCCGAGTGGATCGCTGCCACCACCTCGGCGGCTGGTGACGGTACCGGCGCTGGGGGAGCATCGGCGCTACCGCCGCGCTCTGCGGGCCCCGCCCACCACGGGGCAGTGGGCACCGGGGTCACTGGTGTGGGCCGTCGCCGCAGCAGCCACAGCAGGGCACCCAACAGCACCACGATCACCCCGGCCAGAGCGTAAAGAATGACGTCACCGCGGGCGCTGCGGGCGACCGTCAACTCGCGGTTCAGGCTTTCGACGGCCAGCAGCAGCCGCTGTTGTTCCGCGCGCAACGTGGCCAGCTCTTGCTGCACCGCCGGGTTCGGTTCCGCCGTGGGCGCCGGAGCGTCGGTGGAGGCGACCGCCGGTACCCCAGCGGGATCGCCACCCGCCTTGGTACCGGGGGCCTGCGCGATGTCCACCGGCTCCAGCTCCAGCCGGGGGCCAGCGGGGGG
>NZ_DAISXZ010000004.1:0-67308 GCF_036825565.1 Tepidimonas sp. | reverse complement strand
GGGCAACGCAGGCGGGGCGGGCGGTGCGGCATCGGGCGCCGCACCGAACGGCGCGCGCTCGGCCGCCGAACGGGTGGAGCCGGACCAGCAGCGCCAGCGCGACGCCGAGGCGCGCCGCATTCTGGAGCAGGAGCTGCGCCGGGCGGAGGAGCGCCTGGCCCAGGCCCGCGCCGATTACGCCGACGGCAAGCCGCCGCGGCTGGCGAACGAGCGCACCGACTCCCCGCGCTACACGGCGCGGGTGGAGGAGCTGCGCACCCGGGTTGAGCGGGCCGAGGCCGATGTGGCGGCGATCCGCCGCGAGATCGGTCGGCTGGACGGTGGGCGCTGACACCGCGATGGAAGCGCGTCGATCGCGGTCGGCCGGTGCCGACAAGCGCTTTGCGGCCTTGGACCTGCTGGCCACCCTGCTGGCGGTGGTGGACGATCGGGGCCATGTGCGCTACGCCAACCATGCCCTAGAGGATGCGATCGGCCTGTCACGCCGCAATCTGGCCGGCGTGCCGCTGACCGAGTGGGTGACCCAGCCCGAACTGCTGCAAAGCGCGCTAGACGGCGCGCGCGGGCACGAATACGCCGTCATCCGCTACGACACCCACCTCAAGCGGCTGCTGCGCGAGTCCTTGCCGGTGCACCTGGTGCTGGCGTCGACCGAATGGCCTGACCACCGCGTCGTCGAGATGTTGCCGCTGGAGCAGCAGACCCGCCAGGAGCGCGAGGAGCGCCTGCTCGAGCAGGCCCAGGCGAACAAGGAGCTGATCCGCAATCTGGCGCACGAGATCAAGAATCCCTTGGGAGGCATCCGTGGCGCCGCCCAGTTGCTGCAGATGGAGCTGGCCGACCGGGATGACCTGGTCGAGTACACCGAAGTCATCGTGCACGAGGCCGATCGCTTGCAATCGCTGGTGGATCGGCTGCTCGCGCCGCACCGGCGCGCGCCCGTGATGGCCGACGTCAACATCCACGAGGTTTGCGAGCGCGTGCGCGCTATCATCCTGGCCGAGTTTCCGCGTGGGATGCGCGTGGTGCGGGACTACGACACGTCCATTCCCGAGTTCCGCGGCGATCGCGAGCTGCTCATCCAGGCGGTGCTGAACCTGGCGCACAACGCTGCCCATGCCCTGAAGGACCGCATCGCTGCGGGGGATGCCTGCATCACCTTCCGCACGCGCGTGCAGCGGCAGGTCACCTTCGGCAAGCGGCGCTTTCGCCTGGCACTGGAATTGCATGTCATCGACAACGGTCCCGGCGTGCCCGAGGAGATCAAGGACCGCATCTTCTACCCGTTGGTGTCGGGTCGGGATGGTGGCACAGGCTTGGGGCTTACCCTGGCGCAAACGTTCGTGCAGCAGCACCAAGGTCTCATCGAGTGCGACAGCCGACCGGGATACACCGATTTCAAGATCCTCATCCCGTTGCCGTGATCCGGTGGCGCGGTGGGGCGAGCAGGAAGTGCCGCGCATGAAACCGATCTGGATTGCCGACGACGACCCCTCCATCCGCTTCGTTCTGGAAAAGGCGCTGGCGCGCGAGGGGCTTCCCACGCGCAGCTTCGACGGCCCCAAGGCCGTCCTCGACTCGCTGGCCGATGACGCGGACGAGGGCCCCCAGGTGCTGGTCAGCGACATCCGCATGCCCGGCGGATCGGGGTTGGAGCTGCTGGAGAAAGTCAAACGCCAGCACCCGGCCCTGCCGGTCATCATCATGACCGCCTATTCGGATCTGGACAGCGCGGTCGCCGCCTTTCAGGGCGGGGCGTTCGAATATCTGCCCAAGCCGTTCGACCTGCCCAAGGCGGTGGAGCTGATCCGCCGCGCCGTCGAAGAAAGCCAGCGCGAGGAGGTGGCGCAGGAGACGCTGGCCGCCGCGCCCGAAATCTTGGGGCAGGCCCCGGCCATGCAGGACGTGTTTCGCGCCATTGGGCGGCTCAGCCAAAGCCATGTCACGGTGCTGATCACGGGCGAGTCCGGCTCTGGCAAAGAGCTGGTGGCGCGGGCGCTGCACAAGCATTCGCCGCGGGCCAAAGGGCCGTTCGTCGCCATCAACACTGCCGCCATCCCCAAGGACTTGCTGGAGTCCGAACTGTTTGGCCACGAACGCGGCGCCTTCACCGGCGCCCAGACCCTGCGCCGTGGTCGCTTCGAGCAGGCCGAGGGGGGCACGCTGTTTCTCGACGAAATCGGCGACATGCCCTTCGAGCTGCAGACCCGGCTGCTGCGCGTGCTCTCGGACGGCCACTATTGCCGCGTCGGCGGCCACAGCGCCATCAAAGCCAATGTGCGCGTCATCGCCGCCACCCACCAGAACCTGGAGCAGCGGGTCAAGGACGGGGCGTTTCGCGAGGACCTGTATCACCGTCTGAATGTGATCCGCTTGCGCCTGCCCCCGCTGCGCGAGCGGCGCGAGGACATTCCGCTGCTGGCCCGCTTCTTTCTGCAGCACAGCGCGCGTCAGTTGGAGGTGGAGCCCAAGCGCCTGTCCGACGCGGCGCTGGAGGCCCTTGGCGCGTTCGATTTCCCGGGCAATGTCCGGCAACTGGAGAATCTGTGCCACTGGCTGACGGTGATGGCGCCGGCCCAAGTCATCGAGGTCAAAGACCTGCCACCGGAAGTGCTGGCCGCGCTGAACGAGCGGCGTCGAGCGTCCGCCGCCGAGCCGGTCACTCCGGTACCGGCCCCGCCTGCCCTACCCGTCCCATCCACCACCCCGGCAACGCCGCAGGCCCCCATTCCCCCCGCCTGGGCGCCGGGGGGCACCGTGGTGCCGCCGGCCTCCGCCGCGGCGGGCACGGCTCAGTCTTGGGAAGCCGCGCTGCAGGCCGAGGCCATGGCCCTGCTTGCCGAGGGGCGCCACGATGTGTGGGAAGCCCTGATCCGGCGGGTGGAAACTCGCCTGATCCAGACGGCGCTGCAGGCGACGCGGGGCCGGCGCATCGAGGCCGCGCAGCGCCTGGGCATCGGCCGCAACACCATCACCCGCAAGATTCAGGAACTGGGGTTGGAGTGACGGCCAGTGTCAGCACCACCGGCGCGTGGTCGCTGGGCTGCGGGCGCTTGCGGGGTGCGCGGTCGATGGTGCAGGCGATGGCGTGGGGCTTGAGCGCCTCGCTGATCAGGATGTGGTCGATGCGCAGCCCGCGGTTTTTGGGGAAGGCGAGCTGCCGGTAGTCCCACCACGAATAGCTTTTGGGTGGCTGCGGGAACAGCCGAAAGGCGTCGCGCAACCCCAGGTCTTTGAGAGCCTGCAGTTGCGCGCGCTCCTCGCGCGTGCAGTGGATGGTGTCGCGCAGGCCGTCCGGGTCCCACACATCGTCGTCGTCCACGGTGATGTTGAAGTCGCCCATCAGCACCAGCCGCGGGTGGCGGGCCAACTCCTGTTTGACCCAGGTGCGCAGCGCGTCCAGCCAGCGCATCTTGTAGGCGAACTTGTCGCTGCCCGGTGCCTGTCCGTTGGGAAAGTAGGCCCCGATCACGCGCAGCGGTGGCCCCCCCGGTGCCGGTTGGACCGTTGCCGCGATCACGCGCGCCTGTTCGTCCGCGAAGCCCGGGATGTTGCGCTGCACCTCCCTCAGGGTGCCGGGCGAGCGCACCAGCAAGGCCACACCGTTGTAGGTCTTTTGACCCAACCATGCGGCCGCGTAACCCGCCTGTTCCAGCGTCTGGGCCGGGAACTTGTCATCGGTGAGCTTGAGCTCCTGCAACGCCAACACGTCCACCGGATGGTCGGCCAGCCAGTCGAGTAGGTGCGGCAGTCGGACGGAAAGGGAGTTGACGTTCCAGGTGGCGAGGTGCATGCGGTGCTCCTGCGATCAGACGGTCCGCATTCTGCCCGAGGCGCCTCATTAGCACTTAGGCAGACCCAGCAGACCCCCGCTGGGGGCGCATTGCCTTATGCGACCGATGCCGCTGACGACTACGCGTAGCTGGTCGCCGGATGCACCCATCACGGTGATATTGCCGGCGGTGACGGTGCTGCGGCGCGGGTTGAAAATCAGCGTGTTTCCCGCGATTCCTGGTGCGAGGTCGATGCCCGGCCAATCGTCGCTGCGCACCACCCGTTCGGCGCCGTCGATGACGCAGTGCTGCAACTGCTCGCAGTCGCAGGAGGTCTCTAGCCGCCAGCCATAGCACCAGCGGCCATCCGCCGTGCGGCGAAAGCTCACCACCACGTTGGACAGCTGGCGGTGCGCTTCCGACTGGGCCAGCCGAAGATCGCTGTGCAACCGATCGGCCGCACCCCGCAAGCGGGTCGATTCACGCCAACCGGTGTAGGCAGGCAGCGCGGCTGACAACAAAATGGCCAGCACCGCCAAGCCGACCAGACACTCCACGAGCGTGATCCCACGCCCAGCCCTGCGGTCCCTTTGCCGCATCGCTACACTCCCCAAAACCGTGCCATTCGTGTAACACGGTCATTCTGCGGGAGGGGAGAGCAGCACTCCATCCCCCGATTGGGGGATGGCCAGACCCGTCTGGGGGCGAACGCGCGGTGGCCGATGGGGTGTCAGCTGGGGCCCGTCGGCGTCAGGCGGCGACTGCCTCACGCACCACCACCTCCCCGCGCAGCGAGTGCGGCAGCGCCTGGGTGATGCGCACGTCGATCATCTGGCCGATGAGGCGCCGGCCGTTGGGGCCGCCGTCGAAGTTGACGATGCGGTTGCAGGCGGTGCGACCCATCAGTTCGCTCGGATTCTTCTTCGACGGGCCTTCGACCAGAATGCGCTGCACGGTGCCGACGCGGCTGGCGCTGATGCGTTCGGCACTGGCCTGCAGCGCCGCCTGCAGCGTCTGCAGGCGTTTCAGCTTCACGTCATGTGGCGTGTCGTCCGGCAGGTTGGCCGCCGGCGTGCCGGGCCGCGGGCTGAAGATGAAGCTGAAGCTGGCATCGAACCCCACGTCCTCGACCAGCCGCATCAACTTGGCGAAGTCTTCCTCCGTCTCGCCGGGGAAGCCGACGATGAAGTCGCTCGAGAGGCTGAGATCCGGCCGCACCGCGCGCAGCTTGCGCACCGTGCTCTTGTATTCCATCGCGGCGTAGCCGCGCTTCATCGCCATCAGGATGCGGTCGCTGCCATGCTGCACCGGCAGGTGCAGGTGGCTGACGAGCTGCGGGATGCGCGCGTAGGCATCGATCAGGCGCGGTGTGAACTCGTTGGGGTGGCTGGTGGTGTAGCGGATGCGCTCGATACCGGGGATCTCGGCCACGCACTCCAGCAGCAGCGCAAAGTCCTCGCCATCCTCGCCGCGCCAGGCATTGACGTTTTGGCCCAGCAGCGTCACTTCCTTGACGCCCTGCTCGGCAAGACCCGCCACTTCCACCAGCACGTCCTGCAACGGGCGCGAGACTTCCTCGCCGCGCGTGTACGGTACCACGCAGTAGCTGCAATATTTGCTGCAGCCCTCCATGATGCTGACGAAAGCCGACGCGCCTTCCACCCGCGCCGGCGGCAGGTGGTCGAACTTCTCGATCTCGGGAAAGCTGATATCCACCTGCGGGCGGGCCTGCTGCTGGCGCTCGCGCAGCAGATCGGGCAGGCGGTGCAGCGTCTGCGGGCCGAACACCACGTCGACGTAGGGGGCGCGCTGGATGATGGCCTCGCCCTCCTGGCTGGCGACGCAGCCGCCGACGCCGATCAGCACGCCCTTTTGCTTCAGATGCTTGATGCGGCCGAGGTCGGAAAAGACCTTTTCCTGCGCCTTCTCGCGCACCGAGCAGGTGTTGAACAGGATCAGGTCGGCCTGCTCGGGGTCGTCGGTCGGCTCGTAGCCGTCGGCGGCGGCCAGCACGTCGGCCATCTTGGCCGAGTCGTATTCGTTCATCTGGCAGCCGAAGGTGCGGATGTAGACTTTCTTGCTCATGGGGCGTCAGCGGTGCGTGGTGTAGATCCAGGGGCTGGACGGAAAAAGCCTACTAGTCTAGCGCTTTGCGCGCAGCAGCGCCTTCTCCAGCTCCAGCACCGCCAGCACGGCTGCGCCGGCGCCCGCGCTGAGGGCCAGCAACGGCAGGGGCAGGGCCGCGCTGCCAAACCAGCTCTGCATGAAAGGCGCGTAGGTGAACAGCGCCTGCAGCCCGCTGGCGACCGCCACGGCCGCCAGCACCCGGGGGGTGCCGCGCACGCCCGTCCAGGTGAATGACGGCGCCTTGAGGTAGCGCACGCTGAACAGGTAGAAAATCTCCATCGCCACCAGCGTGTTGACCGCCAGCGTTTGCGCCACGTCGGCCGGGTGGCCCGTATCCAGCGCCCAGCGGTAGACGCCAAAGATGCCCACCGCGAACAGCGCGGACACCAGTCCGATGCGCCACAGCACGAAGCGGCTCAAAATGGGCTCGCCCGGTTGGCGGGGCGGGCGGCGCATCACGTCGGCTTCGGTCGGCTCGAAGGCCAGCACCATGGCCAGCGCCACCGAGCTGACCATGTTCACCCACAGAATCTGCACGGGCGCGATTGGTAGCGCCAGGCCAAAGAGCACGGCCACCAGCAGCGAGATCGATTCGCCGCCGTTGGTCGGCAGCAAAAACGTAATCACCTTGCGCAGGTTGTCGTACACGGTACGACCTTCCTCGACCGCGTGGGCGATGGTCGCGAAATGGTCGTCGGCCAGCACCATGGCGGCGGCGCGTTTGGCGGCCTCGGTTCCCTTGTGCCCCATGGCGACGCCCACGTCGGCGGCCCTCAGTGCGGGGGCGTCGTTCACGCCGTCCCCGGTCATTGCCACGATGTCGCCGTTGGCCTGCAGCGCGCGTACTAGGCGCAGCTTGTGCTCTGGCGCCGCGCGCGCGAAGACGTCGGTGGTTTGCACGGCCTCGCGCAGCGCGGCGTCGTCCAACGCCTCGATCGCCTGCCCGGACAGCGCCGGGGCCCCCGATCCCAGGCCGAGCTGATGCGCGATCGCGCTGGCGGTCACGACATGGTCGCCGGTGATCATCTTGACCCGGATGCCCGCGGCACGGCATTGCCCGACGGCGGCCTTGGCCTCCTCGCGCGGCGGATCGATGATGCCGACCAACCCGACGAGCACCAGATCCCCGGCCACGGCGTCGTGGGTGAGCGGGCGGTGGCTTGGCAGGACGCCGGCGGCGATGGCCAGAACCCGCCGGCCCTGCCGGGCTTGTCGTTCGACCTGATCGGCCCATTCGGCACGGCGCAGCGGCTGGGGGCGGCCGTGGGCGTCCAACTCGTGGCTGCACATCGCCAGCAGCCGCTCTGGTGCCCCTTTGACCCAGATGTCGATGTGCTTGCCAGCTCCGTCGCCTCGGCCGTGGGCTGTGGCCATGTAGCGGCGCTCGGACTCGAAGGGCAGCACGCCCACGCGCGGGCGCTCCTCCTTCAGGCGGACGGGGTCCAGCCCCGCTTTCATCGCCAGCGTCAGCAGGGCGCCTTCGGTGGGGTCGCCGGACAGCCGCCAGTCGTTGGCGCCGCCTTCGCCCTGGAGGAGTTCGGCATCGTTGCACATGGCAGCGCCTTCGGCCAGCGCGAGCAGGGCCGGTGCCTCGCGCCACAGCTCGGCGGGTTGTAGCGGCACGTCGCCGCGCAGCAGCGCCCCCGTCGGCGCGTAGCCCACGCCCTCCACATCCACCAGGCCGCCGGCCAGCACCACCTGCTGCACGGTCATTTCGTTGCGGGTGAGGGTGCCGGTCTTGTCGGAACAGATTACGGTCACGCAGCCCAGCGTCTCCACCGCGGGCAAGCGCCGCACGATGGCCCGCCGCTGCGCCATGCGCTGCACGCCGATGGCCAGAGTGATGGTCATGATGGCCGGCAGCCCCTCCGGGATGGCCGCCACCGCCAACCCCACGGCCGCCATGAAGGTGTCCAACGCCGGCAGCCCGCGCACCTACCAGCCGAACACGAACAGCAGCGCGGCGGCGGCCAGCACGGCCAGCGTGATCCAGCGGCCCAGTTGCGCCATCTGGCGCACCAGGGGCGTGGTCGTGTCGCCCACGTCTTGCAACAATCGCCCGATGCGGCCCATCTCGGTGGCCATGGCGGTGGCCACAACGACCCCGCGGCCCTGGCCACGGGTCACCAGCGTGCCCGCGTAGCCCATGCTGCGCCGGTCGCCCAGCATGGCCTCCGTGGGGACAGGGTCGGCGCGCTTGTCCACGGGCACGGACTCGCCGGTCAGCGCCGCTTCGTCCACCTGCAGTTCGTGCACCTGCAGCCAGCGCACGTCTGCCGCCAGGCTGTCGCCGGCCGTGGCCTGGACGATGTCGCCCGGGACCAGGTGGGCGGCGTCGATTTCCACCAGGTGGCCGTCGCGCCAGACGTGCGCGCGCGGGGCGAGCAGGTTGCGGATGGCGGCCAGGGCGCGTTCGGCTTTGCCCTCCTGAATCAGGCCGATCGTCACATTGAGCACGACCACCGTTACGATGACGACGGCGTCGATGCCGTGCCCGATGACGACGGTAATGGCGGCGGCGGCGAGCAGCACCCAGATCAACAGGTTGTCGAACTGGCGCGCGACGCGCCGCCACAGCGGCACCGGCGGCGTGTCCGCCAGCCGGTTTTCGCCGTGGCGTTCCAGCCGCGCGCTGGCATCGGCCGTGCTCAGGCCGCGTGCGGTGGTGTGCAACTGCTGCAAGACCGCGTCGCCGTCGAGGGCGTGCCACGCGGGGGTGGGGCGGCTGTCGTCGGCGCGGGGCGGTTCGGGAGGCGGCATGGCTTTGTCCATGATGTAGGCAGGGTTATCGTCGGACGCAGGCCGGTCGCCGCGAGTTCCTGGCTGGACCGGTGCGTAGGGGTCGTCGCCGGATCGGGGCACAGGCGTCAGTGGCCGGTGTGCGCTTCGACCCGCCGGCCGGCCAGCGCCACCCCGCGCAAAAAGCCGGTCAGGGCCGCATCGGCGCGGTGTTCGGCCAGCAGCTCGGCAGCGCGCTGGGTATCGCGCCAGCGACCGATGCGGCTTTGCCAGGCGCTGGCGTCGCGCTGCCAGCGATGGACGCGACGGGCGGCTTTGTCAGGCAGGGTGGGGGCGACGGCTTCGGCCCCGTAGCGCAGGCGCTTGGCCAGCAACCGGGCGGCGTGCAGAGCGTCGGTCGTGGTCTGGGCGTCGGCGGGATGGGCCGATTCCCGAAGGCTGCGCTCCAGTCGCGTATGCCAGCGGTCCAACCGCTCGGCAGCCCAGCCGGCAGGGGCCTCGGCGTGTTCGGGCAATTGCTGTAGCCATGTGGCGCAGGCCAGCAAAGCCTGCGCGGTCGCCGGATCGGCCAGTTGCGCCCGCAGCGCCCGCCGGGCGGCCCGCGCGCTGCCGGTCAGACGCCGGCTTGTCTGCTCCCAGGCGCGCAGACGGTCGGGGTGCGCGGCGTCGTCTTCCACGAACAACGGGCCCCAGAGGAGCAGCGTCTCGGTGAGCGCCACGTCCAGGTCGCGCACCGTGCCCAGACTGCCCAGCAACGGGCGCAGCGCGTCGTACGTCGGCGGGGCGGGCAGCCAGGGGCGCAGCAGGCGCAGCAGGCTGCGCCAGCGCCGCCAACCCACCCGGGCCTGATGCACGGCTTCCGGGTCGTCGTGGCGGGCCGCCAGCAGCAGGTTGTCGCACAGCTGCCCCAGGGCATCGGCCAGCGCGGCGCGGGCGACGGCCATCGGGTCCGCGTGTTGCGGCAGATCGAGCGGCCGCGCGACGACGGGTTGATCGAGCGTGCCATCGCCCAGCCGCTGGGCCTGCTCGGCCTTGCTGGTGCGGGCGGGCAGCAATGGCAGGTCGCTGGCCAGCGCGCCGGCCAGGGCGTGCAGGGCGGCGGGGTCGCCGGCCAGCAGCTCCAATTCCAGTTCCAGCAGCGGCGCCCGGCGGCCTGCCGCGCGGATGTCCCCGGCGTCCAGCGCGACCTCGACGACGCTGCCATCGCCACCCTGCACGGTCCAGGTCGTGCGCAGGCAGCGGGTTTCGTGCACCGGCTGCAGGGCATCGAGCCGTTGCGCCAGATCTGGGGCCGCCGCCAGCGCGGTGGTGCGCAACGCCGCCCGATCCAGCACCGGCCGCGCCAGCGGCGTGGTCCATTCGCCGCGCACGCTCAAGGCCCCGCTGCCATGGCCGGCGGTCTTGAGGGTTTGCTCCCACGCGCGCCCCGCAGGCGTGCCGTGCGTCGGCTGCCCGGTCGGGGGGGCCTTCCCAGGCAGTGCCTCGATCCCACGCAGGCGCAAGGCGCAGCGCTGGGTGCGCAGCCAGCCATCCGGGGTGTCGTAATAGCGGTTGACCAGCCGTTGCTGTCGCATGGGGCGCCGGCGCAACAGCGGGTGGCGGCGCAGGCGCTGCAGGGCGTCGTCGGCGCGTATGCCCGGCAGGGCGAACTTGAGTTCGATTTCTTGCGGCACAATGACCTCCGCCAAATACAGAACGCCTATCGTAGCCGTCCCATCCGTCATGAACCATCCTCCTCGCGACCTGTCCCACGTGGCCCCGACTGACCGGGCCGAAATCCTGTCCCAGGCGCTGCCCTACATCCGCCGCTACCACGGCAAGACGATGGTCATCAAGTACGGCGGCAACGCCATGACCGACCCCGAACTGCAGGCGGCCTTCGCCGAGGACGTGGTGCTGCTCAAGCTCGTCGGCATCAACCCCGTGGTGGTGCACGGCGGAGGCCCGCAGATCGAGACGCTGCTCAAGCGCCTGGGCAAGGAAGGTCGCTTCGTGCAGGGCATGCGCGTGACCGACGCCGAAACCATGGAGGTGGTCGAGTGGGTGCTCGCCGGCGAGGTGCAGCAGGACATCGTCGGGCTCATCAACCGTGCCGGCGGCAAGGCGGTCGGCCTGACCGGGCGCGACGGCGCGATGATTCGCGCGCGCAAGCTGCGCATGGTGGACCTCAACGACCCCAACGTCGAGCACGACGTCGGCCAGGTCGGCGACATCGTCTCGATCGACCCGAGCGTGGTGCGCGCGCTGCAGGAGGACCAGTTCATCCCGGTGGTCAGCCCGATCGGCTTTGGCGAACACAACGAAAGCTACAACATCAACGCCGATGTGGTGGCGGCCAAGCTGGCCACCGTGCTGCAGGCCGAAAAGCTGCTGATGCTGACCAACATCCGCGGCGTGCTGGACAAGGATGGCCAGTTGTTGGCCGAGTTGACGCCGCGGCGCATCGACGAGCTGGTGGCCGACGGCACCATCAGCGGCGGCATGATCCCCAAGATCGCCGGCGCGCTGGATGCGGCCAAGAGCGGCGTCAAGGCGGTGCACATCATCGACGGGCGCGTGCCGCACGCCATCTTGCTGGAGGTGCTGGGCGACCAGCCGTTCGGCACGATGATCCGTTCGCACTGACGCGGTCCGCGCTGGCGCCGCGAGGGCACTTGCACCATCCACCGGGTCGGCCTGCGAGTCGGTTTGGTACAGGGTTTTCCCTAGGGTTTGGGCATTGACAGCCCTCCGTTCGCCTCTAGAATAGAACGATCGTTCGTTTTATTTTGGAGGCTTGCATGACCGACATCGACGCCGCCCACCCGGCGGCTCGTGCCCGTGGTCGCAGCGCCGGCCGCGCGCCGCACAAGGGGCAGCAGACCAAGGCCGCCATCATCGATGCGGCGCTCGGGCTGGCCTCGCACGTCGGGCTGGAGGGTCTGAGCATCGGCGCCATCGCCGAGCTGATGGGCATGAGCAAGTCCGGCGTCTTCGCGCACTTCGGTTCGCGCGAGGAGCTGCAGATTGCCGTGGTGCGCGAGTACCACGCCCGTTTCGAGCGCGATGTCTTCCAACCGGCACTGGCCGCCCCGCGCGGGCTGCCGCGGCTGCGCGCGCTGTTCGACCATTGGATGCGCCAGACGTCGCTGGAGATCGACTCCGGCTGCATCTACATCAGCGGCGCGGTGGAGTTCGACGACCGCCCCGGCCCCGTGCGCGATGCGCTGGTGGACACGGTCAACACCTGGCAGTCCGCTGTGCGGCGTGCCATTCGCATCGCCATCGACGAAGGCCACCTGCGCGCCGATGCCGACCCCGCGCAGATCGCCTTCGAAATCCACGGCCTGATCCTCGCGCTGCATTACGAGGCGCGCTTTCTGCGCAGCCCGGCCGGGCTGCACCACGCCCGCACCGGTTTCGACAACATTCTGGCGCGCTACCAGCCCTGAGCGCCAGCCCCTTCAACCCCTCACCGTTCACCCGCGTCCAAGGAGACCACCATGCCCCAGTACACCCCGCCCCTGCGCGACATGCAGTTCATACTGCACGAAGTTTTTCATGTCGTCGACGAGCTCAAGGTCTGCCCGCCGCATGCCGAGGTGGATGCCGACACCATCAACGCCGTGCTGGAGGAGGGGGGGAAATTTGCCGCCGAGGTAACTTTCCCGCTCAACATCAGCGGTGACGCCGAGGGCTGCCGTCTCGACAAGACCACCCACACCGTCACCACGCCGCAGGGCTTCAAGGCCGCGTACGAGCAGTACGTGGCTGGCGGCTGGCCTGCCCTGTCGTGTGACCCGGCCTACGACGGCCAGGGGCTGCCCTTCGTGGTCAACCAGTGCTTCTACGAGATGCTCAACAGCGCCAACCAGGCGTGGACCATGTACCCCGGGTTGAGCCACGGTGCGTACGAATGCCTGCACGCCCACGGCACCGAGGCGCAGAAGGCGCTGTTCCTGCCCAAGCTGACCAGTGGCGAGTGGACCGGCACCATGTGCCTGACCGAGCCGCACTGCGGAACCGACCTGGGTCTGCTGCGCACCAAGGCCGAACCGCAGCCCGACGGCACGTACAAACTTACCGGGCAGAAGATCTTCATCTCCGCCGGCGAGCACGACCTGGCCGCCAACATCGTGCATCTGGTGCTGGCACGGCTGCCCGACGCCCCGGCGGGCAGCAAGGGGATCAGCCTGTTCCTGGTGCCCAAGTTCCTGGTCAACCCCGATGGCAGCCTGGGCGAGCGCAACGCCATCTACTGCGGCGGCCTGGAGCACAAGATGGGCATCCACGGCAACGCCACCTGCCAGATGATCCTGGACGGCGCGGTCGGCACGCTGGTCGGCCAGCCCAACAAGGGCCTGCAGGCCATGTTCGTGATGATGAACGCGGCCCGCCTGGGCGTGGGTAACCAGTCGGTGGGCCTGACCGAAGTGGCGTTCCAGAATGCGCTGGCTTATGCCAAAGACCGCATCCAGATGCGCAGCCTGTCGGGCCCGAAGGCCAAGGACAAGCCCGCCGACCCCATCATCGTGCACCCGGACGTGCGCAAGATGCTGCTGACGGCCAAGGCCTACGCCGAGGGCGGGCGGGCTCTGTTGATCTACTGCGCGCTGCTGCTGGACAAGGAACTGCACCACCCCGACGAGAAGGTGCGCAAGGACAGCGCCGACCTGCTGGCCTTGCTGACGCCGATTGCCAAAGCCTTCCTGACCGACAACGGCTTCGAGGCCACCAACCACTGCCTGCAGGTCTTCGGTGGCCACGGCTACATCAAGGAATGGGGCATGGAGCAGTATGTGCGCGATGCCCGCATCAACATGATCTACGAGGGCACCAACACTGTGCAGAGCCTGGACCTGCTGGGCCGCAAGGTGCTGGCCAACAACGGCGCCACGCTCAAGAAGTTCGGCAAGCTGGTCGCCGCGCTGGTAGAGGAAGAAGGCGTCAACGAAAAGATGGCCGAGTTCATCAACCCGCTGGCCAACTTGGGTGAGCAGATGACCAAGTTCACCACCGAGATCGGCTTCAAGGCGCTGCAAAACCCTGACGAGGCGGGCGCCGCCGCCGTGCCCTACCTGCGCGTGGCAGGCCACCTGGTGTTCGGCTACTTCTTTGCGCGCATGGCCTCGGTGGCGCTCAAGGCCATTGCTGCCGGCAGCACCGACCCCTTCTACACCGGCAAGCTGCAGACGGCGCGCTTTTACTTCGCCCGGCTGTTCCCGGAGACCGCGACGCTGATGCGTCTGGCGCGCTCCGGCAGCGCGGCGCTCATGGACACCGACGCGGCACTGGCCTGATCGCCCACGCGCAGAGGAGACGACCCATGCGGTACCGCATCGCTGCCCTGTTGCTGGCCCTGGCCGCCCCGGCCTGGGCCAACCCCACCCCCGTCGGCCGGTGGCACACCATCGACGACGACACCAAAGAAGTCAAAAGCGAGGTCGTCATCACCGAGCAGGACGGCGTGCTGACCGGGCGCGTCGAGAAGCTGTTGCGCAAGGGCGCCGACCCTAACCGCCGCTGCACCGCCTGCACCGACGACCGCAAGGACCAGCCCATCGTCGGGCTGGAGATCATCCGCGGCGTGCGGCAGGTGCCGGGCAAGGCGGTTTGGGAGGGCGGCACCATCCTCGACCCCGAAAACGGCAAGACCTACCACGTGCGCCTGACGCCGGTGGAAGGCGGCGCCAAGCTGGAGGTGCGCGGCTCCATCCTGTTCATCGGCCGCACGCAGACCTGGGTGCGCGCGAACTGACGCGCCCCGCCCATCGCAAGGATTCATCATGTCCCGATTCACCGTCAAACGCGTCGCCGTGCTCGGCGCCGGCGTCATGGGGGCGCAGATCGCTGCGCACCTGATCAACGTTAAAGTGCCGGTGGTGCTCTTCGACCTGCCCAAGGACGGCGCCGACAAGAGCGCCATCGCCCGCCAGGCGATCGCCAACCTGAAAAAAATGAAGCCCAGCCCACTGGGCGTGGCCGACGACGCCGACCTGATCCGGCCGGCCAATTACGACGAGCACCTGGCCCTGTTGGGCGAGTGCGACCTCGTCATCGAGGCCATTGCCGAGCGCATGGACTGGAAGCACCAGCTCTACGCCCGCATCGCGCCGCACCTGGCCACGCACGCCATCCTGGCCACCAACACCTCGGGCTTGCCAATCTGTCAGTTGGCCGAGCCGCTGACGACCGAGCTGCGGCCGCGCTTTTGCGGCATCCACTTCTTCAACCCGCCGCGCTACATGCCGCTGGTGGAGCTGATCGCCGCGCCCGAGACGCGCGCCGACGTGCTCGACGCGCTGGAGGGGTTCGTCACGACGACGCTGGGCAAGAACGTCGTGCGCGCCAAAGACACGCCGAACTTCGTCGCCAACCGCATCGGTATTGCCGGCATGCTCTCGACGATGATCGAGGCCGAACGGCATGGCCTGACGTTCGACGTCGTCGATGACCTGACCGGCAAGCGGCTCGGGCGCGCCTCCAGCGGCACCTGCCGCACCGCCGACGTGGTGGGGCTGGACACGCTGGCGCACGTGATCCGCACGATGCAGACCCAGCTCAGTCCCGAGACCGACCCGTTCTACCCGACGTTCGAGACGCCCAAGGTGCTGCAGGCGCTGCTCGACAAGGGCCACCTCGGGCAAAAGACCAAGGCGGGCTTTTACAAAAAGGTCGGGCGCGACGTGCTGCGCTTCGACCTCGCCACGGGCGACTACGTGCCCGCCGGCAGCAAGGCCGACGAGGTCTATGGCCGCATGTTGAAAAAACCCGCCCCCGAGCGCCTGAAGCTGCTGCGCAACGCCGAGGGGCCGCAAGGGCGCTTTTTGTGGGCGATCCTGCGCAACGGTTTTCACTACGCGGCGCTGCACCTGCAGTCGATCGCCGAGACGGCGCGCGACGTCGACCAGGCGATGCGCTGGGGCTTTGGCATGCAGCAGGGGCCGTTCGAGCTGTGGCAGCAGGCCGGCTGGCTGGAAGTGGCGCGCATGGTGCAGGAGGACATCGACGCCGGTCGCGCGCTGTGCTCGGCGCCGCTGCCCGCCTGGGTGTTCGACGGCCCGGTGGCCGAGCGCGGCGGCGTGCACCAGCCGGAAGGCTCGTGGAACCCGGCCACCGGCCGCTTCGAGCCGCCGCGCACGCTGCCGGTGCATGCGCGCCAGCTCTACCGCGAGCGCGTCGTCGGCGAAGGGGGGGCGGACTGGCGCACCGACGGCGCCACGGTGTATGAAGACGAGGCGATTCGCCTGTGGACCCTGCCGCGCCCCGGCTTGGACGACGTGCTGATCGCCAGCCTCAAGACCAAGATGCACGCCATTAGCCCAGCCGTGGTGGAGGGGCTGGACCGTGCGGTCGAGGAAGCCGAGGCGCGCTTTGCGGGCCTGGTGGTGTGGTCGGGCGATGAGCCGTTTTCGGTCGGCGCCGACCTGCAGGCGACCCTGCCGGCGTTTGCCGCCATGGGTGTGCAGGCCATCGAGTCGGTGGAGGCGGAGATGCAGCGCGTCATGCTGCGGCTGCGCTACGCCCAGGTGCCGACGGTGGCAGCGGTGCGCGGCATGGCGCTGGGCGGTGGCTGCGAGTTGGCGGTGCACTGTGCGCGCCGCGTGGCGCACATGGAAAGCTACATGGGCCTGGTGGAGGTCGGCGTCGGCCTCATCCCCGGCGCCGGCGGGCTGACCTACATCGCCCGCCGCGCCGCGGAAAACGCCCGCGCCAGCACCGGCACCGACCTGCTGCCGTTCCTGACCGAGGGCTTCAAGGCCGCGGCGATGGCCACGGTGGGCACCAGTGCGCTGGAAAGCCGCAAGCTCGGCTACCTGCTGGACAGCGACGTCATCGTGCCGCACCGTGACGAGCTGCTGTTCGTCGCCGTGCGCGAGGCACAGGCCCTGGCCACGGGCGGCTACCGGCCGCCGCTGCAGCGCCGCTTCCCCGTGGCAGGTCGCAGCGGCAAGGCCACCATCCTGGGCTCGCTGGTCAATATGCGCGACGGCGGTTTCATCACCGCGTACGACTTCCACATCGCCAGCCGCATCGCCCATGTGGTCACGGGCGGCGATGTCGAGGCCGGCACGCTGGTGTCCGAGGACTATCTGATGAAGCTGGAGCGCGAGGCCTTCTGCGCCCTCATTGTCCAACCCAAGACGCAGGCCCGCATCATGGCCTTGCTCGACAGCGGCAAGCCCCTGCGCAACTGAACCCGCGGAGACACCCGACATGAAAACCCGACAAGACGCCTACATCGTCGCGGCCACCCGCACACCGATCGGCAAGTCCCACAAGGGTTATTTCCGCCACACCCGGCCGGACGACCTGCTGGCGCACGTGTTGCGCGCCGCCGTGGCACAGGTGCCCTCGCTCGACCCGGCCGCCATCGAAGACGTGATCTGCGGCTGCGCCATCCCCGAGGCGCAGCAGGGATTGAACGTCGCGCGCATCGGCGCGGTGCTGGCCGGTCTGCCCAAGAGCGTGGGCGGCATCACCGTCAACCGTTTCTGCGCCTCCGGTCTGTCGGCGGTGCAGATGGCGGCCGATCGCATCCGCGTCGGCGAGGCGGATGTGATGATCGCCGCCGGGGTGGAGAGCATGAGCATGGTGCCGATGATGGGCAACACGCCCAGCCTTTCGCCGGCGATCTTTGCCAACACCGACGATGTGGACGACTATGGCATCGCCTACGGCATGGGGCTGACCGCCGAGAAGGTGGCGCAGCAGTGGAAGGTGTCGCGCCAGGCGCAGGACGAATTTGCGCTGCAGTCGCACCAGCGCGCCATCCGCGCACAGCAGGCCGGCGAGTTCCGCGACGAAATCACGCCGGTGGAGGTGGAAGAACGCACGCTGGATCTGGACCGGGGCGAAGTCGGCATCCAGCGCCGCACCGTCGATCTGGATGAGGGCCCGCGCGCCGATACCACCCTGGAAGCCCTGGCCAAGCTGCGCCCGGTGTTCGCCACGCCGCGCCGCGCCGACCTCACGCCCACCGGGCTGGGCAGCGTCACGGCGGGCAACAGCTCGCAAACCTCAGACGGCGCTGGCGCCCTGATCCTGGCCAGCGAGGCGGCCATCCAGCGCTTCGGCCTGCAGCCGCTGGCGCGCTTCGTCGCCTACGCCAGCCGCGGCGTGCCGCCGCACATCATGGGCATCGGCCCGGTGGAGGCCATCCCCGCAGCGTTGAAGGCCGCCGACCTCAAGCAAGACGACCTCGACTGGATCGAGCTCAACGAGGCGTTTGCTGCGCAGTCACTGGCGGTGATGAACCAACTCGGGCTCGACCCCGCCAAGGTCAACCCGATGGGCGGCGCCATCGCGCTGGGTCACCCGCTGGGTGCCACCGGCGCTATCCGCTCGGCCACCGTCGTGCACGCGCTGCGCCGCCGCCAGCTGCGCTATGGCATGGTGACGATGTGCGTCGGCATGGGGCAGGGCGCAGCGGGCATTTTCGAGCGGGTATGATGGCGCAGGAGACCACGATGGCCGACATCCTCGAACACACCGAAGGCGGCGTGCTGACGCTGACCCTCAACCGCCCCGCCCGCAAAAACTCGCTGACTAGCGCCATGTATGCCACCCTGGCGGATGCGCTGGCGCGTTCGGCGGCCGATGCGTTGGTGCGCGTCGTCGTCATTCAGGGCAACGAGGCGATGTTTTCGGCGGGCAACGACATCGAGGAGTTCCTCAATGCTCCGCCCGCCGGGACCGACAGCCCGGTATTTCGCTTTCTGCGCGGCATAGCCACGTTCCCCAAACCCCTGGTGGCGGCGGTATGCGGCCCGGCGGTGGGTATCGGCACCACGCTGCTGTTTCACTGTGATCTGGTCTATGCAGGTGACAACGCGGCGTTTTCGATGCCGTTCGTCAACCTCGGGCTATGTGCCGAAGGGGCATCGAGCCTGATCGCGCCGCAAATGTTCGGCTACCACCGCGCCGCCGAGGCCCTGCTGCTGGGTGAGCCGATCTACGCCGACGCCGCGTTGGAGGTGGGGCTGGTCAACAAGATATTGCCGCCCGCCGAGGTCAATGCATACACGCAGCAAGTGGCGCGCAAGCTGGCGGCCAAGCCTCTGACGTCGCTGGTCGAGACCAAGCGCCTGATGAAGGGCGGTCAACAGGACGCCGTGCTGCAGCGCATGGCCGAAGAGGGGGCCGTGTTTGGCCGCATGCTGCGCGAGCCCGCCGCGCGGGAAGCCTTTGCGGCGTTTCTGGAAAAGCGCACACCCGATTTCAGTCGCGTCTGACGGCGGGTCGGGCGACCGCGCCATACTCGCGGACATCGCCCGCTGTCGTTCCTGCCCACTCTGCCTGCCCAGCGTATGACACGCATCGTCCACCCTCCGACGCAACCCGTGGTCTTCGAGGCCGAATTTCTCGAAGGCGTGCGGCAGATCTTCGAGGAGAAGATCGTCTTCAACCAGGTGCTGGGCTTGCGCGTAACCGAAATCGCGCCAGAGCGCGTGCGCGGCCACATCGCCATGCGCCCGCAGCTGGTCGGCCACTTTGCCTACAACCGCATCCACGGTGGCGTCATCAGCGCGGCGCTCGACGCCATGGGCGGGCTGGCGGTGATGGCCGCCATTGGTGCGCGCCATCTCGACGAGCCGCCTCTGCAGCGCCTGCAGCGCTTCGCCAAGCTGGGTACCATCGACTTGCGCATCGACTACCTGCGCCCCGGGATTGGCGAGGCCTTTGATCTGGAAGCCGAAGTGCTGCGCTTGGGCTCGCGCGTGGCCACCACCCGCATGGCGTTTCTTGCCGTCGATGGCAAGCTGCTGGCTTCCGGGGCGGCGGCTTATATCGTTTCGTGAGCAGCGTTTGCTCTACGGCTTACCCATGCCTGAGCTGACAGAAGCGCTGTCATCAGGGTAAAGAAGTGGCTTTCGCGCGCACTCCACAACGGTGAATTGAACAGACTGTTGACAGCAAGCAGTGCGGTCAGTCCTAACAGTAAACTTTTCCACGTGGTCGATTCGCTGCGCCACACTGTCACACAAAGAGCAGCCAGGAGCCCAAGATAAGCGATGACGCCGACCAAACCGTGGTTCACGCCGAAAAAGAGATATTGATTGTGCGGATGCCAATGAAAAATATGGCAGTCCTCTGCACGATCCAGATATTCGCAAATACGCGTATGGTAAGCGCCGGTACCGTGACCGATGAGGGGTGCATCCGCGATCATAGCCAGCGTTGTTCTTTGGTTATATAGCCGGTGTCCAATGGAAGAATAGGGATCGGTGTCGGCCTGACGGGCTTCCCCTATGGCTTGAACGACGCGGTCTCTCATCAAGGAAGATGTTGCCAAAGCCAATCCCAGCGTGAGTGGTGCCAGCGCGACGGCAATGAAAGCAACCTTGCGCCGCGGCATGCTGACGGCGAAAACCAACAGTGCTGTCGCTACGAGGACCAACCCCGTGCGCCCTTGCGAAAGGTGGGTGATACTGACGATGGAAGGCAAGACCAGCGACCAGCACAACCAGCGCCGCCATCCGTACGTCTGCTGACCAGCAATGAGCAGAAGTAGAACGAAAAACGACATCATCACATTCTGCGTGATGTAGTCACCAAAGACATGGTGACTGACACCCCAGCCGGTGTGCTGGGTTTCCGACCACGGAAGGACCCACCACACATTGGCCCATGTCGAACCGAGCACGAAGGTCATCGCCAGCGCAAATCCCCATAAAGCAAGCTTGCGCACGCGTGGTTCGGTCATGAGAATGGGAAGCCAAACCCCGATGGCCCCGACTTTGAGATACTTGTTGAGACTGAGCAGCCAGTCAGACGTGGGTGCATCGGTGTAGGTGATGCCAAGGACAATCACGCCATACAGCGTTAGTGCGGCCCAAAACACGGGATGCTGCCGCAGGTTGCTCCAGCGTTCCCGCCAGCGACCGGCCAGGGGTGCCATCAGCAAGCTCAGTAGCAAGGCGAGATTGGCCAGGCCCAGCGCCACTGGGGTCGCTGTCATCCCAACCGCAAATAACCAGGCAGGCAGCGATTGGATCCGGCCCAGGCACGACGTTGCGGTCGTTTGGGGCGGCATATCGTTAGCGTTTGACATCATTGCTTAGGTGTTCTCGATCGTATTCAAGGGCAACGTAACGGAAAAAGCACTCCAGCGCTACGAAAACACTGAAAAGAAACCCGGGACCCCGGTCAAGCAAGGCCAAACGGAAGATGTAGATACGCGCAAAGATCGCCAAACCCGAACCAAGACCGCGCCAGATACCGCCACGCCGTCCTGCTTCCTTGCGTTTGGCAGCGCCCAGCATGGAATACTGGGTCAGTTTTCGGAGGCTGTCGTGAATGGTTTCACGAGAATAATGAAGAAGCGGTGACTTGAGACGGCGTCGGGGCAGGCGGGGATTGCGCAGGATGGGTCCTTCGTGGACGGCACCCTCAAATGCCACGACTTCGGCTGCTGGAAACAAGCGCGGCAGTGCGCCACGCGCAAGCATGTGGCGCAGCGGAGCTCCAAAAGCAACTTGCTGCCAAACGATTTCTCCGATGGTCTTCGGGTGTTGTTCGATGAAGCGCAGTAACTCTGTTCGCAGCTCAGGGGTTATTTCTTCATCGGCGTCCAAAAAAAAGATGTAGTCGCAGCGACAGTGTTGCAGAAGGCGCGTGCGTTGAACGCCAAAACCCTGCCAATCCGGATAATGAAAAACTTCCGCTCCCAGACTTTCGGCGAGCGCTGTCGTACGGTCGGTGCTTCCGCTGTCAATAACAATAATCTGATCGGCAAACGCAGCGCTTTGAATGCAACTCTTGATGCGCCTTTCCTCATTGAGCGTAAGAATGCCCACGCACAGCGTCGGACATGTTCCCCGAGTTGGCAATGGCATGATTCTCGAAACTCAAGAGGCGTCTGTAACAGGCACGCAAGGTTTCGCTGCACTACCCATGCTTCCATACAATGGCGGCCGTACAACGGCCCAGCCACCGCGCCACGTGTTTAGGGACGGGAAGCAGTAAACGCAAAGGCAACCCCACCAGAGCCGCCAGGAGCACACGGCGTCGCAGCGATTGTGCAGCTTGCAAGCCCGTGTGCTTCTCGAAAAAAAGCAGCTTTGAGCGTGTGTGATGATAACCACGCAACCACTCTGCACGCAGAACGCGGGGGCCTTGAACCGAGCCGCGTGACCGGTGCTTTGCGCGGATTTCAGGATCGATCAAGATCGTCTGACCGGCCTGTCGCACGCGCAGGCACAGATCATCGTCCTCGTAGTACAGAAAAAAACGCTCATCGAATCCACCTATCTGGCGGATCGCTTGGGTTCGCAATAGCATCGCCGCACCACACACAAAACCAACACAGGTCACGGCTTCGGCTCCCGGGCCACGGCTGCGCCAAGACGTCAGCGGCCAGCGATAATTGATTTCGCATTGGCCCTCCGCGTTGATCAGTTGTGGGGCAACAATGGCCGCGTCGGGGAACGTCTGCGCGCGCGCAACCAAGGCACACAGACCCTGAATGTTAAGAGAACAATCGGGATTGAGAAGCAGCGCAAATTTCGTCGCAACTTGCGCGAGCGCCAAATTGTTCGCGGCGCCAAAGCCGAGGTTACGATTCAGTGCAATTAAGGTGGCATGAGGCAAGGCCCGGCGAACCGCTTCAGGCGTCCCATCCGCACTGCCGTTGTCAACTACGATGACGTGCCGGCACGCGCGCAATAGCGGCAGCTGGGCGTCAAGGCAATGGCGGCTGTCGAATGTGACGACGACAACGGTGACGCGCTCCAGAGCCTCAGTCGATACCGTGGGGGGCGTCGGCACCGCAGCCGACGCGGTCGGACATGCGGTCTGCGACTCTTCGTTGTCAGTGGCCCCCACGTACCGCCTCGCCGATCTTGAGCCGGTACACCGTCCCGCAATAGGGGCAGTGCACCTCACCGGTTTTGGCCACGTCCAGAAAGACGCGGGGGTGGCCGTTCCAGAGCTGCATGCCGGCCTTCGGGCTGGGGCAGATCACGCCGCCGTGCGCGTTCAGGTCGCGCGCGGACAATTCGACGGCGGCAGGGGCTGAAGTCGGGCTGCTCATAGAGGGTCACACCAGGGTCAGCCAGTGGGCGTACTTCGGGTTGCGCCCGTTGACGATGTCGAAGAACGCGCTCTGGATGCGCTCGGTGATCGGGCCGCGCTGACCCGCGCCGATCTGGATGCGGTCGAGCTCGCGGATCGGCGTGACCTCGGCGGCGGTGCCGGTGAAGAAGGCCTCGTCGGCGATGTAGACCTCGTCGCGCGTGATGCGCTTCTGCACCACTTCCAGGCCCAGGTCCTTGGCGATGTGCAGCACGGTGTTGCGCGTGATCCCGTTGAGCGCGCCGGCCGACGGGTCCGGCGTGTAAACGACGCCGTTCTTGACGATGAAGAGGTTTTCGCCGGCGCCCTCGGAAACGAAGCCGGCCGGGTCGAGCAGCAGCGCCTCGTCGTAGCCGTCGTCGGTGGCCTCCATGTTGGCCAGGATAGAGTTGGTGTAGTTGGACACCGTCTTGGCCTGCGTCATCGTGATGTTGACGTGGTGGCGCGTGTAGCTGGAGGTTTTGACGCGGATGCCGCGCTTCATGCCCTCTTCGCCGAGGTAGGCACCCCAGGCCCAGGCCGCCACCATCAGGTGCACGCGGTTGCCCTTGGGGCTGACGCCGAGCTTCTCGGACCCAATCCAGGTCAGTGGGCGGATGTAGCCGCTTTCCAGCCCGTTGGCGCGGATGACGGCGCGCTGCGCCTCGTTGACCTCCTCCATGCTGAAGGGGATCTTCATGCGCAGGATCTTGGCGCTGTTGAACAGGCGCTCGGTGTGCTCCTGCAGGCGGAAGATCGCCGGGCCCCGCTCGGTCTTGTAGGCGCGCACGCCCTCGAAGGCGCCGCAGCCGTAGTGCAGTGTGTGCGTCAGCACGTGCACCTTGGCTTCGCGCCAGTCGACGAGTTCGCCGTCCATCCAGATCTTGCCGTCGCGGTCGTGCAGCGGGAGGGGTGTCGCCATCGGGGGTCCTTTGGGTTGGGGGCGCCTGTTTGGGGCCTGTGCCGGAGCGGGCGCGCCGGGGTCGTAGTCACTCTCATTTTACGTGGCTTGCGCCCCGCGGCGTCCCGCGGTGCTGGCCGAACCGCTGAGTTCGGGGGGCGTGTGCGCGCCACACCATGGCGGGGCACGGGGCGATCGTTTGAAAAACGGGCGATTTCCCCCTAAAGTCGGGCTCAAGTTGGTCGATAACACCGATGTGCGCAAGGAGTGTGGCCCTTGCGCACAGACGAGTTGGGAGTTGCGCCATGTTGACCATTTCATCGATTGCCGTGGCACCGGCGCCGCAATCGACGCCGACCGTGCGGGCCCAGCCGGTGACCCCGGCGCGGCCCATCAATGCCGTCGCCCGTGAAAATGCGACTGGCGCCGTCGTGGCGCCGCAGGGCGAGGCTGCGCGTGCGCAGGCGCAGGCGGCGCCGCCGACGCTGTCGCCCGTGACCCCGGCGCAGGAAGGCCAGCGGGCCGACGGCTTTGCCAACGGTGCCGCGCCCGAACGCTCCGGATTGCCGCTGCCGGCGGCGGGCCGCGACGATCCCCGCGCCACCGATGCGCAGGCCATGGCCGACCAGGAGGTGGCCCAGGCCCGGGCGGCCGAGCGGGACAAGCGGGCGCGGGAGGCCGAGAATGCCGACGCGCAGCGCCGTGCCGAGGCGAAGTCGCGCCCAGGGCGACCCGGCGATGCCGCCGGACGTTCGGGCCAGAAGGACTTTCCCGAGGTCAAAAACCCCGCTCAAGAGGCGATGGATGCCCAGATCAAGGATCTGTTGCCCAAAATGTGGAAGGCCAGCCGCGCGGCGGTGGACATGATGATCGGCCAGGAGGCCGTCCAGGCCGCGCAAGAGCGCGCCCAACGTCTGGAGGAGTTGCAGGCCCGGCTCAACACCCGGCCGCTGGCCAACCTACCGCCCAGCGACGCGGCGCAGAACTATGGTGCCTATGGTGTGGCCGCCGACACCGACAACCGACCGGCGCCGGGCGGGCAAATCGACCAACTGGTCTGAGCCCCGCCGGTCGAACGTCGTCTTCAGATGCGGTGCCGCACACCCGATGCGGCCACGCGCTCCATGATGGCCCGGGCGATCTGCTTGAGCGGCAGCACATCGTGTACGGCGCCCGCCTGGATGGCCATTTTGGGCATACCAAAGACGATGCAGCTCGCTTCGTCCTGGGCGATGTTGTAGGCCCCGGCGTCGCGCATTTCTTTCATCGCCCGGGCGCCATCGCCGCCCATGCCGGTCAGCATCACCCCGACGGCATTGGGCCCCAGGACCCGCGCGCAGGAGCGAAACAGCACCTCCACCGACGGTTTGTGGCGGTTGACCGGCGGTGAATCGTCCACCACCGCGATGTAGTTGGCGCCGCTGCGCGCGATAGAGAACTGGCGTCCGCCTGGGGCGATGTAGGCATGACCGGGCAGGATGCGCTCGCCGTCGCGCGCCTCGGCCGCCCGGATGCGGCACAGCGAATCCAGCCGCGCGGCAAAACTGGCGGTAAAGCCCGGCGGCATGTGCTGGGTGATGACCACCGCCGGGGCGTCGGACGGCAGCTCGACCAGAATCTCTTTGATCGCCTCGGTGCCGCCGGTGGACGCGCCGATGCAGATGACCTTCTCGGTCGACAGCCGCAGCAGCCCGGTGCCCGAGGCGACTCCCGTCGGGGTGCTGGAGGCCGTTGCCGCTGGGTTCGATGGAGCGGCAGCCCGGGCGGCGACTGGGGCGGCGGTCAGGCGCCGCACATGCGCCTTGGCAGCGATGCGGATTTTGTCAACGATGTCGTCGGCCAGCTCCTGCAGCCCGGCGCTCACACCGATGCGCGGCTTGGCGACGAAGTCCACCGCGCCCAGCTCCAGGGCCTTGAGCGTCGTCTCTGCGCCCTGTTCGGTCAGTGTCGAAACCATCACCACCGGGGTGGGGCGCAGCCTCATCAGGCGCGAGAGGAACTCCAGCCCGTCCATCTTGGGCATCTCGACGTCCAGCGTGATGACGTCCGGGTTGCGCTCGCGGATGATTTCGCGCGCCTGCTGGCGGCGCGGCGCGCGCGCCGGCGCGAGTTTCGGGCGGCCTGGCAGGCGTGGCGCGCGGCGCATGTGGGCGACGATTTGCACGCGTGGTGGCAGGGCTGGTTCGCGGAGCGCGATGCGACGCCGGCTGGCCCTGACGGCGAGCCGCTCGTGCACGGGGCGGCTGCTGCCGTGCTGTGGCGGGACAACGTGCGCCACCGGCACGACATCGAGCATGCCTACCTGCAGGCGATCGCGCTGGCGCGGCACGAACTGATCATCGCCAACGCTTACTTCATCCCCGGGCGCCGGCTGCGCCACGCACTGGCGCAGGCCGTCGCTCGCGGAGTGCGCGTGCGCCTGCTGGTGCAGGGCAAGTACGAGCGCTTTTTGCAGTACCACGCCCCGCGGCCCGTGCATGCGTGGCTGCTGCGTGCGGGGGTGGAAATCCGCGAGTACGCGCCCAGCGCCTTGCACGCCAAGGTGGCGGTGGCCGACGAGCGCTGGGCCACGGTCGGCTCCACCAATCTCGATCCGATCAGCCTGTTGCTGGCGCGCGAGGCCAATGTCGTCACCACAGACGCGCGCTTCGTGAGCCACTTGCGCGCGCGGCTCGATCACCTGATGCGCACCGCCGGGGTGGCGCTGGACATGGAGGTCCTGCAGCGTCGCCCCTGGCACGAGCGCGCGCGGGATTGGATCGCCTTTGCCGTCATGCGGGCGGTGCTGTTTTTGACCGGGCACCGGTACTGATGGTGGGGTTGTTGGCCCGGTGTTAGCATCCGCGCATGCTCATGAAGGCACCCGAGACCATGACCGACGACACCCGGCCCGACGAGGGCGTGCCCGTCTCCGTGCGGATCCGCGAGCGGATCCAGGCGGCGCGCAAGCGCTTTCACTCCAACGACAACATCGCCGAGTTCATTCGCCCCGGCGAGCTGGAGCAGCTGCTCGACGAGGTGTCGGAGAAGATGCAGGCCGTGCTGGACGCCATGGTCATCGACACCGCCAACGACCACAACACCGAGGACACTGCGCGCCGCGTGGCCAAGATGTACATCAAGGAGGTGTTTGCGGGCCGTTATGTGCCGGCGCCGTCGATCACGGAGTTTCCCAACGCCGAGCACCTCAACGAACTGATGATCGTCGGCCCGATCACGGTGCGCAGCGCCTGCAGCCACCACTTCTGCCCCGTGATCGGCAAGGTGTGGATCGGCGTCATGCCCAACGAGCACACCAACGTCATCGGGCTGAGCAAATACGCCCGCCTGGCCGAGTGGGTGATGGGCCGCCCGCAGATCCAGGAGGAGGCCGTGGTGCAGCTGGCCGATCTGATCCAGGAAAAGACCCAGCCTGACGGACTGGCCATCGTCATGGAAGCCACCCATTACTGCATGGCGTGGCGCGGCGTCAAGGACATGGACAGCCGCATGATCAATTCGGTGATGCGCGGCGTCTTTTTGAAAGACCCGAACCTGCGGCGCGAATTTTTGTCCCTGATTCCGCGGAGTTGAGGTCATGCTGGTGCGTTTGCTCTATGTCAGCCGGGCCGTGGATCCGGACACCTCGCACGCCATCGAGTCGATCCTGGCCTCGGCGCGGCGCCACAATCTGCACAACGGCATCACGGGCATCCTGTGCTATGGGGGCGGCATCTTTTTGCAGGCCATCGAGGGGGGGCGCAGTGCGGTCAACCGTCTGTACAAGCAGATCGTCGACGATCCGCGCCATCAGGATGTCGAGCTGCTGCTCTACGAAGAAATCACCGAGCGCCGCTTTGGCGGCTGGACCATGGGGCAGGTCAATCTCACCAAGCTCAACACGTCCATCGTGTTGAAGTATTCCGAGCGGCCGGAGTTCGACCCCTACACCGTCTCGGGCAAGGTATCGCTGGCGCTGTTGGAAGAACTGATGGCCACGGCCAGCATCATCGGCCGCGTCTGAGTGCCCGAGAGGCCGGCGTTGGCGACCCCGGCAAAGCGCCCGCGGCTGCTTGGGTGCGACTTCACCAGCGCCCCGTCGGCGCGCAAGCCCATCGTGCATGCCGTGGGGCGCGTGGTGGGGCAGGGCGATCGCGGCCGACGCGTGGTGCTGGACGGGCTGGAGCGCTTTGCGTCGCTGTCCGCATGGTCCGCTGCGCTGGAGCGTCCGGGTCCGTGGGTGGGCGGTTTCGATTTGCCGTTTGGGCTGCCGCGGGCCTTGGTGCAGGCCCTGGGCTGGCCGACGTCGTGGCTCGCCTGCATGGCCCACTATGCGGGGCGGTCGCGGTCGCAGATCCGCGAGGCTTTTGCCGCTTATTGTGCGGCGCGGCCGGTGGGGGCCAAGATGGCGCATCGGGCCACCGATGGCCCGGCCGGCTCCAGCCCCAGCATGAAGTGGGTCAACCCGCCGGTGGCTTACATGATGCACGCGGGCGTGCCGCGCTTGCTGGCAGCCGGGGTGGCTTTACCCGGATTGCACGAGCCGCCGGGCGGCGCGGACCGCGTGGCGCTGGAGGCCTATCCCGGTCTGCTGGCCCGCAGCGTGCTGGGCCGACGGTCGTACAAAAGCGATGAGCGGGTCCGGCAGACCCCAGAGCGCCTGATCGCCCGCAAGGACTTGCTCCATGCTTTGGAGGCTGGTACCGCACCGCTGTTGGGCGCAACGGGCCTGCGCCTGCATCTGAGCCCGGCGCAGCACGAGGCGCTGGTGGATGATCCCCGTGGCGATGCCCTGGACGCCGTGCTGTGTTTGGTGCAAGCGGCTTGGGGTTGCCTTCAGCACGAAGCCGGCCACCCTTGCTGGGGTCTGCCACCGTTCGATCCCCTGGAAGGATGGATCGTCACCGCGGGGGTGTCGGCGCCCGTCAGGCCGGCCGATGGCGTGACCCGCACACCGGACAGTCGGGGTGGCGGGCGAGCTGCACCTCGGTAAACGCCAGGCCACGGCCGTCCAGCATCAGCAGTCGACCGATCAGGCGCGAGCCCAATCCCACGATCAGCTTGAGCGCCTCGGCCGCCTGCATCGTCCCGATGATGCCGACCAACGGCGCGAAGACGCCCATGGTCGCACAGCGGGTTTCTTCCAGCCCTTCGGTTTCGGGGAACAGGCAGGCGTAGCAGGGCGAGTGCGGATCGCGTGGGTCGTACACCGACAACTGTCCGTCGAAACGGATGGCCGCCCCCGACACCAGCGGAACCCCGTGCCGCACGCTGGCTCGGTTGATCAGGTGGCGAGTGCGGAAGTTGTCGGTGCAGTCCAGCAGCACGTCGGCGTCGGGCAACACACCGTCGAGCACGGCGTCGTCGGCGCGCTGCAGCAACGGCTGGATACGCACCTCCGGATTGATGGCGCGCATGGCCACCTGCGCCGACAGGGCCTTGGGCAGACCCACACGCGACAGGTCGTGCGCGATCTGGCGCTGCAGGTTGGTGGCGTCCACCGTGTCGTGGTCGATCACGGTGATGCGGCCTACCCCGGCGCTGGCCAGGTACAGCGCCACCGGCGAGCCGAGCCCGCCCGCGCCGACGATCACCGCATGGGCGGCCAGCAGCCGCTCCTGGCCCTCGACGCCGATGTCGTCGAGCAGGATGTGACGCGAATAGCGCAGCAGTTGCTCGTCGGTCATGCGGGCGTCAGTTGTCGGCCTTGGCAGGGCGCTCGGCGGCTGTCTTGCTGGCCACCACCGGCAGGCCCTTGAGGCGGTTGAGCGCCTGCTGGAGCTGGAAGTCCTTGTCCGACCCAAACTCCGGCAGCAGCCGCGCGCCCGGATTCTTGCGCTGTTCTTCTTCCAGACGCTGGCGGGCCTGTTCCCGCTCACGCTCGCGTTGGCGCTCGGCCTCGCGCTCGGCGTCGGTCAGGGGGCGATTCTGTCCGTTGGCCAGGTGTTTTTCCAGATCGGCCTCGCGCGTGCGCAGCGCCGCGAACAGGTTCCCATCGGGCGTTTCGTCCACCCACACGTCGGGCACGATGCCCTTGGCCTGGATGGAGCGGCCGCTGGGCGTGTAGTAGCGCGCGGTGGTGAGCTTGAGCGCCGTGTCGGGGCCGAGCGGGCGCACCGTCTGCACCGAGCCCTTGCCGAAGGTCTGGCTGCCCATGATGACGGCGCGCTTGTGGTCTTGCAGGGCACCGGCGACGATCTCGCTGGCGGAGGCCGACCCCTCGTTGACCAGCACCACGATCGGGATGCGCTTGAGCAGCCCCTGCGTTTGCGCCGTCAGCCGCGCGATCGGGTCGTTGCCGGAACGGCGCAGGTAGTCGCGCGGTGTGGCGCGGTAGGTGGCCTTGCTTTCCTCCAACTGGCCGTTGGTCGTGACCACCACGGCGTCGTCGGGCAGGAACGCCGCCGACAGGCCGACCGCCGCATCCAGCAGGCCGCCCGGATCGTTGCGCAGGTCCAGCACCAGGCCCTTGAGCGCCGGCTCCGAGCGCGCGATCTCTTCGATCTTGCGGGCAAAGTCCTCCAGCGTGCGTTCCTGGAATTGCGATACGCGCACCCAGGCGTAGCCAGGCTCCACCACCTTGGCGCGCACGCTGACGGTCTTGATCTCTTGCCGCGTGATGGTCACCGGGAAGGTGCGGTTTTCGTCCCGGCGGAAGACGGTCAGGGTCACCTGGGTGTTGGGCTCGCCGCGCATGCGTTTGACGGCATCGTTGATGGTCAGGCCCTTGACGGCGGTGTCGTCGATCTTGGTGATGAGGTCGCCGGCCTTGAGGCCCGCACGGAAGGCGGGCGAGTCCTCGATCGGCGTGACGACCTTGACGAGGCCGTCTTCCATCGTGATCTCGATGCCCACACCGACGAAGCGCCCCGAGGTGCCTTCGCGGAATTCCTTGAAGCTCTTGCGGTCGAAATACTGCGAGTGGGGATCGAGCGACGACACCATGCCGGCGATGGCGTCGGTGATGAGCTTTTTGTCGTCGACGGGCTCGACGTAGTCGCTCTTGATCATCCCAAAGACGGCGGCCAGTTGCTGCAGTTCCTCCAGCGGCAGCGGCGCGAGCGTCGCCCGCGCGGTAGCCTGCAACTGCACCGTCGTCAGCGCGCCGGCCAGTGCCCCAAGGGCTACCCAGCCGGCAGTCTTCAGTTTCTGCCCCATCGCAATCCCTGTCGTCGCGTCTCGCGCCACTATACACGTTGGACCGGCGGCGCGCCGGCGCGGTTCCCGTCAGGCGGGGCCTGGGCTCAGGCTTTGCCTTGGCGGGCGACGGCGGCCGCGGCCGCTTCCGCCGCGGCGGCGTCACCCAGGTAGAAGCGGCGCAGCGGCTTCATGTCGTCGTCCAACTCATACACCAGCGGGATGCCGTTGGGGATGTTCAGCCCGACGATGTCCGTGTCCGAGATGCCGTCCAGGTGCTTGATGAGCGCGCGGATGGAGTTGCCATGCGCGGCGATCAGCACGCGCTGGCCGCTGCGGATGGCGGGCACGATGGTGTCGTTCCAGCACGGCACCACGCGCGCCACGGTGTCCTTCAGGCACTCGGTCAGGGGAATCTGCTCCGGCGCCAGAGCGGCGTAGCGCCTGTCCTGGCGCTGGCCGCGCGGGTCGTTGGGGTCCAGCGGCGGCGGCGGTGTGTCGTAACTGCGGCGCCAAACCAGCACCTGCTCGTCGCCGTACTGCTTGGCCATGTCCGCCTTGTTCAGGCCTTGCAAGGCGCCGTAGTGGCGTTCGTTGAGCCGCCAGTCCTTGATCACCGGCAGCCAGACGCGGTCCATCTCGTCCAGCACGTACCACAACGTGTGGATGGCGCGCTTGAGTACGCTGGTGAAGCACAGGTCGAAGTCCCAGCCTTCGGCCTTGAGCAGTCGCCCCGCCGACATGGCCTGCGACACCCCCGTGGGTGTGAGGTCGACATCGGTCCAGCCAGTGAAGCGGTTTTCGAGGTTCCAGGTGGACTCTCCGTGGCGGATCAGGACGAGTTTGTGCATGGCAACAAGGGGGGATTCCTGGATAGGGCGACAAAGGGAAAATCCACATTCTAGAATACCCGCCTGCCGGGACGAGGTCGTCCCGATCGATTCCAAACCAAGGCGTACCGTGGATTTTTTGATCGAAAACTGGATGTTGGTGGCGGTGGCAGTCGGCTCGGCCGTGATGCTCATGTGGCCGGCGTTGGGCGGCGCGGCGGGCGGAGCGGGTGTGTCGCCGACCGAGGCGGTGCAGCTCATCAACCGCGAGAAGGCGGCCGTGATCGACGTGTGCTCGCCCGCCGAGTTTGCCGCCGGGCATGTGACGGGGGCGCGCAACATTCCGCTGGACACGCTGGAGCAGCAGTTGCCCCAGGCCGTCAAAAACAAGGCGACGCCGCTGGTGATGGTGTGCGCCTCGGGCATGCGCTCGCGCCGCGCCGTGGCCATCGCCAAGAAGCTGGGTTACGACAAGGCGGTCTCGCTGTCGGGCGGCATGGCCGCCTGGCGCGGCGCCAACTTGCCGGTCCAAAAGGCCTGATCGCGCACCGTAGAGGGCAATCGCATGGCACACGTCAAGATTTTCAGCAGTGACTACTGTCCTTACTGCCACCGGGCCAAGGCGCTGTTGCGCGCGCGCGGCGTGATCGAGTGGGAGGAGATCAACGTCGACGGCCAGCCGGAGGTCCGCCAGCAGATGGCGCGACTGGTCGGGCGTACCGGCGTTCCGCAGATCTTCATCGACGGGCGCCACATCGGGGGGTGCGATGACCTGCACGCCCTCGATGCCCGCGGCGGCCTGGTGCCGTTGCTGCAGGGGCAGGGCGGCTGAGGCCGGCCGCTTCCGACCGGCTCGGCTGCCGCTGTCATAATCCACCCGTCTCGCCGACCCCCGTGCGGCGCGTTTCGCGCGCCTGGGGGTGGCTCCACCCGGGCATCCGCCGCCGGCGGGCGCCGCTCAACCGACTTCGACCATGTCCGACGATCAAACCCCCGTTTTCCAGATCCAGCGCATCTACCTGAAAGAGGCCTCGCTGGAGCAGCCGAACTCCCCCGCCATCTTTCTGGAGCAGCAGCAGCCCAGCGTGGACGTCCAGTTGGGTGTCGAGGCCAAGGGCGTGGCCGACGGCGTGTACGAGGTGGCGGTCGCGGCCACCGTGCACACCAAGATCGGTGAGCGCACCGTGTTTCTGGTCGAGTGCAAGCAGGCGGGGATTTTCGAGATCCGCAACCTTTCGCAGGAGCAAATGGGCCCGATCATGGGCATCGCCTGCCCGCAGATCATCTACCCCTACCTGCGCGCCAACGTGGCCGATTTGATCACGCGCGCCGGCTTCCCGCCCGTACATTTGGCCGAGATCAACTTCCAGGCCATGTACGAGCAGCAGCAGGCCCAGCAGCAGGACGACGCGCCGCGCATCGTCACCGCCTGATGGACGCTGGGGCGGGTGATTGGCCCGCCCCGTTGCCGACCGCTTTTCTGCCGCTGCCATGCACCTGACCGTGATCGGCGCCGGCGCCTGGGGGACAGCCCTCGCCATCGCGGCGGCCGGTACCCACCGGGTGCGCCTGTGGGCCCGCGACCGCGCGCTGGCGGAGCGTCTGCAAAGCGCGCGCGTCAATGCCCGCTACCTGCCGGGGGCGATGTTGCCGCCGGCGCTCGAGTGCGGCGGGGGCGACCCGGCATCGCTGGCGCCGTGGCTGGTGGCCACCGACTTGGTCGTCATCGCCACCCCGATGGCGGGGTTGCGGCAGTGGTTGCAATGGCTGTCTGGCGCATTGCCCGCCGCGGGCCGCGCCGACATCCCCGTTACCTGGCTGTGCAAGGGCTTCGAGCGCGCGTGCGAGCCCAGCGCCGACGGCTTGTTGGGGCACGAAATCGCCGCCCGGGTGGCCCCGGACCTGCGCGTCGGGGTCCTGAGCGGCCCCAGCTTTGCGCAGGAAGTGGCGGCCGGCCTGCCGACGGCGTTGGTGGCGGCCGGTGCCCAGGCCCCGGTGCGCGACGCCTTGGTGGCCGCTTTCCACGGTCCGACGCTGCGCGTCTATGCCAACGACGACATCGTTGGCGTCGAAGTCGGCGGTGCGGTCAAAAACGTCATGGCCATCGCCACCGGGTTGTGCGATGGCCTGCGTCTGGGGCACAACGCCCGGGCGGCCTTGATCACCCGCGGCCTGGCCGAGATGACGCGCCTGGGGCTGGCGCTCGGGGCGCGGGCGGAGACCTTCATGGGCCTGTCCGGCTTGGGCGATCTGGTGTTGACCGCCACCGGCGACCTGAGTCGCAACCGCCAGGTTGGGCTGCTGCTGGCCCAGGGCCTGACGCTGACCCAGGCGGTGGATTCGCTCGGGCACGTGGCCGAGGGGGTGTACAGCGCGCGCACCGTGGCGCAGCGCGCCCGTTCGCTGGGGGTGCGCATGCCGATCACCGATGCCGTGGTGGCGCTGCTGGACGGCGCGCTTCAACCGCGCGATGCGGTCGCGCGCCTGATGGCGCGCGATCCGGTGGCGGAGTGATTCCCGCCGGGGGCGTCAAAACTCCCAGTTGTCGATCAGGCGGGTGCGGCCCAGGCGGGCCGCGCCGAGCGCCACCAGGCGGCCCGGCTGCAGGTCTGCCACCGTAGGGGGCAGCAGGTCCTCGCGCCGACGCACGGTCAGGTAGTCGGGCTGCCAGCCACGGGCCGCCAGCGCCTGCTCGGCGTGGCGCTCCAGCGCGGCCAGGTTGCGCTCGCCGCCCAGCACGTCGGCGGCCAGCAGGCGCAGCGCCTGCACCAGTTGGGGCGCCTCCGCGCGTTCGGGGGGCGATAAATAGCTGTTGCGCGAGCTCAGCGCCAGCCCGTCCGGCGCGCGTGCGATGTCGCCGCCGTGGATGGTGACCGGCAGGGCAAACTGCCGCACCATCTGGCGAATCACCATAAGCTGCTGATAGTCCTTCTTGCCGAACACCGCGTGGCGCTCGCCCTTGGCCTGGGCAAAGACGCACTGGAACAGCTTCATCACCACCGTGCAGACCCCGGTGAAAAAGCCGGGACGAAAATGCCCCTCCAGCATGTCGGCCAGCGCCGGGTGCGGCTGCACCTTGAAGGTTTGCGGCTCCGGGTACAGCTCGCTTTCGGCCGGCGCGAAGACGATGTCGCAGCCGACCTGGGCCAGGCGCTCGCAGTCGGCCTGCAGCGTGCGCGGGTAGGTGTCGAAGTCCTCGTGCGGCAGAAATTGCAGCCGGTTGACGAAGATGCTGGTGACGGTGACGTCGCCCAGGGTGCGCGCATGGCGCACCAGGCTCAGATGGCCGTCGTGCAGATTGCCCATCGTGGGCACGAAGGCGGGGCGGTCGAACGGGGCGAGCGCTTGGCGCAGCTCGGCGATGGAATGGATGACTTGCATCGGTATGGCGGGGAGATAAACAGGGACGTGGGGCGCGGCAGGCTGCGGTTTACCACGCGTGCGCGGCATTGTCGGGGAAGGTTCCGGCCTTGACGGCGGCGACATAGGCGGCCATGGCGTCGCGCACGCTGGCCGCACCGTCCATGAAGTTGCGCACGAACTTCGGCGTCTTGCCCAGGTGGATGCCCAGCATGTCGTGCATCACCAGCACCTGGCCGGCGGTCCCGTTGCCACTGCCGATGCCGATGGTGTGGCAGCGCGGCAGCTGCTGGGTGATTTCGGCCGCCAGCGCGGCGGGCACCATCTCCAGCACCAGCATCGTGGCGCCAGCATCCTGCAGCGCCAGTGCGTCGCGGCGCAGTTGCTGCGCCTCTGCGTCGTTGCGGCCCTGCACGCGGTAGCCGCCGATGGCGTGTACCGTTTGCGGCGTCAGGCCCAGGTGGGCGCAGACGGGGATGCCGCGCTCCACCAAAAACCGCACGGTTTCCACTGTCCAGCCACCGCCTTCGAGCTTGACCATGTGCGCGCCGGCCTGCATCAGCGCGGTGGCACTGCGCACGGCCTGCTCGCGCGACTCCTGATAGCTCCCAAAGGGCAGGTCGCCGATCACCCACACGGTGCCTTGCACGCGGCGCAGGCCGCGCACCACGCTTTCGGTGTGGTAACACATCTCTTGCAACGACACACCGACCGTGCTGGGGCGCCCCTGGCACACCATGCCCAGCGAGTCGCCCACCAGCAGGCAGTCTACGCCAGCGGCGTCGGCCACCGCGGCAAACGTCGCGTCGTAGGCGGTAAGCATGGCGATCTTCTCGCCGCGCTCGCGCATCTCCTGCAAGCGCGGCAGGCTGATGGGCTTGCGCGGCGGCAGGGGCGCGGCGGCCGGCAAGGTGCCGTACGGGGTGCGCGGTGTGGTGTCGGTCATGGCGTCCTGTCCTCCAAGACGCGCAAGTCTAGTCGATGCGTCTGCCCTTGCGGCGAGAGGCGGGCGCAGGGCGGTGGATGCCGCTATGCTTGCGATTTCCGGAGTTTTTGGCATGCCGATGAGCGACCCCGCACGCCCCGACCCCCTGTCGTTGCAGCCACCGCTGCCGGACATCGCCGCGCAGGCGGCGGCCGACGTCGCCCGTGCGCTGGCCGAGGACGTGGGCAGCGGCGACCTGACCGCCGCGCTGGTGGATCCCGGCCTGCGCATGCGGGCGCGGGTGATCGCGCGTGAGCCTGCCGTGGTGTGCGGCGAGCCCTGGGTGCGCGCGGCCGTGCATGCGCTGGACCCCGCCGCGCAATGGCACTGGCGGGTGCCGGATGGCCAGCGGGTCGAGCGCGATGGGGTCGTGTTCGAGGTCGAGGCCCATGCCCGCGCCCTGCTGTCGGCCGAGCGCACCGCATTGAATTTTTTGCAGACGCTGTCGGCCGTGGCCACGCAGACCGCGCGCTACGTGGCGGCGGTGGCGGGCACGCGTGCGCGCGTCTGTGACACGCGCAAGACGCTGCCTGGCCTGCGCGTGGCGCAGAAGTACGCCGTGCGCACGGGCGGCGGGCTGAACCACCGCATGGGCCTGCACGACGCGGTGCTGATCAAAGAAAATCACATCGTCGCTGCCGGCGGCGTGCGGGCGGCGCTTGCGCGGGTGCAGGCCCTGGCGCCGCAGGCGCTGTTCGTGCAGATCGAGGTCGAGACGCTGGCGCAGTTGCGCGATGCGCTGGATGGCGGCGCGCGCGTGGTTTTGCTCGACAACATGGATTTGCCGACCCTGCGCGAGGCGGTTGCCCTGAACGACGCCCACCCGGGCGGCGGCGCCGTGCTGGAGATCTCCGGCGGTGTCAACCTGCAGACCGTGCGCGCGCTGGCCGAAACCGGCGTGGACCGCATCTCGGTCGGGGCGCTGACCAAGGATGTCCAGGCCATCGACCTGTCCATGCGGCTGCACCCCCTTTGAGTATCTCCACCATGGCATCCCTCATCGAAGTCGACGTCGAGCAGCCGGCCTGCACCACCCGCCACGCCTGGGCGCGCGTGCCCGAGGAGCCTTCGCCCGCCGAGCGCGAGGCCCTCAAGGCCCGCATCCGGACGCTGTTGCGCGAGCGCGGCGCGGTCATGGTCTCGCACTACTATGTGCACCCGGACCTGCAGGACCTGGCCGAGGAGACCGGCGGCATCGTCAGCGACTCGCTGGAAATGGCGCGCTTTGGGCGCGACCACCCGGCGCGCACCCTGATCGTCTCGGGCGTGCGCTTCATGGGGGAGACGGCCAAGATCCTCTCGCCCGAAAAAACCGTGCTGATGCCCGATCTGGATGCGACCTGCTCGCTGGACCTGGGTTGCCCGGAAGGGGACTTTGCCGCCTTTCGCGCCCAGCATCCGGACCGCACGGTGGTCGTCTATGCCAACACCAGTGCGGCCGTCAAGGCGCAGGCCGACTGGCTGGTGACGTCCAGCTGCGCGCTGGACATCGTGCGGGCGTTGCGCGACAAGGGCCACAAGATCTTGTGGGCACCGGACAAGCACTTGGGGACCTACATCCAGCGCGAGACGGGGGCCGACATGGTGCTGTGGCGGGGTTCGTGCGTGGTGCACGACGAATTCAAGGCCTTCGAGCTGGAGCAACTGCGCCGCGATCACCCCGGCGCCAAGGTGCTGGTGCACCCCGAAAGCCCGGCCGAGGTGGTGGCGCAAGCGGATGTGGTGGGCTCCACCTCCCAAATCCTGAAGGCCGCAGCGGAGTTGGACGCCACAGCGTTCATCGTCGCCACCGACAACGGCATGATGCACAAGCTGCGCACGCTCAACCCGGGCAAGCGCTTCATCGAAGCGCCCACGGCCGGCAACAGCGCTACATGCAAGAGCTGTGCCCACTGCCCGTGGATGGCGATGAACGGCTTGCGCGGCGTGCTGGAGGTGCTGGAGACAGGGCTCAACGAAATCCACGTCGATCCCGCCCTGATCCCCCGCGCCCGGCAGCCCATCGATCGCATGCTGGCCTTCACCGCCGACCTCAAACGGGGCGAGCCGGCGGGGGCCTTGGTCCCCGGCATCGGCGCGGCCTGATCCCCCGCGCGCACGCGCGGCGCGGCATCCGGGCACAATGGAGCATCGATTACCCGGAGGTGTGCCCATGGCCGTCTTGCGCATTGTCTGGGGGGCGCTCGGCGCCCTCGCCATCGCCGCTGGGGCGCAGGCCCGTCCGCTCGAGTTCGACGACATTGCGCGCGAGGGCGAACTCCGGCTGCTGGCCGAGCGGCCCGATCCCCACGCCTATGGGTACGAGTCGCGCGTGCGCATCGACGACGACAGCCTGCGCACGGGCGTCGTGCGCGTGGAGACCTGCCACCTGCGGCTGGACCCCAACGCCCGCGTGGTGGTGCTGTTCAACCGCGATCGGGTCGAGTCCATCCGCATCACCCAGGCGCAGGGGGTGGAGCGCGCCTGGGTCGAGAACCACCGCGTCGAACTGGCGGGGGTGGAGCGCGGCGCGACGGTGTGCATCGAACTGCGCTCGCGCGCGCTCGACCCGATGGGCGACGGTCGCTGGCGGCTGCACGCCGGGCCGTTGATGCGCCGCTACCTGGATGGCTTTTTGCCGATGGAGGCCGAGCTCAAGGTGGTATGGCCGCCGGGCTTGCTGCAGGTGGCGGCCACCGATCCGCCGCCCCAGCCCGGCGTCAAGCTGTCGGCCGGCATCGGCGGGGCCATCCTGCACGTGACCTTTGCCGGCCGACTGACGGCGACCTGGGAGCTGCAGCGACCCGCCGTCGCTCGCTAGCCGGCAGAGGCCTTTCCATCATCGCCTTCGGCCTGCGTGGCGGTCGACATCGCGGCGCGGGCGCCGTGTCCCTGGGCAGAAGCCTGGCTGGGGGGCGGCGGGGACGATCGTGGTCCTCATGGAAGATCGCCACGATGCCGGTGAACGAGCCGATGCCCGGCAGGGCTGGTGCGCGCTAGCGCACGGGCGCGGCGTCTGCGAGCTGGATCGCCCCGTTGTGCGCGCGCAGCTCCTGCGTGATGCGCATCGAGCAAAACTTCGGCCCGCACATCGAGCAGAACGGGGCCGTCTTGGCGGCGTCTTTGGGCAACGTGGCGTCGTGGTAGCGGCGCGCAGTGTCGGGGTCCAGCGCCAGGTTGAACTGATCCTGCCAACGGAATTCGAAGCGGGCCTTGGACATCGCGTTGTCGCGGATCTGCACGCCCGGGTGGCCCTTGGCCAGATCGGCGGCGTGGGCGGCGATCTTGTAGGCGATCAACCCCTGTTTGACATCGTCGCGGTCGGGCAGACCGAGGTGCTCCTTGGGCGTGACGTAGCACAGCATCGCCGTGCCGTACCAGCCGATTTGCGCCGCGCCGATCGCGCTGGCCAGGTGGTCGTAGCCCGGCGCAATGTCGGTGACCAGCGGCCCCAGCGTGTAAAAAGGGGCCTCGTGGCAGTGGCGCAGCTGCTCGTCCATGTTGGCCTGGATCAACTGCATCGGCACGTGGCCGGGGCCTTCGACCATCACCTGCACGTCGTGGCGCCAGGCGATCTGCGTCAGCTCTCCCAGCGTGCGTAGCTCGGCCAGCTGCGCCTCGTCGTTGGCGTCGTGGATCGAACCAGGGCGCAGCCCATCGCCGAGGCTGAAGGCGACGTCGTACGCCTTCATGATCTCGCAGATCTCCTCGAAGTGGGTGTAGAGGAAGTTTTCCTGGCCGTGGGCCTGGCACCAGCGCGCCATGATCGAGCCGCCGCGCGAGACGATGCCGGTGAGCCGTCGCTCGGTCAGCGCGATGAAGTCGCGGCGCACGCCGGCGTGAATGGTGAAGTAATCGACCCCCTGCTCGGCCTGCTCGATCAGCGTGTCGCGAAACACCTCCCAGCTCAGGGCCTGCGGGTCGCCGCCGACTTTTTCCAGCGCCTGGTAGATCGGCACCGTGCCGACCGGCACCGGGCTGTTGCGCAGGATCCATTCGCGCGTTTCGTGAATGTGGCGTCCGGTGGACAGATCCATCACCGTGTCGGCACCCCAGCGCACCGCCCACACCATCTTGTCCACCTCGGCGGTGATGTCCGACGCCAGCGCCGAGTTGCCCAGGTTGGCGTTGACCTTGACCAAGAAGTGGCGGCCGATGATCATCGGCTCGCTTTCGGGGTGATTGACATTGGCCGGGATGATGGCGCGCCCGGCGGCCACCTCCTGGCGCACGAACTCTGGGGTGATCTCGCCGGGTATGCGCGCGCCAAAGGCCTGCCCGGGGTGTTGCTGCAGCAGCCGCCCGGCCATCGCCCGGCCGCGCGGGCCACAGGCGCGCAGCGCTTCGAGATAAGCCTGACAATTTTGGTTTTCGCGGATGGCGACGAACTCCATCTCCGGCGTGACGATGCCGCGGCGCGCGTAGTGCATCTGCGTCACGTTGGCCCCGGCGCGTGCGCGGCGGATCGGACGCGGCGCAGCCGGCATGCGCAGGTGCGCGGTGGCGGGATCGTGTCGCCGTGCTTGCCCCCAGCCGCTGCTGGGTCCGGGCAGCACCTCGGTGTCGCCGCGTTCCTCGATCCAGCGCAGCCGCAACGGCGGCAAGCCGCGGCGGATGTCGATATCGGCGTCGTGCGCGGTGTACGGGCCGGAGGTGTCGTACACCCATACCGGCGGGTTGAGCTCGCCGCCCAGCGCCGCAGGCGTGGCCGACTGGGCGATCTCGCGCATCGGTACGCGCAGGTCGGGGCGGCTGCCGGTGACGTAAATCTTGCGCGAGCCGCAGATGGGGCCGACCGTGACGGCATGGGGGCTGGACGGCTGCGGCGTCGGGTTCGCAGGGGCGGCAAGGGTGGCAACGATAGCCATGGGCGGGCTCCTCGGAAACGCAGTGAATCCACGCTCCGGCGACCCGTGCCGCGGCCAAGCGGGCCTGGCCTTGGGGGAGAGGCTCGTCCTTTCGCCGGTATGACCCGGATCAAGTTCGACGGGTTCGGCGCGCCAATGCTTACGCGCCATCTCAGCCCACCTTTTGGCGGGGGCACCCCGGAGCGCCGACCATTGTAGGTGATCTGTGCCGTGACCATGGCTGGTCACGATTTCATTAAGTGAAAAACGGTCCGCGATTATGAAACCAGTGAGAGGGGCGCGGCAGTGCCGCCTGCGTTTCGGGTGGACAACTGTTCCGCAATGCGGAAGTGTGCGCTAAGTCTTTGATCGACAAGATCGAAAAATACTCTTGTATAAGACACAAGACTGGTGTTGTGTCTTATAGAAGACTTATACTGTGGGCAACGGGACGGGGTATCGCCACCCGGCTGCACCGGTTCCCGCCAGGGTTTCCCATCACCACAGGAGTGTTGTCATGACGCAAAACCTCACCCGCGATCAGCAAATCGCCGCCCTTGAAAAAGACTGGGCCGAAAACCCGCGCTGGAAAGGCATCAAGCGCGGCTACAGCGCCGCCGACGTGGTGCGCCTGCGCGGCTCGCTGCAGATCGAGTACACGCTGGCCAAGCGCGGTGCCGAAAAGCTGTGGCGCCTGATCAACGGCGAGGCCAAGAAGGGCTACGTCAACGCCTTCGGCGCCATCACCGCCGGGCAGGCCATGCAGCAGGCCAAGGCGGGTCTGGAGGCCGTCTACCTGTCTGGTTGGCAAGTCGCCGCCGACGGCAACACCAGCGAAACGATGTACCCCGACCAGTCGTTGTACGCGTACGACTCGGTGCCGACGATGGTGCGTCGCATCAACAACACCTTCAAGCGCGCCGACGAGATCCAGTGGAGCCGCGGCATCGGCCCCGGTGACGCCGGCTACATCGACTACTTCCTGCCGATCGTGGCGGACGCCGAGGCTGGCTTCGGCGGCGTGCTCAACGCCTTCGAGCTAATGAAGAACATGATCGCCGCGGGTGCCGCCGGCGTGCACTTCGAGGACCAACTGGCCGCGGTGAAGAAGTGCGGCCACATGGGCGGCAAGGTGCTGGTGCCGACGCAAGAGGCGATCGAGAAGCTGATCGCCGCGCGCTTTGCGGCCGACGTGATGGGCGTGCCCACCATCGTGCTGGCGCGCACCGACGCCGAGGCGGCCAACCTGCTCACCAGCGACCACGACGCCAACGACAAGCCCTTCCTGACCGGCGAACGCACGCAAGAGGGCTTCTTCCGCGTCAAGAACGGCCTGGAGCAGGCGATCAGCCGCGGCGTGGCTTACGCGCCGTATGCCGACCTGGTGTGGTGCGAGACCGGCACGCCGGACCTGGGCTTCGCCCGCGAGTTCGCGCAGGCCATCCACGCCAAGTACCCAGGCAAGCTGCTGTCCTACAACTGCTCGCCGTCCTTCAACTGGAAAAAGAACCTGGACGACAAGACCATCGCCAAGTTTCAGGACGAACTGTCGGCGCTGGGCTACAAGTACCAGTTCATCACGCTGGCGGGCATCCACATCAACTGGTTCAACACCTTCCAGTTCGCCCATGCGTACGCCCGCGGCGAAGGCATGAAGCACTACGTCAACATGGTGCAGGAGCCCGAGTTCAAGGCGCGCGAGCTGGGCTACACCTTCGTGTCGCACCAGCAAGAAGTCGGTGCCGGCTACTTCGATGACGTGACCACCGTCATCCAGGGCGGTTCCTCCAGCGTCAAGGCGCTGGCCGGCTCGACCGAAGAAGAGCAGTTCCACTGATCCCAGACCGCCCCAGGGCGGCGGAGGAGACCGCGGCCCGGCAGGCGAAGGCTTGCCGGGCCTTTTTGTTTCCGCGGCGAGGTCCGTGGCCAGTGCCGAGGGGGCGGAGGTGCTGCCGTCAGACGATGCGGCACGCCTCGTCGAATGCCAGCCGGGGGCCGCGCGGGTGAAGGCCCGCCGGGTCGCCGTAGCCCAGGTTGCACAAAAAGTTGGTGCGCACCGTGGTGCCAGCCCAGAAGGCGGCATCCACCGCAGGACCGTCGAAGCCGCTCATCGGGCCACAGTCCAGCCCCAGCGCCCGCGCGGCCAGGATGAAATAGCCGCCCTGCAGGCTGGAGTTGCGAAAGGCCGTGGCCTGGATCGCCTCGGGCTGGCCCTCGAACCAGCTTCGCGCATCGGGGTTGTGGGGAAAGAGCTGCGGCAGCTTTTCGTAGAACGCCAGATCCATGCCGATGATGGCGGTCACGGGCGCGACGGCCGTCTTGGCACGGTTGCCCTCGCTCAGGCACGGCAGCAGCCGGGCCTTGGCCTGCGGCGACTTGACGAACAGGATGCGCGCCGGGCCGCAGTTGGCCGACGTGGGGCCCCATTTCATCAGGTCGTACAGGCTGTGCAGTGTCTCGTCGGCCACAGCCTTGTCCTGCCAGGCGTTGTGCGTGCGGGCGTCGTCGAACAGTTGCTCGGTGGTGATCTGCATGGTGTCGATGTGGGGGTTGGAGCGAAAGCGCCCATTGTGCAGTGGGTTCGTGCTGCGGAGCCGCATGCGACGCGCGGCGAGTGCGCTTGGCGGATCTGTGCGAAAATGCAGCGAAGTCGAAAGTATCCAGCCCGCAGGCGATACGGTTATGACACCGCGAACTCCCCCGGAGGTCACCCCGGCCTGAACAGGCCGGCGGCAGTTCGCGCCTGCTCGATCAACACCCTCTTGCGCGGCCCCGAGCCGCGTTTTTTGTTTTTCAGGACCCTCACCCATGATCCAGATCACGCTCCCCGACGGTTCGCAGCGCGCCTTCGATGCACCGGTCACCGTCGCCGAGATAGCGGCGGCCATCGGTGCCGGGCTGGCCAAGGCGGCTGTCGCGGGCAAGGTGCAGACCGCCGGTGACGATGCGCCGCGCCTGGTGGACACGGCCTACCGCGTCGAGCGCGATGCGCGGGTGTGGATCGTCACGCCCAAGGATCCGGAGGGGCTGGAAATCATCCGCCACTCGACCGCGCACCTGCTGGCCTACGCGGTCAAAGAGCTGTATCCGGATGCGCAGGTCACCATCGGCCCCGTCATCGACAACGGCTTCTATTACGACTTTTCGTACAAGCGGCCCTTTACGCCGGAGGACTTGGTCGCCATCGAGAAAAAGATGGCCGAACTGGCCGCCAAAGACGAGCCGGTGGTCCGCCGCGTTCTGCCCCGCGACGAGGCCGTGGCCTACTTCAAGGGGCTGGGCGAGCACTACAAGGCCGAGATCATCGGCAGCATCCCGGCGGGGGAGGAGGTCAGCCTCTACCGCGAAGGCGCCTTCGAGGACCTGTGCCGTGGCCCGCACGTGCCCTCCACCGGCAAGCTCAAGCATTTCAAGCTGATGAAGGTGGCCGGGGCCTATTGGCGCGGCGATCACCGCAACGAGATGCTGCAGCGCGTCTATGGCACCGCCTGGGCCAGCAAGGAGGACCTGCAGCAATACCTGACCCTGCTGGAAGAGGCCGAGCGGCGCGACCACCGCAAGCTGGGCAAGGAGCTCGATCTGTTCCACATCGACGACCATGCGCCGGGGCTGGTGTTCTGGCACCCCAAGGGCTGGACGCTGTGGCAGCAGGTCGAGCAGTACATGCGGCAGGTCTACCGCGACAACGGCTACCTGGAGGTCAAGGGCCCGCAGATCCTGGACAAGGCGCTGTGGGAGAAAACCGGCCACTGGGACAAGTACCGGGACAACATGTTCATCACCGAGAGCGAGAAGCGCGACTACGCGATCAAGCCGATGAACTGCCCCGGGCACATCCTGATCTTCAAGCAGGGTGTCAAGAGCTATCGCGACCTGCCGCTGCGCTACGGCGAGTTCGGCCAGTGCCACCGCAACGAGCCCAGCGGCGGCCTGCACGGCATCATGCGCGTGCGCGGTTTCACGCAGGACGACGGCCACATCTTCTGCACCGAGGACCAGATCCTGCCGGAGTGCGACGCTTTCACGCGGTTGCTGAAAAAGGTGTATGCGGACTTTGGCTTTACCGAGATCCTCTACAAGGTCTCGACGCGGCCGGCGGCGCGCATCGGCTCCGATGAACTCTGGGACAAGGCCGAGGCGGCGCTGATGCAAAGCCTGCGCAACTCCGGCTGTGATTTCGTCATCTCCGAAGGGGATGGCGCGTTCTACGGCCCCAAGATCGAATACACGCTCAAGGACGCCATCAGCCGCGAGTGGCAGTGCGGCACCATCCAGGTGGACTTCAACCTGAGCGAGCGGCTGGATGCCGAGTATGTGGCCGAGGACGGCAGCCGCCGGCGCCCAGTCATCCTGCACCGCGCCATCGTCGGCAGCCTGGAGCGCTTCATTGGCATCCTCATCGAGCAGCACGCGGGTGCCGTGCCGGCGTGGCTGGCGCCGACCCAGGTGGCGGTGCTCAACATCACCGATGCGCAAGCCGACTACTGTGGCGAAATTGCCAAAACGCTTCAGGATCAAGGGTTTAGGGTGGCGCTGGATCTTGGCAACGAGAAGATCACCTATAAAATCCGCCAGCAGGCTTTGCAAAAGGTGCCCTACATCCTGGTCGTCGGTGACAAGGAGAAGGCCGCCGGGACGGTCGCCGTGCGCGCGCGCGGCAACCAAGACCTCGGCGTCATGCCCTTGGCGGACTTCGCCCAGCGCCTGCGTTCGGACATCGCGTCCAAGCATTGACAAAGGAATCACACCATCGCTACCGCCCGCCCCAGCAACTTTCGTGACCGTCGCCAGCGCGAGGAGCGCCAGCACCGTTTGAACCGCGAGATCACCGCCCCCGAGGTCCGCCTCACCGGTCCCGATGGGCAGCAAATCGGCGTCGTGTCCATCCAAGAGGCGCTGCGCATGGCGGGCGACCTCGACGTCGATCTGGTCGAAATCGCGCCGATGGCCACCCCGCCGGTGTGCCGCCTGATCGACTACGGCAAGTTCAAATACGCCGAACAGAAGAAGGCGGCCGAGGCCAAGGCCAAGCAAAAGGTCATCGAGGTCAAGGAAATCAAGTTCCGGCCCGGGACCGACGAGGGCGACTACCAGGTCAAGATGCGCAACATCCGACGCTTCCTGGAAGATGGCGACAAGTGCAAGGTGACCCTGCGCTTCCGTGGCCGGGAGATCACCCACCAGGAACTGGGCTTGGCGTTGCTGGAGCGCATCCGCACCGAGCTGGGCGACAGTATCGTGGTCGAGCAGTTCCCCAAGCTGGAAGGGCGGCAGATGATCATGATGATTGCGCCATCGCGCAAAAAGGGGGCTGGCGCCGGCAAGGCGCAAGCCGCCGCCGCCCCAGCGGCCTGATCGCCGCACTGCGCTGCGTGGGGCGGCTGCGCACCGCGTGGCTCCGTCGTTGCTATAATCGCGGGCTTCGTACGCAGAACAGAAGGGCGTGCGCTTCGATGCGTCGCGGCGTTTCGCGGTGTGTCTGGCGCATGACAGCGTGCGAAGCCGGTCCGGTCATCCCAAGGCTGGAACGACAAGTGGCTCGGGGCCGACAAGTCCCTGGCGGCAAAGCCGGGGCGCCTCGCGAGCACAATTCAACAGGAAGCAGTCATCATGCCCAAGATGAAGACCAAGAGCAGCGCGAAGAAGCGTTTTCGCGTTCGTCCCGGTGGCACCGTCAAGCGCGGTCAGGCGTTCAAGCGCCACATCCTGACCAAGAAGACGACCAAGAACAAGCGCCAACTGCGTGGCGCGGCCAACGTCCATGAGACGAACATGGGCCACATCGCGCAGATGATGCCCTTTGCCGGCCTGTGATGGGCGGCGGTACCCCCGTAACGAACAAGGAGTAAACCATGCCTCGCGTCAAACGTGGTGTCACCGCGCGCGCCCGCCACAAAAAGGTGCTCGCCCTGGCCAAGGGTTTCCGTGGCCGCCGCAAGAATGTGTTCCGCGTCGCCAAGCAGGCGGTTATGAAGGCCGGCCAGTACGCCTACCGCGACCGCCGTGCCCGCAAGCGTGTCTTCCGTCAGCTCTGGATCGCCCGCATCAACGCTGGCGTGCGCGAGCTGGGTCTGACCTACAGCCAGTTTGCCAACGGTCTGCGCAAGGCGGCGATCGAGATCGACCGCAAGGTGCTGGCCGATCTGGCCGTCAACGACAAGGCGGCCTTCGGCGCCATCGTCGAGCGCGTCAAGGCCCACCTGCAGGCCCCGGGCGCAGCGACGGCCGCCTGACGTCCCAGGCCGCCCACCCCGGCGGCCGTCCGTCTTTCCACGGGCCAGTCGCCTTGCGCGCTGGCCCGTTCGTTTTTGGGGCCGAGCGCGCCCCGCAACGGATCACCGCATGAACGACCTCGAATCTCTGGTGCAGTCGGCGCGCGAGCAGTTCGCGCAGGCCCAAACCCCCAACGATCTGGAAAACGCCAAGGCGCGCTTTCTGGGCAAGAGCGGAGCGATCACCGAGCGCATGAAGGGGCTGGCGGCGCTGAGCCCCGAGGACAAGAAGGCGGCGGGCGCGGCCATCAACCAGGCCAAGCAGGCCATCGAAGCGGCGCTGCAGGCGCGACGTGCCGAGCTGGCCAAGGCCGAGCTGCAGCGCCAACTGGCCGCCGAGGCGCTGGACGTGACGCTGCCGGGGCGCCAACGCGGCCAGGGCGGTCTGCACCCGGTGAGCCTGACGCTGGAGCGCATCGAGGCCATCTTCGGCTCGATGGGCTTCGAGGTCGCCGACGGGCCAGAGATCGAGACCGACTGGTTCAACTTCACCGCGCTCAACACCCCGGCGGATCACCCGGCGCGCTCGATGCACGACACCTTCTACGTCGAGGGTGGCACGCCCGAGGCGCCGTTGTTGCTGCGCACGCACACCAGCCCGATGCAGATCCGCCACGCGGTGCAGCACGTCAAGCGCGCGCGCGCCGCAGCCGGCGACGACGGGGTGGGCCTGTTCGCCGGTGACATGCCGGAGATCCGCGTCATCGCCCCGGGGCGCACCTACCGCGTGGACAGCGACGCCACGCACTCGCCGATGTTTCACCAGTGCGAGGGGCTGTGGATCGGCCGCAACGTCAGCTTCAAGGACCTGAAGGTGGTCTTCACGGCGTTTTGCCGCACCTTTTTCGAGACCGACGACCTGGTGCTGCGCTTCCGGCCGAGCTTCTTCCCGTTCACCGAGCCGAGCGCCGAGATCGACATCCAGTTTGCCAGCGGCCCGCTGGCCGGGCGCTGGCTGGAGGTGGCCGGCTCCGGCCAGGTGCACCCCAACGTGGTGCGCAACATGGGGCTGGACCCGGAGCACTACATTGGCTTTGCATTTGGCATGGGGCCGGACCGGCTGACCATGCTGCGCTACGGTGTCAACGACTTGCGCCTGTTCTTCGATGGTGACCTGCGCTTTCTGTCGCAGTTCCGTTGAGGTTGAGAGAAAGAGCCCCCGATGCAATTCCCCGAATCCTGGCTGCGTGCCTTTTGCAACCCTCCCCTCGACAGCCGCGCGCTGGCCGATCTGCTGACCATGGCGGGTCTAGAGGTGGAGGAATGGGAGCCGGTGGCTCCCCCCTTCACCCGTGTGGTCGTGGCGCAGATCCTGAGCGCCGAGCCGCACCCCAACGCCGACCGGCTGCGCGTCTGCCGCGTCGACGCGGGGCAGGGCGAGCCGCTGCAGATCGTCTGCGGCGCACCGAACGCGCGCGCCGGCATCCGTGTGCCGTGCGCACTGGTGGGTGCGGTGCTGCCGCCCGGGGAGGACGGCCAGCCGTTCGAGATCCGCGTCGGCAAGCTGCGCGGGGTGGAAAGCCACGGCATGCTGTGCTCGGCGCGCGAGCTGGGCCTGTCGGACGACCATGGCGGGCTCATGGAGCTGGCGGCCGATGCGCCACTCGGGCGCGATCTGCGCGAGGCGCTGGCGCTGGACGACCGCATCTTCACGCTCAAGCTCACGCCCAACCTCGCGCACTGCCTGAGCGTCTACGGCGTGGCGCGCGAGGTGGCGGCGCTGACCGGCGCGCCGTTGCAGACCCCGATGTTGGCGCCGGTGCCGCCGCGCCACGGTGACGTGCTGCCGGTGCGCATCGACGCGCCGGACCTGTGCGGCCGCTTCACCGGTCGCATCATCCGCAGCATCGACCCCACGGCCAAGACGCCCGAGTGGATGGTGCAGCGCCTGGCGCGCTGCGGCCAGCGCAGCATTTCGGCGCTGGTGGACATCTCCAACTACGTGATGTTCGAGCTGGGCCGCCCGTCGCATATCTTCGACTTGGATCGCATCCACGGCGGCCTGCAAGTGCGCTGGGGCCGCGCGGGCGAGACGCTGGAGCTGCTCAACGGCCAGACCGTGACGCTCGATGAGACGGTGGGCGTGATCGCCGACGACCGCGGCGTGGAGTCGCTGGCCGGCATCATGGGCGGACAGGCCACGGCGGTATCGGACGCCACGCGCAACGTCTATGTGGAGGCGGCGTTCTGGTGGCCGCGCGCGATCGCGGGCCGCTCGCGCCGCTTTAACTTCAGCACGGACGCGAGCCACCGCTTCGAGCGCGGGGTCGACCCGAGCACCACGCGCCAGCACGTCGAGCGCATCACGCAGCTGATCCTGGAGATCTGCGGCGGCGCGGCCGGCCCGATCGACGACCACGTCGTCAACCTGCCGCAGCCGCAGCCGGTGACGCTGCGCGTGGCGCGCGCGGCCAAGGTGATCGGCATGCCGCTGACGCAGGCGCAGTGCGCCGAGCCGCTGCGCCGGCTGGGGCTGGAGGTGGCCGAGGGCGATGGCGTGCTGACGGTGACGCCGCCGCCGTACCGCTTCGACCTGCAGATCGAGGAGGATCTGATCGAGGAGGTGGCTCGCGTCATCGGCTACGACCGCCTGCCGGATACGCCGCCGCTGGCCCCTGTGGTGCCGCGCGTGCGGCCGGAGGCCCAGCGCAGCGCCCACGCGGTGCGGCGCCAGCTCGCGGATCTGGGGTATCAGGAGACGATCAACTTCAGCTTCGTCGAAGAACGCTGGGAGCGCGACTACGCGGGCAACGAGGCGCCGATTCGGCTGCTCAACCCAATTGCCAGCCACCTGAGCGTGATGCGCTCGAGCCTGATCGGAAGCTTGCTGGCGGTGCTCAAATACAACACCGACCGCAAGGTGCCGCGCGTCCGTCTGTTCGAGGTCGGGCGCGTATTCCGCCGTGATCCGGCGGTGCCGGACAGCGACACGACCGTAGCGGGCTTGGATCAGCCGCGCCGGCTGGCCGGGCTGGCGTGGGGCGACGAGTCTGCCCTGCAGTGGGGCGTGCCCGCCCGACCGGTGGATTTTTACGACGTCAAAGGCGATGTGGAGGTCCTGCTGGCGCCGCGTCGCCCGGTGTTCGAGCCGGCGCAGCACCCCGCGCTGCACCCGGGGCGCTGCGCCCGTGTGCTGCTCGACGGCCGTCCCGTGGGCATCGTCGGCGAGCTGCATCCGCGCTGGCGCCAGGCCGAAGGCTGGACCCAGGCACCTGTGCTGTTCGAGCTGGACTGGGATGCGGTCGTGGGGCGCCCGGTGCCCCAGGCCCAGTCGCTGGGCCGGCACCAGCCCGTGCAGCGGGACGTGGCCGTGGTCGTGCGCGAGGCCGTCATCCACGCCGAGGTGATGGCGGCGATTGGGGCGGTGGAGCAGCCGTGGCTGCGCGAGGCGGTGCTGTTCGACGTCTATCGGCCCAAGGCGGGGACGGCGGGCGCCGCCCTGGCCGAGGGCGAAAAGAGCCTCGCCGTGCGCCTGACCCTGGAGCGCCACGACGCCAACCTGACCGACGAGGAGATCGACGCCGTCGTGCAGGCCGTGTTGGCATCGCTGCAACAGCGCGTCGGGGCCCGCCTGCGGGCGTGACGCCGGGGGTGTCGAAGGCCGTGGCGGTCCTGCTACGATTGCCGCCATGGCCACGCGCATACACCGAACGGAACCCGAAGACGCCGGCGACGGCGCGACCCTGACCAAGGCCGAGTTGGCCGAGCGACTGTTCGACCGCATCGGCTTCAACAAGCGCGAATCCAAGGACATCGTCGATGCGTTCTTCGCGCTGATCGCCGAGTGCCTGATTGCCGGCGAGGATGTGCGCATCGCCGGGTTCGGGCAATTTCAGGTGCGCATGAAGGCCCCGCGCCCGGGGCGCAATCCGCGCACCGGCGAGCTGGTGCCGATCGAGGCGCGGCGCGTGGTGACCTTCCACGCCTCGCCCAAGCTCAAGGAAGCGATGCAGGGTGGGGGCGCGTCTGTCGCCAGCTCCCCGGATCGATGAGGCCGGTGGCCAGCGCCACCCCGGCCAGTATCACGATGCCACACCCCACCATCCAGGGGGTGATGGTCTCGCCCAGCAGCAGCGCGCCGTAGCCGACGGCAAACACCGGGATCAGAAAGGTCACGGTGAGCGTTTTTGCGGGACCGGCGGCCTCGATCAAGCGAAAGTACAGCAGGTAGGCCAGCGCGGTGCAAAGCACGCCGGCTACTGCGACTGCGCCCCAGGCCCCGGCGCTGGCGGGCTGCGCGGGCCAGGTCCACAGGGTGGGTAGCAGCAGGCCCAGGGTGGCGCCGAACTGGCTGCCGGCGGCCGTTGCCATGGGGGGGATGCCCATCAGGTACTTTTTGGTGTAGCTGGCGGCCACGGCATAGAGGATGGTGGCGCCCAGACAGGCCAGCACGGCCCAGCCCGTGCCGCCGGGGGTAAAGCTGGCCTTGTTCCACGACAGCAGCGCCACCCCCAAAAAACCCAGCGCCAGCCCCACGGCGCGCCAGCGCCCCGGGCGATCGCCCAGCCACAGACAGGCCACCAGCGCACCGAACAGCGGCACGGTGGCGTTCAGGATGGCCGTCAGGCCGGTGCTGATCGACAGCACCGCGTAGGCGAACAGCCCGAAGGGGATGCCCGAATTGATCAGCCCGACGAACAGGATGCGCCCCGCGCGGGCGCGAAACGCGCGCCAGTGGCCGCTGAGCACCAGAATCGGCAGCAGCATCGCGCCCGCGACGGCCACGCGCAGGCCGGCGGTGGCCACCGGCCCAAACTCCAGCGCCGCCTGGCGCATGAACAGAAAGGACGACCCCCACAGGGCTGCCAGAAACAAAAACTCGGCCGCAAGCTTGGGCGACATGGCGCGGAATGGAATAGGGTGACGGCGCCCGGGCCGTCGCCGGCCGGGCCAGGACAGGGGGAGCGACAACGGAGGGCGATCATAAGCCCGCCTACAATCGGCGCACTGTCACACACCCGTCTCGACCGTCCACAGACCCATGACCGATGCGACCGTTCCTCCCCGTCCGCTGCCTGTCCACGCCTTCAAGGCGTACGACATTCGTGGTGTGGTGCCGGACGTGATCGACGAGGCGTTTGCCCGCGCGCTGGGGCACGCCTTTGGGGCCCGGGCTCGTGCGGCCGGCGAGCAGACCGTGGCCGTGGGGCGCGATGGGCGGCTGAGCAGCCCGGCCCTGGCCGCCGCGCTGATCGAGGGGTTGCTCGACGCCGGCGTGGATGTGCTCGACGTCGGCATGGTCACGACGCCGATGCTGTACTTCGCTGCCAGCACCCACTGCACCAGCGGCATCCAGGTCACCGGCAGCCACAACCCCAAGCACCACAACGGCTTCAAGATGGTGCTGGCCGGGCGCGCCATTCACGGCGAGGAGATCCAGGCGCTGCGCGCGGCGATGGAAAGCGGTGCTGCGGCGGTACCGGCGCGCGGGCGGGTGCGCCGGCTGGACATCCAGTCGCAGTACATCGCGCGCATCGTCGAGGACGTGCGGCTGGCGCGGCCGCTCAAGCTCGTGATCGACTGCGGCAACGGCGTCACCGGCGCCAGCGCCCCGGCGCTGTTCCGCGCGCTGGGCTGCGACGTCACGGTGCTGTACGGCGAGGTCGATGGCGAATTCCCCAACCACCATCCCGACCCGTCCAAGCCGGAGAATCTGCGCGACCTCATCGCCACCCTGCAGCGCACGGGCGCCGATCTGGGTTTTGCCTTCGACGGCGATGGCGACCGGCTGGGCGTCGTCACCCCCAGCGGCCAGAACATCTTTCCCGACCGGCAGATGATGCTGTTTGCCGCCGACGTGCTGTCGCGCGTGCCCGGGGGGACCATCGTGTTCGACGTCAAGTGCAGCCAGCGGCTGGCGCCGGCGATCCGCGCCGCCGGCGGTGTGCCGCTGATGCACCGCACCGGCCACTCGCTGATCAAGGCCAAGATGCGCGAGGTTGGCGCGCCGCTGGGCGGCGAGATGAGCGGCCACATCTTCTTTCAGGAGCGCTGGTACGGCTTCGACGACGGCAGCTACGCCGGCGCGCGGCTGCTGGAAATCCTGAGCCGCCATCCCGATCCTGGCGCGGTGCTGGAGGCGTTGCCGACCAGCTGCGCCACGCCGGAGCTCAACGTCGCCTGCGCTGAAGGCGAGCCGCAGCGCGTGGTGGCGGATTTGCAGCGCGTGGCCCGCTTCGACCCGCCGGCCGAAGTCAGCACCGTCGACGGCCTGCGGGTGGACTGGCCGGATGGCTTTGGGCTGATTCGCGCCTCCAACACCACGCCGGTGCTGGTGCTGCGCTTCGAGGGGCAGACGCCCGAGGCACTGGCGCGCATCGAGGCCGAAATGCTGGGCTGGCTGCGCCGCGTCAAGCCCGATGCGGTGGTAGGAGGGGTGGCGCATTGAATCGCTGCCCGTGCTGGAAGCCCCCGTGTCCGACGACGTTGCCGCCGCCCTGACCCCGGACCCCGATCCGGAGGTCATCGTCTTCAACCTCAAGCGCCGCTACACCGGGGTGTCGGCCACCGTCAACGCGCTGGTGCCGATCCAAGCGCGCCAGTGGCGGCTGGCCTACTGCGGCACACCGCTGCCGCACGGCATGCCGGGCTTGACTCTGCGGCAGGCGATCGCGCTGTCGCGCCGGCCGCCGGCGGGCCGGCCTTTCCGCATCTGGCACGTCCGGCGGGACCACGAGATGGCCGCAGGCCTGTGGGCGCGCGACGTGCTGCGGCTGCCGGTGCGGCTGGTGTTTACCTCGGCGGCGCAGCACCGGCACGGCTGGTTTCCGCGCTGGCTGATCAGCCGCATGGACGCCGTGATCGCCACCACGCCGAAGGCCGCCAGCTTCGTGCCGAACACCACGGCGGTGGTGCCGCATGGCATCGACTTGGCCCGCTTCGCGCCGCCTTCGGACAAGCTGGCGGCCTGGGCCGACAGCGGCCTGCCGGGGCGCTACGGCGTCGGCGTGTTCGGGCGCGTGCGGCCGGACAAAGGCACCGACGTGTTCGTGGACGCCATGATCGTCGCGCTGCCGCATCTGCCGGACGTGACGGCGGTCATTGCCGGCCGCGCGATGCCGCAGCACGAGGCCTACCAGCGCGCGCTGCAGGCGCGCATCGACGCCGCGGGGCTGTCGGATCGCATCCGCTTCCTGGGTGAGGTGCCAGCGGCCGAGGTGCACCGCTGGTACCAGCGCTGCCTGGTGTGCGTGGCCTGCCCGCGCTACGAGCCGTTTGGCCTGACGCCGTTCGAGGCGGCGGCGTGCGGCTGCGCCGTGGTGTGCTCGCGCACCGGCGCGTTCGAGGAGCTGGTGCGGCCCGGCGTCAACGGTGCGCTGGTGGACACGGGCGATGCCGCAGGGCTGGCCGCGGCGCTGCGGCAGGTGTTGGCCGACCCTTGGGCCGCGGTGGGCATGGGGCAGGCTGCGCGTGCGCGGGTGGCCGAGCACTTTTCGCTGGAGCGCGAGGCGGCCGGCATCGGGGCGGTGTATGCACGGCTCTGGCGCACGGGCTGACGCGGCCAAGCCCCTTCGGTGGACTGAGCGGTTGGCCCTCGGTCTGTACGGGGGTGTGATGACTGCGCTGCAGTCCCTGTTGCGCCGCAAGCTGGCGCGCCGTGGCCGGCAGGAGCCCGGCTATCTGGAAGCCATCGAGGAGCGATTCGGGCGCTATGCCGGCGAGCCGTCCGAAGGCTGGTTGTGGGTGCACGCCGTTTCTTTAGGCGAAACCCGGGCCGCAGCCTTGTGGGTCGACCTCTTGCGCGAGCGCCGTCCTGACATCCGCATCCTCTGGACCCATGGCACGGCGACTGGTCGCGCCGAGGGGCGGCGCCACCTGCGCCCGGGGGATGTACAGGTCTGGCTGCCCTGGGATGCACCGGGGCCCGTGCAGCGGTTTCTGGCGCATTTCCGCCCCCGGCTGGGGGTTCTGATGGAAACCGAAGTCTGGCCAGCCGTGGTGCGTGGCTGCCGCATGGCAGGGGTGCCGCTGCTGCTGGCCAATGCACGGCTGAACGCACGCTCGTGGCAGCGCGCGCAGCGTCTGCGTTGGCTGGCGGGGCCGGCCTATGCGGGCTTGTCCGGCGTGCTGGCCCAGACAGCCGGCGATGCGGATCGGCTGCGGACGCTGGGGGCGCCGGTCGATCCGCCGGCCGGTGACACGATGGGCAACGTCAAATTCGACGTGCCGTGGCACCCCGGAGCATGGGGGTTGGGGCGGACGTGGCGGTTGGCGTGGCAGGCCGCGACCACCGCCTCGGACGCGCCCGGCGGGCGGCCGATCCTGATGCTGGCGAGCAGCCGGGAAGGGGAGGAGGCGGCCTGGTGCGAGGCATGGCGAGCCCAAGCGACCCATGGGGCGGGCATCTGCCAGATTCGCCCGTTGTGGCTGATCGTGCCGCGCCATCCCCAGCGCTTCGACGCGGTGGAGGCGCTGCTGCGCCAGGCCGGACTGCGCGTCGTGCGGCGCAGCACGCTGGGTCCGTTGGACGCTGCCAAACCCGTCTGGCCCCCGGTAGCGCGGGAGGTCGACGTCCTGCTGGGCGACAGCCTGGGCGAAATGCCCTGGTACTACGGGCTGGCCCAAGTGGCGCTGCTCGGGGGCAGCTTTGCACCCTTGGGGGGGCAGAACCTGATCGAGGCGGCCGCTTGCGAATGCCCCGTGGTCATGGGGCCGAACACCTTCAATTTCGCCGAGGCGTCGGAGGCGGCCATCGCAGCCGGTGCCGCCGAGCGCGTGCCCGACATCGCCACCGCGGTGGGCCGGGCGTTGGATTGGCTGGCCGATCCCCCCGCCCTGGCCCGCGCCCAGGCGGGTTGCCAAACCCTGCTGCAAGCACATGCCGGCGCCGCCGCCCGCTGCGTGGACGCCGTGCTGCGCTGGTGGGACCTCAGCGCGCCTGCAACAGCGCGTTGATGGGTTGCAGATCCTCGGACTTTAGTACCCCGGCCGCCTGACGCAGGCGCAGCGTGCCCACCAGCACGTCGTAACGCGCCTTGGCCAGCTGGGCCTTGGTCTGGTAGAGCTGGCTCTGCGCGTTGAGCACGTCGATGTTGATGCGTACGCCCACCTGGTAGCCGAGCTGGTTGGCCTCCAGCGCGCTTTGGCTGGATGCCTCGGCCGCTTCCAGGGCCCGCACCTGACCCAAGCCCGACTGCACACCAAAGAAGGCGGCGCGGGTGGCCTGGCTCACACCGCGAACGGCGCCCTCGACGTCGTTGCGCGCCTTGTCTTCCAGCGCCATGGTTTCCTTCACGCGGTTGTCCAGGGCGCCGCCCGAGTACAGCGGCAGGTTGAACTGCACGCCGATGCTGGCGGTCTGGCTGCGCAGATACCCGGGGATGGTCGCAACCGATGACGGCGCGCGCGCGAACTGGTACTGCGCCACAGCGTCCAGCGTTGGGCCCTTGGCCGCTTCGGCCTTGCGGACCTCCAGCCGGGCCACATCGAGCGCCGCCTGTGCAGCGCGCACGCTCGGGTGCTCGGCTGCCGCACGCTGCACCCACGCGTTCACGTCGTTGGGGGCCAGCGCGGGCAGGGTGACGGGGGTGGGCAGCCGCCACGGCTGCGTGCCGCTGCGGCCCACGAGCTGATCCAGCGCCAGCTTCTTGACGCGCAGGTCGTTCTCGGCGGCGATCTCCTGCGCGACGACCAGGTCGAAGCGGGCCTGCGCCTCGCGCGTATCGGTGATGGTGGCGGTGCCGACCTCGAAGTTGCGCTGGGCGGCGGCGAGCTGCTGCTCGACGGCCGCCTTTTGCGCCCGCACGAAGGTCAGCGTGTCCTCCGCGCCCAGGACGTCGAAGTACGCCTGGGAGAGACGAACGATCAGATCCTGCTCGACCGATTGCAACTGGGCTTCGGCGGCTTGCAGCGAGCGCTGGGCCTGCTCCACCTCCAACTGGTTGCCGGGGCGGTACAGCGGCTGGATGGTCGCCAGACGCACGGCCTGATTGTTGAAAGTGTCGTCCAGTACCGAGGCGGAGCTGTCGCGGCGGTTGACGAAGGCTTCGGCCGACAGGCCGACCGAGGGCAGAACCCGGGCGCGCGCCTGCTCCGCCTTAGCGCGGTTGGCCTCGAACTGCGCCTTGGCGGCCAGGTAGGCCGCGTCGTAGCTCTGGGCCGCTTCCAGCAGCGATTGCAGGCTTTGGGCGTGGGCCACACCAGCCACCCCGGCCAGTGTACCGAGCAGCAAAGCCGCTGGCAGGCGCAGGATCCGGGCGGCGGGCCGATGGGGCACCAAGGATGGGGCGAGTTTCGGCATGGCGTGCAGTCCCTGGAGAGGTTTATACAGGCGGGAGTATATGACGAATGGCCGAATCCTGCAGCCCCGTCGGGTCAGTACTGCGGGATCAAGGGGTCGATCTCGGTCGCCCAGGCGTGGATGCCGCCGGCGATGTTGACGACGTGTTCATACCCCTGCCGGTGCAAAAAGAACGCCACCTGAGCGCTGCGTCCCCCATGGTGGCACAGGCAGGCGATGGGTCGTTCGCGCGGCAGCTCGCTCAGCCGCATGGGGATGCTGGCCATGGGCATGTGCCGCAGCTCGAAGCCATCCGGGCGCACGCTGGCGGTCTGGAATTCCCAGGGCTCGCGCACGTCCAGCACGATAGGCTCGGCGTCCGGGGTTTGCGCACGGCACTGCCGCAGCCAGTCGGCTAGTTGCGCGGGGCGGATGTGGGGCACCATGGCGGCGGTCTCAGAAGCGGAAGCGGGTGGACTCCGGAAAGTTGCGCAGGCGCGGGATCACGATGTCCCAGGGCTGCTCGCTGTGGTAGCTGGCTTCGCCGGTGCGCTGCACCAGGGTGGCACGCATGATGGGCTCGTCGCCCACCACAGCGAACAGGCGACCGCCCACGCGCAGCAGTTCCAGCAGGTCGGCGGGCACTTCGGCGACCGAACCGCTCAAGACGATGACGTCGTACGGCGCTTCGCTCACGCACGGCGCAAAGCGGCCGGCGGCTGCGTCCGCGGTCTTGACCTGCACGTTGCCGACGCCCGCGCGCGCGAGGTTGGCGCGCGCCGTCTCGGCCAGCGCGGGGTTGATTTCCAGCGTGAGCACTTGGCGCGACAGGCGGCCGAGCAGTGCCGCCATGTAGCCGGAGCCGGTGCCGATTTCCAGTACGTTGTCGGTAGGCTTGAGGGCCAGGTCTTGGAGGGTGCGGGCCTCGACCTTGGGCGCGAGCATGCATTCGCCCTCGACGGCCGGCTGTGACAGCGGGATTTCCAGGTCGGACAGGGCGAGGGCTTGGTAGGCGGGCGGCACGAAGGTCTCGCGCTTGATCTGGCCCAGCAGCGCCAGCACCTTGGCGTCGAGCACCTCCCAGGGCCGGATCTGCTGCTCGATCATGTTGAAGCGGGCTCTCTCGAAGTCGAACGCGGTGGCGCTCATGCCGTACTCCTGTGGGTATATCTGGCGGGCAATTCGATCAATTCTACCGAAGCATGGGTTGGGGCCGGGGGCCAAGGTGGCCATGCTCAGCCCCCCGCTCCAGCAGCGCCCGCAGGCGGTAGAGGGCGTCCAGCGCATCGCGCGGACTCAGGGTGTCCGGGTCCAGCTCGGCCAGTCGTTGCAGCACCGGGTGTTCGCTGGCCACGGTGGGTTCGGGCTGGGGCGCGGTGGCAAAGAGGTCGATCTGCTGCTGCGCGCGCGCGCTTGCGGCCTCCAGTTGCGCGAGGGTGTGCCGGGCCTGTTGCACGACGGCGGCCGGCACGCCGGCCAGGCGTGCCACCTGCACGCCGTAGCTGCGGCTGGCCGGGCCTGGCTCGATCTGGTGCAGAAAAACGATCTCCCGGCCTTTGCCTTCCACCGCGCTGACGTTCACGTTGACGGCCCCGGGGTGGCGCGCGGGGAACTCGGTCAGTTCGAAGTAGTGCGTGGCAAACAGCGTGAAGGCGCGCACGCGGTCGTGCAGATGGGTGGCGATGGCGCTGGCCAGCGCCAGCCCGTCGTAGGTGGAGGTGCCGCGGCCGATCTCGTCCATCAGCACCAGGCTGTGCTCGGTGGCGCTGTGCAGGATCTGTGCCGCCTCGGTCATCTCCAGCATGAAGGTGGACTGGGCGTTGGCCAAGTCGTCGGCGGCGCCGATGCGGGTGTGGATGGCATCGATCGGCCCTAGGTGGCAGCTTTGGGCCGGCACGTGGCTGCCGATGCTGGCCAGCAGCACGATCAGCGCCACCTGGCGCATGTAGGTGGACTTGCCGCCCATGTTGGGGCCGGTGATGATCTGCAGCCGCGTGCGCGCGTCCAGCACGGTGTCGTTGGGGATGAAGGGGCCGGCACCGGTTTCCTGCAGCCGCGCCTCCACCACGGGATGGCGGCCCTGGCGGATTTCGATGCGCGGTTCGGGCACGAAGGTGGGGGCCTGCCAGTCCAGGGTCAGCGACCGCTCTGCCAGCGCCGCGAGCACATCCAGCGTGGCCAGCGCACGCGCCAGGGTGCCCAGCGCGGGCACGAAGGGTTGCAGCTCGTCCAACAGCCGCTCGTACAGCCATTTCTCGCGCGCCAGCGCACGCTCCTGGGCGCTGAGCGCTTTGTCCTCGAAGGCTTTGAGTTCTGGCGTGATGAAGCGCTCGGCGTTTTTCAGCGTCTGGCGGCGGCGGTAGTCGTCCGGTACCTTGTCGAGCTGTCCCTGCGTGACCTCGATGTAGAAGCCGTGCACCTTGTTGTACTGCACGCGCAGATTGGCAATCCCGGTGCGTGCGCGCTCGCGCGCTTCCAGGTCGAGCAAAAAGGCGTCGGCGTTGGCCTGGATGGCGCGCAGCTCGTCCAGCTCGGCGTCGTAGCCCGGCGCGATCACACCGCCGTCGCGGATCAGGGCCGCGGGTTCGGGCAGCAGCGCACGCGCCAGCAGCGCCGCCACCTCCAGCGGCGGGCGCAGGTCGGCGGCCACGCGCTCCAGCAGCGGGGCGGGGTGGGCGCCGGCCAGCATCGCCACCGCCTGGGCCAGGTAGTCGGCCCGCTGCAGGGTCTGGGTCAGGCCGGCCAGCTCGCGCGGGCGCGCCTGCCGCAGCGCGATACGCGCGGCCAACCGCTCGACGTCGCTCAGGCCGCGCAGGCCGCGGCCCAGGTCATCGGGGCCGTGGCTGCGCAGCACGGCGATGGCGGCCAGCCGCTCGCGCGCGACGGAGCGGTCGCGCGGCGGCTCCAGCAGCCAGCGCCGCAGCAGGCGGCTGCCCATGCCGGTGGCGCAGGTGTCCAGCAGGGAAAGCAGGGTCGGCGCGGACTCGCCGCGCAGGGTTTGCGTCAGCTCCAAGTTGCGCCGTGTGGTCGCGGGCAGCTCGATCCACTCTTGCGGTCGCACCACGCGCAGTGCGCGCACATGCCCCAGTTGCCGGCCCTGGGTGTGTTCGGCGTAGTCCAGTAGCGCCGATGCCGCGGCGTGCGCTTCGGGCAGGTCTTGCGCCCCCCAACCCGCCAGCGTGGCCGCTTGCAGCTGGTCGCACAGCTTGCGCTGGCCCAGGGCCGCGTCGAAGGCCCAGGCGGGCCGCACCGTCAGGGCCGGGCGGACGGCGGCGGCCGCGGCGTCTAGCCAGCTGCGCAACTCTGCTTCGGCCGCTGGCGCTAGGTCGCCGCCATGCAGCACCTCGTGCGGGGCCAGGCGCTGCAGCCAGCCGCGCAACTCGGCCCAGTCGCATTCAGCCAAGTGGACGGTGCCCTCGGTCACCGCCAGCCAGGCCAGCCCGCAGCGCCGGCGTGCGCCCACGTGCAGGGCCAGCAGCAGCGCATCGGTTTTGTCGGCCAGCAGTTCGCTGTCGGTTAGGGTGCCGGGTGTCACCACGCGCACCACTTGCCGCTCCACCGGCCCCTTGGCGGTGGCCACGTCGCCCACCTGCTCGCAGATGGCCACCGACTCGCCCAGCCGGATCAGCCGGGCCAAGTAGGTCTCCACCGAATGGACCGGCACGCCGGCCATCACCACCGGGGCGCCGGCCGACTGCCCGCGCGTGGTCAGCGTGATGTCCAGCAGCCGCGCGGCCTTGTGGGCGTCGTCGTAGAACAGCTCGTAAAAATCCCCCATGCGGTAAAAGACCAGCGTGTGGGGATAATCCGCCTTGATGCGCAGCCACTGCGCCATCATGGGCGTGTGCGCCTCCATCGGTGCGGGGGGCGCACCGCCGATGGCACCGGGGGGCGACGCGGAGGCCGTCACCATCGTCAGCAGCGGGGACCAGTCACGCAGCGATCACCACGGGGCATCGCCGGCGCCCGGCACTTCGCCGGCGGGCGCATCATCCTTCGCGCGCTCGCCCGTGCGCTCGTCCGCAGCGCGTTCGCGCGACATGCCTTCGATGCTTTCGCCGTCCAGTGCCATCTTGTCGCGCACCGGGGCAAACTTGCTGTACTTGCCCAGCACCCCCACCAGTTGCCCGTAGATGCGCGGGTTGGCCGCCAGGCATTCCTTTTGTTCCAGGAAGTCGGCTTCGCCCGTGAAGTTGCCGATCAGGCCGCCCGCCTCGGTGACCAGCAACGCGCCGGCCGCCACGTCCCATGGGCTCAGACCCGTCTCGAAAAAACCGTCGCTGAAGCCCGCAGCCACATAGGCCAGATCCAGCGCCGCGGCACCGGGCCGGCGCACGCCCGCCACGCGCGGCATCACGTCGCCCAGCATGCGCAAATAGGTCTGGAACGCATCGCCGGGGCGGAAGGGGAAACCCGTGCTCAACAGGCAGTCGCGCAGTTGGGTGCGCTTGGCCACGCGGATGCGGCGGTCGTTGAGGTAGGCGCCGCGGCCCTTGCTGGCGGTGAACAGGTCGTTGCGCGACGGGTCGTAGATGACCGCCTGGTCCAGCCGCCCGTCCACCATCAGCGCGATGCTCACGCAATAGACCGGAAAGCCGTGGATGAAGTTGGTGGTGCCGTCCAGCGGATCGATGATCCAAGTGAAGGCGCGGCCTTTGCCCTTGCCCTCCCGGCGGCCGGATTCCTCGGCCCAGATGCCGTGGTCGGGGTAAGCGCCCAGCAGCGTCTCGATGATGGCGGCTTCGGCGGCGTGGTCGACCTCGGTGACGAAATCGTTGGTCTGCTTGGCGCCGACGCGCAGGGTGTCGAGGTCCAGCGAGGCCCGGTTGATGAGGGCGCCGGCGGCGCGCGCGGCCTTGATGGCCACGTTGAGCATGGGATGGAGGTGGGAGGACATGGATTGTGGGCAAGAGCGACGGGGGCTGCGCGATGGCAGCGACAATACGCGGGATTCTACCGATGCCCCACCGTTTCGCCAAACCGTGCGCCCGGATACGCCCACCCGCTTCGTCCTCATCGAGCCCAGCCACGCCGGCAACGTCGGCGCGGCGGCGCGCGCGCTCAAGGTCATGGGCTTTGACGATCTGGTGCTGGTGCGGCCGCGCTGGCCGGACGTGCTGCAGCGCCCCGAGGCCATCGAGCGGGCCAGCGGCGCGACGGATGTGCTGGCCCGCGCCCGCGTGGTGGATACGCTGGACGAAGCCCTGGGGGGCATGGATCATGTGTGCGCCACCGCGATGACCCAGCGCGACTTTGGCCCCCCGACGGCCGCGCCGCGGGAACATCTGGCCGCGCTGGCGCCGCGCGCCCGTGCCGGTGAGGTGGGCGGGGTGGCGTTTTTGTTCGGCCCCGAACGCTACGGCATGGCCAACGAGGATGTCTACCGCTGCCACGTGTGTCTGCGCATCCCCACGGCGCCGGACTACGGCTCGCTCAACCTGGCGGCGGCGGTGCAGTTGATCGCGTACGAGTGGCGGCAGGCGCTGGGTGGCTTCGACGCCGAGTCGGCGCCGGCGCGGGCCCGCGGCCCCGCGGCCGAGCCGCCGGCGGACGCGCCGACCGTCTCGGCCATGCTGGCGCATTGGGAGGAGGCGCTGGTCGCCGTGGGTTATCTGGACCCCGCCGCGCCCAAGAAGCTGATGCCGCGGCTGCGCCTGCTGTTCCAGCGCGCCGCGCCGACCGAGTCCGAAGTCCACATCCTGCGCGGGGTGGCGCGCGCGATGATCGCCGCCGCCCGCGGCGGCAGGCGCTAGACTCTGCATCCCTCCGCCGCCCGCCTGCCATGTTTCGACGCCTCAAAGCCGACATCGACGCCATCCTGGAGCGCGACCCCGCAGCGCGCTCGCGCTGGGAGGTGGTGACGTGCTACCCGGGCTTTCACGCCATCGTGCTGCACCGGCTGGCGCACGCGTGCTGGAACGCGGGCTGGAAGTGGCTGGGGCGCTGGATTTCGCACTGGAACCGCTGGCTCACGGGCATCGAGATCCACCCCGGCGCGCGCATCGGCGAGCGCGTCTTCATCGACCACGGCATGGGGGTGGTGATCGGCGAGACCGCCGAGGTCGGCGATGGCTGCACCATCTATCACGGGGTCACGCTGGGCGGCACGTCGCTCTACAAGGGCGCCAAGCGCCACCCCACGCTGGGCTGCAATGTGATCGTGGGCGCGGGCGCCAAGGTTCTGGGGGGCTTTGCCGTCGGTGACGGGGCCAAGATCGGCAGCAATGCGGTCGTGACCAAGCCGGTGCCGGCCGGCGCCACGGCAGTGGGCAATCCGGCGCGCATCATCGTGGCCGATACGGACGAAAAGCGCGAAGCCGCCGCAGCCAAGATGGGCTTTTCGGCGTACGGCGTGACGCAAAACGACGACCCGCTGAGTCAGGCGCTGCGCGGCCTGATCGACAACGCCGCCGGCCATGAGCACCAGATCGCGCTGCTGTGGCAGGCCATCGAGAAGCTGGCGTGCGCGCAGCGCGGCGATTGCGTGCCGTCGGATGCCGCCAAGACCGAGCACTTCGAGGCCGAGCGGCTCAATCAGCTGGTGGGCAAATGAGGTCGCTGCCGTTGGCCCAGCGAACCCGGTCGCGTCCAGCCGCCTTGGCGGCGTAGAGGGCGGCGTCGGCCTGGGCCAGCAGGCTGGCAGCGGTGCTGGCCGGATCCGCGCTGGTGGCGCCGCCCACGCTGAGCGTCACATGCAGCGTCGGGCCGTCCGGATGCTGCAGCGGGGCTTGGGCGACCGCCTCGCGCAGTTTCCACGCGACTTTCTGGGCCGCTTCGAAGCCGGTATCCGGCAGCAGTACGGCGAATTCCTCGCCCCCGATGCGGCCGAAATGGTCGGTCGCCCGCAGTTGCTGTTGCACCTTGTGCACGACGTGCTGCAGCACCGCGTCACCGATGGCGTGACCGTAGGTGTCGTTCACTTGCTTGAAGTGATCGAGATCGAGCGACAGCACGGTCAGCGGCCGGCCCTGGCGGCGCATGCGCCGCAGTTCGTCGTCCAGCAGCTCCAGCAGCCGCCGCCGGTTGGCGATGCCGGTGAGTGCGTCGGTGATGACCAGTCGCTGCAGCTCGCGGTTCATGGCGGCGAGCGCGATGCGGTGTCGCCGGGCCTGCCACAGCGCGGTCACCAGCAGCACCATCACGGTCAGCACGGCAATCGCCAGTGCCGCCCCCAGCCCGAACAGCAGGCGCCGCTGGTGTTCCACTTTCTCCATCCATCTGGCCGGTTGCAGCACATGCACATGCAGCAGCCCGTCGAAAACGTCGCTGCGCGTCTCCAGCACCGGTGTGCCCTCGTTGGCAGGTCCCAGCCACCAGATGTCGGGCTGTGGGCCCGGTTGCCAGGCCCACAGCCGTGGCGGCTGGACGCCATAGATGGGCCAGCCTTCCGCTGGCGGCGGGGGCCAGGTGGGCACATGCACCAGCCGCCGGAACAACCAGCGCTGCTCACGGCTCAGCACCACGACGCCGTGCGCGTCGCTGACGATGGCGTTGTTCGCTTCGGCGGGCGGCACGCCTTCGTCCAGCGTGATCGACGCCCCCACATATCCCACGAAGCGGCCGTCCACCATCACGGGTTCGGCAAAGACGACGCTGCGCCGGCCCGTCGTTTCGCCGACCATGAACATGCGGGCCGACCGTCCCTCGCGGGCAGCGGCATACAGTGGCCCGTCGCGGTAGCGATTGCCCACGAAGGAGCGGACGCCCGGAGGCTCGCCTGCGGCCACCACCACCCCCTCGTGGTCGGCGACGGCGATCAGGCCCAGCCCCAGCTCGCGCACGCCGATGTCCAGCCGCGCATCCAACTGCCGCAGCCGCTCCGCGGTCGCGGGTGGTGGCGGGGTAGGGCGTTGCGCCAGCGCATGCAGCAGAGCGCGCACCTCACCGCCTTGGGAAAAACTCACCGCCACGCCATGCGCCAGCGCCAGCCGCTGGGTCAGAACGGTCGCGGTGGCCGACGCCAGCGTCTGGGAGCGGGCGCGCTCGGTGTCGAATTCGCGCGTCAGGGCGGTCAAAGCCCACCAGCGAGTGGCCCGATCGACACCCCACAGCGCCAGGACCCCCAGCGTAAACGCCACTGCCACGCCCGCTGCCCAGACGCGCCACAGCGGCTGCACGGGGGGCGGCGCGTGGGGGGCGGGGTTGTCCACGGCAGGCGATCAGGGGGCGCGCGGCGGGCGCACGGCCGACTTGGGCCGAAAGGCCGCGCACACGGCGTCGTCCGTTTCCAGATACGGTCCGCCGATCAGGTCGATGCAATAGGGCACGGCGGCAAAGATACCATGCACCACGGGTTTGCCGTCGCCGTCGCGCAGGCCTTCCAGCGTTTCGGCGATCGACTTGGGCTGCCCCGGCAGGTTGATGATCAGACTGCGTCCGCGGATCACCGCCACCTGGCGCGACAAAATCGCCGTGGGCACGAAGCGCAGGCTGATCTGGCGCATCTGCTCGCCAAAGCCCGGCATCTCCTTGTCGGCCACGGCCAGCGTCGCCTCGGGCGTCACATCGCGCGGGGCCGGGCCGGTGCCCCCCGTGGTCAGGATCAGGCTGCAGCCGGCCTGGTCGGCCAGCTCGATCAATGTGTCGCTGATGCGCTCGCGCTCGTCGGGGATGAGCCGCTCGACGAAGGTGATGGGGTTTTTCAGCGCGCGGCCCAGCCAGTCGCGCAGCGCGGGCAGGCCCTTGTCCTCGTACACGCCCTGGCTGGCGCGGTCGCTGATGGAGACGATGCCGATGGTGACGGGATCGAAGGCGCTCATGGTCGGGGTCATTCGGGGGTGGAATCGGCGCGGGCGTCGAGCGCGGCGCGCACATGTTGGAACAGCTCGCGATAGGCGCGGCCCTGGCGCTGCGCCTGGCCGGGGGCCGTGTCGGGGCGGGCCTCCGCGTCCTTGCGCGCTTGGCGGACCAGGGCGCGCAGCCGCTGCCAGTCGGCCTGCGGCTCCACGTCGCGCCATGCGTCCAGGGCAGCGTCGTCGGCGATCAGCCGCTCGCGCCAGCGCTCGGCCTCGTGCAGGCGCTGCGTCTCGGCGGCGCTGCCCTGGTGCTGCTCGGCGATCGCGGCTTCGATGGCGGCGACCTGGTCCTCGTCCAGCCGGCGCATCAGCTTGCCGACGTACTGCAACTGGCGGCGCCGGCCCTCGAAGTCGCTGATGCGTTTGGCCTCGGCGACGGCGTCCAGCAGCGCATCGGGCAGGGTCAGGCGCTGCAACAGCGAGGCCTTGAGCGTCAACAACTGCTCCCCCACGGTCTGCAGGTGGGCGCTGTGCTTTTTCAGGTCGGTCTTGCTGTGCTCGGCGTCCCACTTCGCGGCACGCTTGAGTTCGGCGTCCTCTTCGCTGCCGTAGGCGACGAAGTGACCCTTGACGAAATACCCTTTGGGTGGCTTGCGTGGCATGGCCGGTATCATAGCCAGCCACATGAAAGCCACCCGTTCCAAAAAGCCCCCCCGCGCCAACGACGGCGCGCTCCCGGGTTTTCAGTTTTCGCAAGAACAGTTTCGCGCCCTGGCCGACCTGGCGCTGCAGCACGCCCGCCAACTGGGGGTGGCCGACGCCGGTGTCGAGGTGTCCGAGGGCAGCGGCCTGAGTGTGTCGGTGCGCTGCGGCGCGCTTGAGAACGTCGAGCGCAACCGCGACAAGTCGCTGGGCGTCACGGTCTATCTGGGGCAGCGGCGGGGCAATGCATCGACGTCGGATTTCTCGGCCGAGGCGATCCGCCGCACGGTTCAGGCGGCGTACGACATCGCGCGCTTCACCGCCGAGGACCCGGCCGCGGGCCTGCCGGACGAGATCGACGTCGCCAACGACTACCCCGATCTGGAGCTGTTCCACCCGTGGCCGATCACGGCCGAGCAGGCGGTGGAGCTGGCGCTGCGCTGTGAGGCCGCGGCCTTTGCCGTCAGCCCGCGCATCACCAACAGCGAGGGCGCGGCGGTTTCGGCGCAGCAATCGCACTTCTGGGCCGAGCACATGCGCGGCGGGGCGCGCGGGCGGCAGGGCATTTTTGCCGGCGGCTACGCCAGCTCGCGCCACAGCCTGTCGGTGTCGCCCATCGCCGGCAAGGGCGATGGCATGCAGCGCGACTACTGGTACAGCTCGCAGCGCAACCCGGCCGAGCTGGCCAG